>NZ_CP181499.1:2126037-2442074 GCF_052186135.1 Methylocystis sp. JAN1 | reverse complement strand
GTCGGACATTGAATGGCCGCGATAGCGGTAGGTCTGCACTTCGAGGAGATAGGGCCCCTTGCCCGAGCGGCACCAGTCCAGCGCCTCGGCCGCCGACGCGCGCACCACCCGAACGTCCATGCCGTCGATCTGATGGCCGGGAATGCCGAAGGCGGCGCCGCGCATGGCGAAATCCGTCTGCGCCGCCGCGCGCGTCAGCGACGTGCCCATGGCATAGCGATTGTTCTCGACAATGAAGACCACCGGCAGCTTCCACAGGGCCGCGATGTTGAAGGTCTCGTAGACCTGGCCCTGATTCGCCGCGCCCTCGCCGAAAAAGGTCAGCGACACCTTGCCGTCGCCGCGATAGGCGTTGGCGAGCGCGACGCCCGCGCCGATGGGCGCCGGAGCGCCGACGATTCCGTGCCCGCCGTAAAAGGCTTTCTCATGCGAGAACATGTGCATGGAGCCGCCCTTGCCCTTGGAGTAGCCCCCGCGCTTTCCGGCGAGTTCCGCCATGACGCCCTTGGCGTCCATGCCGCTGGCGAGCATATGTCCATGGTCGCGATAGCTGGTCGTGAACTGATCGCCCTCGCGCGCGGCCATCTTGGCGCCGACGACCACGGCTTCCTGGCCGATATAGAGGTGGCAGAAGCCCGCGACGACGCCCATGCCGTAGAGCTGGCCCGCCTTCTCCTCGAAACGGCGGATCAGCAGCATTTCGCGCAGGGCGTGAAGCTCTTCCTCGCGGGTGAAATTCGGAACGGCATGAGCCGCGTTCGCGCCGTCGCCTGCGTTCGCCATCGGCTGTTCTCGGCCTCCCGCCCGTTATCTGGAGAACGAGCGGAACAATACCAGAGTCGCCGGTTAAAAACGAGAGAGGCGGCGGTCCAAACAGGGCTATCGCATTTGACCGAGGACGGATCTGGCGAAGGCGTCGGACCATCCCGAGCGTTTTCGCTTCCGGCGGATGGAGATTTCGGGCCGTGAGCGTTTGAGGACATTGAGGGCGAGCTTGCGGATGGTCGCGAGATTTTCCGCCCCGTTGTCCTTGCGGTTACGGGCCCTGTCCTCGTCGAAGGTCACGTCCAGCACCCAGTGCACGCCGTTCTCGATGCTCCAGTGGGCGCGGACCGCCCTGGCGAAAGCTTCGGCGGACAGCTTCGCGGAAGACAGGTAATAGCGGCAAGATCGCGTGGTCCTGCCCTCGCGCTCGACCCTTGCATCGATCCGCCCGATGGTCGAAAGCCCCGGCATCGCCGGGCGATCCTTGTCGCCCTTTGGAAACAGCCAGCCGACATCGTGAACGACCGCGTGGCGGCGCGTTTCCACCCGGCCATGATCGGCGTCCGTCGTCTCGAAGGTCTCGGCGACGACGGACGCAGGGTCGGCGAAAAACGTCTCGACATCCTCGAGCGTCGCCGGGCGATTGGCCTTGAGCGCGAACAGCCAGTCGCCGCCGCGATCAAGCACTTTCTGCGCCGTCGGGGCGTTGCAGTGGATGGCGTCGGCGGTCACCAGCGCGCCGGTCAGGTCGAGCAGGTCGATCAGCGCCCGCGCCGCGGTGATCTCGTTGCCGCCGTCCGTCACCGCCTTCTGGCCGATGACCAGCTTGGCGTCGGCGGCGAAGGCCGTCACCACATGCAGCGCCGAGGCGCCTTTGGCTTTGTCGAAGGAGCGGCGCAGCGTCTTGCCGTCGATGGCGACGACGCCGGCGCCATCCTCTCCCAGCGCCTCCAGAAAGCGCCCGAAACAGGCTGCCAGCGCCTCCGGATCGATCTGCCGGAACAGTCGCGAGAACGTGTCGTGGCTCGGCAAGCCGTTCTCAAGGCTCAGGAACTCCCGGAACAGCTCCTCCCGGTCCTCCGCGAAGTCGGCAAATTCGACGCAGCCCTCGCAGCCGCAGATCGACGCCGTCAGCGCAATCATCAGAATATCCAGCAACTCGTGACGGGTGGCGTTGCCGCTCCGCGGATCGGGAACATCCCGCAAGATCGTGATCAACAGGCTCATCGGCTCCTCGCGAATCAGAACCAATGACAGAATCCATTCCAACGCCCCGCGCTACCTCATTTCGTCAAATGCGATTCCCCTGCGGTCCAAAAGGCGCCGCTGGACCGCCGCGCCTTCAGGCTCGCATCCTCATAGACCCGGCCTCGTCTTTGTCGGCGGCCCCGGCCCTCCCGTAAAGAGGAGGGACGGCTTTCCGCGTCACCGCGCGTCGAGCTGGGTCTGCAACTCGTCCGCGAAAGCCGTAATTCGCTTGGCGTTCGCACCGAAATCGTGACGGCCGTAGCGCGAGGCCGAGCGGAGGTCGATGCGTGTCTGGCCCGGTAGCGGCTTGAGCCGCACCGTCACATCCTCGTCGAAGCCCATGATGAGCGTCCTGTCGAGGAAGTCGGCGTGTCCCTCCCCCGTGCGCCCCCCCGGCGGCCGCTGGTCGACGACCCGCCAGCCGACCGCCTTCGCCGTCTTCAGCACCAGCGCGAAGGCTTCGTCGGAGTCCAGGTCGACCACAATCGGCTCGACGTCCGGATAGGCCGAGCGCTGCGCCTCGCGAGCCTTCTGGGGCAATCCCTTTGGCTGAAAACCCTTTCGCGCCTCATAGGCGGCGCGGGAGAGCGAAAAGTAAGGCGGATTGGCGACATCGGTCGAAATGTCGGAAAGGACCGGCAGACGCACGGCCTCGACGGCGAGATAGGCCGGATAGGCGAGCGTGAGAAGCGCGACGACCGCGGCCCCGACCGCGGCGCCCACGCCGCGCCTCCCCGACCGCCAGATGGCGACGCTCGCCGCACAGACGAGAAGCAGCGCAACCAGCGCGAGGGCGACCGCCGATCCCAGGCATGCGAGCGCCGAAACGGGCGACATCACGTTGAGGCGCACGAAAAGCACGGACAGGAGCGCCACCACCGCTCCGAAGAAAGCGACGTAGCGGCTCCACAAGGCGGCTTGCGACCAGGGCTCCGGCGGCAGTGTTCGGCGCATGAGGAGAGGCGGTCCAGCGTTAACTCCGCCGCGAAGGGACGGCGACTCGCCATTTTTCGCGAAATGCGACGTGAAATGCAACGATGCAGAAAATCGCCTTCGATCGCGGAGGAACGTCGTTTCGTTAGCCTCGCATTAAGCGAATGCGGCGAAATTCGAGCGTCCTGTTCAACCTGCGTTATCCAAGAGTAAAAGCGTCGAGGCCCGTCATGTCGGACAAGTATTCGATCGAGTTTCCCGTGTCGCAGTTCGGCGGTCATCCGCAGGAGCTTCTCGCCCGCCTTTATCGTGAAATCGGCATTTCCGCCGTCGCCGCCGCGCTCGAAGTCGCCCGCCTCCCCGAAGAAGAGAAGGAAGAGTTCCAGCCCGGCTGGCTCCCGCTGGGCGAAGACCTCGCGGCCTGATACAAGACCCCTGCCGGGCGACCTGAAGGCGCCGTCAGGAATGTCTCGATGATCAGCCGCCGGGCTCTTTTGCGCATGCCGGCCGGGCTCGCGCTCGCGGGGCTCGGCCTTGGAGCCTACTCCGTCGCCGTCGAGCCCAATTTCCTTCTCGACGTCACGCGTTATCGGGTCGCCCCTCGGGACTGGCCGAAGGGCCTGAGCCTGCGCATCGCCATCATCGCCGATCTGCACGCCTGCGATCCCTGGATGCCGGCCGCGCGCATCCGCAAGATCGCGAAGGTCACCAATGCCCTGGAGCCGGATCTCGTCGCGCTGCTCGGCGATTTTTCAGCCGGCACGCATCTCGTCGAAGGGCCGGTCCTGCCCGAGCAATGGGCGGAGGCGCTCTCCGAATTGAAGGCGCCGCTTGGCGTTCACGCCGTGCTCGGCAATCACGACTGGTGGCATGGCCCGCTCGCCAGCGACCCCGGCGACGACGCCGAAAGCGCGCGGCGCGCTCTGAAGCAGATGGGGGCGCGGGTCTATGAGAACGATGCGCTCCGGCTGACGAAGAACGGCCAGCCCTTCTGGCTTCTCGGCCTCGGCGACCAGATGGCGACATATATGGGCAGGGCCATCGGCTGGCGCGGGCGCGACGATCTCGACGCGACGCTGCGGCTCGTATCCGACGACGCGCCTGCGATCCTGCTGGCCCACGAGCCTTTCATCTTCCGCCGCGTGCCGAGGCGCGTCTCGCTGACGCTCTGCGGTCATACGCATGGCGGGCAGGTGAACCTGCCTCTCCTCGGCCCGATCGTCGCGGAATTGCGTTATCGGACCGCTCAGGTTTACGGTCATTACGTCGAAGACGGACGCCATCTCGTCATCTCCGGAGGCCTCGGCGAGTCGATCCTGCCCCTCCGCTTCATGCGCCCGCCGGAGATCGTCGAAGTGACAGTGGAGGCCGCGACCTCGCCCTCGCCGGCTTGATCGAAACGCGCCTATATATGGGGACGCCGAAACGAAACCGGTCTTCGCATGAAGCCCTGACTCGAAACCAATTTGGCTCCAAACCAATGAAGGCGATCACCTTGCTGCGTTTCGGCGATGCCTAAACGCAACGCGATCTGAAGGAGGCTCGCAAATGAGGCGGTTCCTGACCATCGTGGCGACGATCGGCGCCCTCGCCCTCCTTGGCGCGCCCGCGCTCGCAAGGAACAAGACGCGCCATCCTGGCATACCGCCGGGCGCACAGGGAAATAACGGATATTTCGAAGAATTCGCCTCCGGTCCGGGCGGGAGCAAAGTCCCCGTTCAGAACTATCCTGGGTCGACCACTGTCATAACCCGAAAGATGATGGACGATTTCCAGACCCGAAGCGTCTGCCAAGCGGCGCTGCTGGCGCCGGGGGTCACCGGGTCCTGTCGATAGAACTTATCAAGCAAGCAATTCAGGATGACGCAGTTGCAGCGCCTGCCCCAGCGCAAGCGACTTCAGGTCCACGAGGTCGCCCGCCGCCATCAGCGCAACGAAATCCGCAACGCCCATTTCGATCACCCGGATGTTTTCGTCCTCCGCGTCGACCCCGCCGCCTTCCGCCACGCGGTCCGCGCGCGAATAGGGCGCGAGGTAAAGCGTGAGCTTCTCCGTCGAAATTCCGGGCATGGTCCAGGCCGTCGCCACATGTTCCAGCGCGTCGAGTTGCAATCCCGCTTCTTCGAGCGCTTCCCGCCGGGCGGCGGCGGCGCAAGCGGTTTCGTCGACAATGCCGGCGACGACCTCGAGCGTATGATCCTGCGCGCCGGTCAGAAACGGCGCCGGGCGGAACTGCTCCACCAGCACGACCGTCTTGCGCTCCGGGTCGTAAGGCAGCACCGCGACGGCGGAACCGTGATCCTCGATCTCGCGGGCGATGACTTTTCCGTCCGGCAGCCGGATATGGGCGACGCAGAGGCTCGCCCAGCCTTTATGCTTCTCTTCGAGCGAGACGAGTTCGTGCTTCTTCATCCAGCCTCTCCGGGGAAACAAAAAAAGCGCGGCGAACCGCGCTTTTTCGGTGTTTGGGGCGGTCGCCTCAATTACTCGATGATGCTGGCGACGACGCCCGCGCCGCAACCTGCCGCACTTGCGCATCTTCAAAACCGTTGTCGCAACGGCGTATTGGCTTCGATTATTCGATAATCGAAGCCACCACACCTGCTCCAACGGTGCGGCCGCCTTCGCGGATGGCGAAGCGCAGCTTCTCCTCCATCGCGACCGGAACGATCAGGTTCACTTCCATCGTCACATTGTCGCCCGGCATCACCATCTCGACGCCCTCGGGGAGCGTCACGATGCCCGTCACGTCCGTCGTGCGGAAATAAAACTGCGGGCGGTAGTTGGTGAAGAACGGCGTATGGCGGCCGCCTTCGTCCTTCGTCAGGATATAGGCCTCGGCCTTGAACTTCGTGTGCGGCTTCACCGAACCCGGCTTGCACAGAACCTGGCCGCGCTCCACGTCCTCGCGCTTCGTGCCGCGCAGCAGGCAGCCGACATTGTCGCCCGCCTCGCCCTGATCCAAGAGCTTGCGGAACATCTCGACGCCCGTCACCGTCGACTTCGTCGTCGGGCGGATGCCGACGATCTCGACTTCCTCGCCCACCTTGATCACGCCGCGCTCGATGCGGCCCGTCACCACCGTGCCGCGCCCCGAAATCGAGAACACGTCCTCGACCGGCATCAGGAAGGGCTGATCCTTCGGACGCTCCGGCTGCGGAATGTAGCGGTCGACTTCCGCCATCAGCTTCAGGATCGCGTCATGGCCCAGCTCAGGAGACTTGTTCTCCAGCGCGCACAGCGCCGAACCCTTCACGATCGGAATGTCGTCGCCGGGGAAATCATACTTCGACAGAAGCTCGCGCACCTCAAGCTCAACGAGCTCCAGCAGCTCCGGATCGTCGACCATGTCGACCTTGTTGAGGAACACGACCAGCGCCGGAACGCCGACCTGGCGGGCGAGCAGAATGTGCTCGCGCGTCTGCGGCATCGGGCCGTCGGCGGCCGACACCACCAGGATCGCGCCGTCCATCTGCGCCGCGCCGGTGATCATGTTCTTCACATAGTCCGCGTGGCCGGGGCAGTCGACATGCGCGTAATGGCGGTTCTGCGTCTCATATTCGACATGCGCCGTCGAAATCGTGATGCCGCGCGCCTTCTCTTCCGGAGCCTTGTCGATCTGGTCGTAGGCCGTGAACGTCGCCCCGCCCGTCTCCGCCAGAACCTTCGTGATCGCCGCCGTCAAGGACGTCTTGCCATGGTCGACGTGCCCAATCGTCCCGATGTTGCAGTGCGGCTTCGTGCGAGAGAATTTTTCCTTGGCCATGGTCCCCGTTCCGTCTGAGCGGGTCCTCCGCCCGCGCGCGGCGGGCTTTTACGGGGTTACAGGGCCGAGAGCAAGGGGGCGTCTTCCCTGAACCAGGGTAAACGGGCGAACGCCGGCGTGAGCGACCTTGGTCCCGGGCGCTGACGCCGATCAGCAAGCTCAGGCGAGATTGCCCGTCACCTTCGGGAAGGTCGTCGAGAGACTGGTGCCGACGGCTTTCGCGCCAGCGACGATCGCGAGGGCGATAATGCTCGCCATCAGAGAATATTCGATCGCGGTGGCGCCGGTCTCGTCCTGCATGAATTTGCGCGCTGATGCCAGCATATCCGCTCCCCGGGTCTCTTCTTCTCGGAGCGAGATTCGGCGCGAGAGGTGACGAAGTCGTTAACAATCCCGGCGCGCAGAGCAACTTCCCCGGGCCAAAAGCGCGCGATGCTTAACCGCTGGATGGGAGGGCGAAGGACTCAAGCCCCCTCGCCCTCATCCCCCTCGCCCACATCCCCGATATGCTCCACCGACACCACGCGCTCGTCCTCGGCCGTGTCGAAGACGATCACGCCCTGCGTCCCGCGCCCGGCGATGCGGATGCCTTCCACCGGGCAGCGGATAAGCTGGCCGCCATCGGTGACGAGCATGATCTCGTCATCCTGACCCACGGGGAACGAGGCCACCAGCTTGCCGTTGCGGGCGTTCACCGCCATGGCGACGATGCCTTTGCCGCCGCGGCCCGTAATGCGGTACTCGTAAGACGAGGTGCGCTTGCCGTAGCCGTTTTCCGAGACGGTCAGGATGATCTGCTCGGCCGCCTGCATGGCGGCGAAGCGCTCGTCGGAGAGTTCGACGGCGACGGCGGCCCCCTCCTCCGTCTCCGCGCCCGCGTCCGGCGCCACATCCTCGCCCATGCGGCGGCGCAGGGCGCTGGCCTTCTTGAGATAGGCGGCGCGCTCGTCGCCTGTCGCCTCAAAGTGCTTCAGAATGGAGAGCGAGATCACCCTGTCGCCCTCGGCGAGCGCCACGCCGCGCACGCCCATCGAGGTGCGGCCCTGGAAGACGCGCACTTCCGGCACGGCGAAGCGGATGCACTGGCCCTCGCGCGTCGTCAACAGAATGTCGTCATTCTCGCTCGCCGTCGCGACGTCGACGATCGCCTCGCCCTCGTCGAGCTTCATGGCGATCAGGCCGTTGCGGCGCACGTCGACGAAGTCGGAAAGCTTGTTGCGCCTCACTGTGCCGCCCGTCGTCGCGAAAATGGCGTCGAGGGTCTCCCAGCTCGATTCATCCTCGGGCAGCGGCATGATGGTGGTGATGCGCTCGCCGGGCTCCAGCGGCAGCATGTTGACGAGCGCCTTGCCGCGCGCCTGCGGCGCGGCAAGCGGCAACCGCCAGACTTTCTCCTTATAGGCCTTGCCGCGCGAGGAGAAGAACAGCACCGGCGTGTGGGTGTTCGCCACGAAGAGCCGGTGGACGAAATCCTCCTCCTTCATCTGCATGCCGGAGCGGCCCTTGCCGCCGCGCCTTTGCGCGCGATAGGTCGAGAGCGGCACACGCTTGATGTAGCCGGCGTGGGATACGGTGACGACCATGTCCTCGCGGGCAATGAGGTCTTCGTCCTCCACATCGCCGTCGGAGTCGAGGATCTCCGTGCGGCGCGGCGTAGCGTAGGCCTCCTTCACCGCGCTCATCTCGTCCTTCACGATGCCGAAGAGCTTCTCGCGCGAGCCGAGAATGTCGAGATATTCCGCGATCTCGGCGGCGAGCTTGTTGAGGGCTTCCGCAATCTCCTCGCGGCCCAGAGCCGTGAGGCGCTGCAGGCGCAGATCGAGAATGGCGCGGGCCTGCGCCTCGGAGAGGCGGATCGTGCCGTCATGCGACAGCTTGTGGCGCGGATCGGCGATGAGCTCGACGAGCGGCGCCATGTCCTTCGCCGGCCAGTCGCGCGCCATCAACGCCTCGCGCGCGGCGGCGGCGTCGGGCGAGTTGCGGATAAGGCGGATCACTTCGTCGATATTCGCGACCGCAATGGCGAGGCCGACCTGCAAATGCGCATTGTCGCGGGCCTTGCCGAGGCGGAACTTGGTGCGGCGGGTGACGACCGTCTCGCGGAAATCCACGAAGGCGCGCAGCACGTCATGGAGCGTCATCAGCTCGGGCCGGCCGCCATTGAGCGCAATCATGTTCACCGCGAAGCTCGATTGCAGCGCGGTGTGGCGCCAGAGCTGATTCAGCACGACGTCCGCGACCGCCTCGCGCTTCAACTCCACCACGATGCGCATGCCGTCGCGGTCGGATTCGTCGCGCAAATCGGCGATGCCTTCGATCTTCTTTTCCTTGACCAGCTCCGCGATGCGTTCGATCAGCGCGGCCTTGTTCACCTGATAGGGTATCTCGGTGAAGATGATCGCCTCGCGCTCCTTGCGCAGCGTCTCGATCTCGGCTTTCGCGCGCATGATGATCGAGCCGCGGCCCGTGGCGTAGGCGTTGCGGATGCCGCCGCGCCCGAGGATCGTCGCGGCTGTCGGGAAATCCGGGCCGGGCACGATCTCCATCAGCTCGGCGACCGTCATGTCCGGCCGATCGATCAGCGCGATGCAGGCGTCGATGACTTCGCCGAGATTGTGGGGCGGAATGTTCGTCGCCATGCCCACGGCGATGCCGCCGGCGCCGTTGACGAGCAGGTTCGGAAAGCGGGCCGGAAGAACGGTCGGCTCATGTTCCTTGCCGTCATAATTCGGTTGGAAGTCGACCGTGCCTTCGTCGATGTCTTCGAGCAGCGCGAGCGCCGGCTTGGCGAGGCGCGACTCGGTGTAGCGCATCGCCGCTGGCGGATCGTTGTCGACCGAGCCGAAATTGCCCTGCCCGTCCACGAGCATGAGCCGCATCGAGAAGGGCTGCGCCATGCGCACCAGCGCGTCGTAAATCGCCGCGTCGCCATGCGGGTGATATTTACCCATCACGTCGCCGACGATGCGCGCCGACTTCACGTAAGGCTTGTCGGGCGTGTGCCCGTTCTCGTTCATCGAGAACAGGATGCGCCGATGCACGGGCTTGAGGCCGTCGCGAACGTCGGGCAATGCGCGGCTGACGATCACGCTCATCGCGTAATCGAGATAGCTGCGCTTCATCTCGTCTGCGATGGAGACGGGCTTGATGTCCGAGCCGTGCTTTTCGGGTTCGTCTTTTTTCTTGTCGTCGTCGGCCAAGGGCGCGCCAATCCGGGTAATTCCTGATCATCTCGATATAGACGATTCGAGAGGGCGCCGCCAGTTGCGCAAGCGGATGAGGGCCCTTAGAAAACAGACGGTTATGGGCGTGTTCGTATTTGCTGTGAATCGCGGCGGCGAGAGCGGGACGCAGAGCGGCTCCTCGCGCCCGATTTCAGCCCGGGGCCGTGCGCCAATCGCAGGAGATCCGCGCCAGGTCCAGCGTTCCTGGCCGTGGGAAGCCCGCCGGTATTGAAGACGAGCCGCCGCCGCCGTCGGGCTGGGATCATAAATGCAATGGCGACGTCGCCGCTGCGCTTTCGGCATGGGCGCTAAGATGATCGCCCCCGGAAGGAGGCGCTCTGTTTCAGAGGTCGGTGGCGCGCCTGTTGCGCGAGGCGTCCCGCGCGCTCGACGCCGCTTCGACATCCCCCGGCTCGACGAGACTGAAATCGTCTTCGTCGAACATGGACTGTGGACCCGGCGGCTTTTCAGGGATCGCGGGCGACGGTGCGATATCCGCCTCCCGCGCTTGCTCCATCGCCGGGGCCGGCGCGACGAGCTCCGGCTCCGGGAGAGCGGTATCCGGCTCCGCGAGCCGCACCCTCTCCGTTTCCACGACCAGCGGCTCGGCGACATTCTGGATCACGGCCGCCGCGGCGGCGCCGCGGGGCGAACGCATGACCCGCGAGACGTTCACAGGCGCCGGCGCAGGCTCTTCCGAGGCGCGGCGCATCCTTGCCGCGAGTTTCTTGAGCGCGGAAACCGGCTCCTCGGCGTCGCTGGCTGTCGCGCTCGCCACCAGCGGGGAGGTTTGCTTCGGCGCTTCCGAGAGGCGCGAACGCAAGGCCGCGATCTTGCCCATCAGGCCGCCGGCGGACGATTCCGGCTTCTCCTTGACGACAGGCTCCGCCTTCGAGACCGCGGGCGCGAGCGCGTCGGCGAGAACCTCCGGCTTTGGCGCGACATCGGCCTTCTTGGCCAAGCGCGCGTAAAGCGTCGGCAGCAGCCGCGCCAGGAGAGAGGGCGCGGGCGCGGCCGGCTCCTCCATCGCGGCCACGGGCGCTTCGGGCGCGCCGCGCGGCTCAGGCTCCTTTTCGACCGGCGTCGGCGCGGGAGCCGTCGCGGAGCGCGCCTCGTCGTCCTTCCGCGCGTCGCGACGGCGCTTGGCAAGGGCGTATAGGGCCAGCGCCCCTGCGCCGAACACCGCCGGGTAGAACAGGCTCGAGACGAGATCGGCCGACGCCCCCGGCGCGCCCTCCTCCGTCGCCGGAGCCGACGGCGCCGCCGTGGCCGTGACGTCGCGCGTCAACAAGTCTGCGGCGGCGTAAGGGGCCGTCTTGTCGGCGGCGGCGTCGAATTCCTCATAGGTTTTGCCGCGATCGAAAACGATCGTGTCGGCGAGCGCCGCTGCTTCGTCCTTCAGCTCCGCCGCGCCTTCCGCCCCATCCGCCAGGCCGATCTTGATCGCGCCCTGCCGGCCAAGCGCCCAAGCCTCGCAATTGAAGAATTTGTCGGGGCCGCCCTGTTCGTTCTGCGTCGAGATATTCACGCAATCCGCCAGGCGATGCTTTTCGTTGAGCGCCGGCGGCGATAGCCAGCCGTCGAGCATGACGGGCGGTTGGCCGGCGCGGGCGCGCTGCGCGTTCACTTCCGGCAAGCTCGCCTGAAACGCTGCGAGGAGCCGGTCGGGCCGTAGCGCCGCCGCGTCGTCCGTCCTGATGTAGCCGTCGTCGAGCAATTCGACCGGCGCGAGCCATTCGAGCTTGCCGCCGGCGGGCGCCACCATTCCCTGCAGGCCCGGACGCCATTCGAGGCCGGCTTCCTGAGCGAGTTTGTGCGCCGTCTCCAGCGGAAGGAAAACGCGGCCCGCGGGCAGCCACATGGTCGCGCGGTCGCCGATGCGCACTTCCACCGGGCCGACGAGACCCTCCGCGAGGAGCCCGGCGATACGCGCATCCGAGGCGGCCTGCGCCGCGGCCGGATCGACCGACGCGTCGGACGGCGTCTGCGCCTGCGGTTGCGGCTCAGTCTCGGGCTTTGGCTCCGCGGCCGGCTGAGCGGCAAGGACCGATGGCGCTGGTTCGGGCGCAAGCGAATGCAGCCTCGGCGCGAGGCTCGGGGCCGGCGAGTCGCCCTGGAGCGCGACGCCATGAGCGGCAAAGGCGACGGCCGGAGCTTTGAGCGCGGCGAGCGCTTTCTGCGGCCGATTGACGCTCATAACCGGCGGGCCGATCGGCGCCGGCTCGACAATGGCGGGCGCCTCGGCGAGGACCGGCTGCGCCGCGGGCGCGAGCGCCGGCTCGTTCGCAATTCGTGATGCAGTGGGCGGCGCCGCTTCCGAGGGCGGAATCGCGGGAGCGGCTTCCTGGGCGACGGCTTCCGGCGCAGGAATTTCCGACGGCGCGAGCGCCGGAGCTTCGGCGACCGGTTGCGTTTCGACGGCTTTGGGCGCCTCGGCGACTGGCGGTTGCGGCGCCTCTATCGGCTTCGGCGCTTCCGCGACGGGGGCCGGCTGCGCCGGGGGCTGGATGGGCGCGGCTTCCTTCACCGGCGCTGGCGCGGGTTTGGCGGCGAGAGCGGGCTCCGCCGTCTGGGCGGGCTTCGAAGCCGGTTTGAGCGTCTGAGCGGTCGCGCCCTTCACCGGTCTCAGCGGCGGCATCTCGTAGATGATGTCCCGGGACGATTCGGCCGACAGGGGCGACAGTTCATAGATGATGTCCTGTCCGCCATTGCCGCGGCCGTCGCGCGCCCAGCCTTGCGTTGGCGCAAGGGACAAGGCGGCGAGCAAGGCGACGCTCGACGCGACAACAGGCGATTTGAAAGACGACATCGGCCACTCCACGACGCATGCACGACAGGCGCGGGGTGAAGCTTTGGCGGCCGATGCTGAAAAAAACGCTATTTCTCAGTTGCGCGAAAATGGAAACGCATCATCAGCGTTAATGCGTGGTTTATGACGCTACGCCGATTCGAGCTGTGCGGGGTCGGCCGGCTTCAATTCGACGCTCTCTCCGCATCCGCAGGCGGATGTCTGGTTTGGATTTTCGAAAACGAAGCTCGAAGAGAACCTGTCGTTTTTCACGTCCATCGTCGTGCCTAGAAGGTAGAGAACGGCCTTGGCGTCGACGATTACGCGGCCGCCCTCGAAGTCGATGACCTCGTCGCCCCTCCGCGGCTCCGAGATGTCCATCTTGTAGGACATCCCGGCGCAACCGCCCTTCTCGATCGAAACCCGCAGGCCTGCGCCCGCGACGGCGTTGGCCAGCAGGCCGCGCACGCGTTCGGCTGCGGCGGGGCTCACGGTCATCACGCTGAGCTTCGGCAAAGACATATTTTTGTTCCTCAGAAGTTGGCCCAAACGCCGGGCGACGCCAGCTCTACAAGGTGGTTATCCGGGTCGCGGAAATAAAGGCTCTCGCCGCCGCGCGGCCATTTCATCGTCGCTTCGATCGCCACCCCGCAATCGGCCAGGCGCGTTTTCCATGCAGGCAGATCCTCCGCCTCGATCGCGAAGGCGAGATGCGCCGGCCCATGCCCGTCATGCGGCGGAATGCGGCCTCCGGCAAGCTCGACCGGCTCAAGCGTCGCGCCCCGCCTGAAGAGAAGCAGCACGCTCGCCGGTCCGCAATCCATCGCCCACATGCGGCTGTCCTGCGCCATGGGGGCGAGCCCCAACGTGTCGCCATAGAACCGCCCCGCCCTCTCGAGGTCATCGACATAAAGCGCGGTTTCCAGCACCTTGGGCTTCAACTGCGGAGCAAACATGACCGTCCCGGCGCCTGCCTTGGCGCCTTTCGTTCAGAACATGTCGAGCGTGACGCGCGCCTCGTCGGACATGCGGCTTTGATCCCAGGGCGGATCGAATACGAGATTGACCTTGACGTCGGACACGCCCGGCACGGCGCTAACGGCGTTTTTCACCCATATGGGCATTTCCCCCGCGACGGGACAGCCGGGCGCGGTCAGCGTCATGTCGATTTCAACGGCGCCGTCGTCCGAAACGTCGATCCCGTAGACGAGGCCCAACTCGTAGATATCGGCCGGGATTTCCGGATCGTAGACGGTCTTGAGCGCCTTGACGATGTCGTCGGTCAGGCGCGCGCTCTCGCCCGCCCCTTCGACGTGGTCGTCCTCCGCCACGACTTCCGTTTCGCTTGTCTTGAGAGCGTCGGTCATCAGCACGTGAACCTCCTCACGCGAAAAGTTTTTGTGCTTTTAGCAAGGCCTCTGCCAGGCGGTCGATCTCGTCGCGCGTATTGTAGAGCGCGAAGGAAGCCCGGCAGGTCGAGGTGACCCCGAAATGGGTCAGGAGCGGCATGGCGCAATGGGTGCCCGCGCGCACGGCGACGCCTGAACGGTCGATGATCGTCGCAATGTCATGGGCGTGGGCGGCCGCCATCTCGAAGGCGACGATCGGACCCTTGTCGGGGGCTGCGCCGAAAATGCGCAGCCCTTCGATTTCCGAAAGCCGTTGCTGGGCGTAGGCCGTCAGCTGGGCCTCATGCGCGCGGATCGCGCCCTTGCCGATGCTCTCCACGTAGTCGAGCGCGGCGGCGAGACCCACGGCCTGCGCGATCGGCGGGGTGCCGGCCTCGAAGCGATGGGGCGGCGCGTTGTAGGTCACCGTATCGCGCGTGACGGTCTCGATCATCTCGCCGCCGCCGGCGAAGGGCGGCAGGTTTTCAAGCCATTTCCGCTTGCCGTACAGCGCGCCGACGCCCGTCGGGCCGTAGAGCTTATGGCCGGTGACGATGTAAAAATCGACGTCCAGTTCCTGCACGTCCACGCCGAGATGCACGGCGCCCTGTGATCCGTCCACGCAGACCGGAACGCCGTGGGCGTGGGCGATGCGGGCAATGTCGGCGATCGGCGTCGGCGCGCCGACGACGTTGGACATATGCGTGATCGCGACCATCCTGGTGCGATCCGTGAACATCTTCCCGAAGGCGTCGAGGTCGATGACGCCGTCGTCGTCGGGCACGATCCACTTGATGACGGCGCCCTTGCGCTCGCGCAGGAAATGCCATGGCACGATGTTGGAGTGGTGCTCCATCAGCGAAAGGATGATTTCGTCGCCCTCGCGGATATGGGCGAGCCCGTAGGAGGCGGCGACGAGATTGAGCGCTTCCGTCGCGCCGCGGGTGAAGATGATCTCGTCGGTGGATTCGGCGTTCAGGAAACGACGGACCGTCTCGCGCGCGCCCTCATAGCCTTCGGTCGCCGCGTTGGCGAGATAGTGCAGGCCGCGATGCACATTGGCGTATTCGTGTTCGTAGAAATGCGTCAGCCGCTCGGTCACCGCGTGCGGCTTCTGCGCCGAAGCGGCGTTGTCCAGGTAGGCGAGCGGCTTGCCGTAGGGCTTTTCGGCCAGGATCGGGAAATCCGAGCGGATTTTTTCGACGTCGTAAAGGGTCACGGGCGCGTGCTGGTTCATCGCGACCTCGCCTGTAGCCAGGAGGAAATGCGCGTGGCGAGGAAGCCGCGCAACGCCTCGTTTTCCAGCCCTTCGAAGGCTTCGTTGGCAAAGCCCTCGATCAGAAGCGACTCAGCTTCCGCGCGCGGAACGCCGCGCGCCATCAGATAGAAAAGCTGGTCCTTGTCCAGCCGCCCGCAGGTCGCGCCGTGTCCGCATTGGACGTCGTCGGCGAAAATCTCCAGCTCCGGCTTGTTGTTCATCGTCGCGCCGTCCGAAAGCAGGATCGCCTTGGACTGCATGACGCCGTCGGTCTTCTGTGCGCCGGGCCGCACGACGACCTTGCCCTGGAAAACGCCCGTGCCCTGCGCGTCGAGAATGTTGCGGAAGCGCTCGCGGCTCTCGCCGTTGGGGAAAGCATGGTCGACAACGAGAGTCGTGTCGACATGCTGGCGGCCCTTCGCGAGCGTCGCGCCGTTGAGCGTCACCTTGGCCCGCTCGCCGTCGAGCCGCGCGAAGATCTGGCGGCGCAGCAGGCCCGCGCCTTCGAGCAGCGCATAGGAATTGAGGCGCGCCCCCTCGTCGAGATGGGCGAGCAGGCTCATGACGCGCACCAGCGCGTCGCCCTGCCCCGAGGCGTGCGTGACGAGATCGAGCGTCGCCCCGGCGGCGAGGCGCAGGACAAGCGCCTGATTATCCTGCGCGGCCGCGGCCGTGAGCGCGCCGGCCGTCTCGATGATGGTCACCCTGGCGTCCCTCCCGAGAATCACGAGCGAGCGCGTGAAGCTAGACTGCGCCTCCTCGGAAGACACGAAAGTCGCAAGTTCGATGGTTTGTTCCAACGCCACGCCGCCGGCGATCCGCAGCACGACGCCGTCCTGCATCAGCGCGGCGTTGAGCGACGCCATCGCGTCGTCCGTCTGAACGTCGCTGCTGGCGACGAGCGCCATGATCCCGGCGGCGCCTTGCGCCAGCGCCTCGCGCAGCGGCTGGACCTTTACGCCCTCCGGAAGCGCGGCGAGATCGGAGAGGTCCGGGCGAAAAACGCCGTCGAGAGTCACCAGCCGGATCGCGCCGCGACGGTCCGGCAGCTCGAGCGCCGCCACGAAGACCGAGGCGATCGGCGCCGGCTTGGCGAGCGCCGCCTTGAGATCCGTGTAATGCCAGGCTTCGACGCGCCGGTTCGGCAGGCCTTTGGCGGCGAAATCCTCCCAGGCGGCCTGGCGCAGACCGGCCGCGCCCCTGCCTTTCATCTCCTCGAAAAGCGAGAGGAGCGCCGCGTCGGTTTCGGTCGCGAGCTTGATCATGGCTTACGCCGCCTCATCGGCCAGATATTCGTGATAGCCGTGCTTTTCGAGCTCCAGCGCCAGCTCTGGTCCGCCGGAGCGCTGGATCGCGCCCCTGGCCATCACATGCACCGTGTCCGGCTTGATGTAGTCGAGAAGCCGCTGATAGTGCGTGATGACGAGGAAGGAGCGCTTCGGGTCGCGCAGCGAATTGACGCCTTCCGAGACGACGCGCAGCGCGTCAATGTCGAGACCGGAGTCCGTCTCGTCCAGAATGCCGAATTTCGGCTGTAGCAGCGTCATCTGGAGGATGTCCATGCGCTTCTTCTCGCCGCCCGAGAAACCGGAATTGAGCGGACGGCGCAGCATCTCCTGGGAGACGCCGAGCTTGGCCGAGGCCTCCTTGACGCGCTTCATGAATTCGGGCGTCGCCAGCTCCTCCTCGCCGCGCGAGCGGCGCTGGGCGTTCATCGCCGCCTTGAGGAAGGTCATGGTCGCGACGCCGGGGATTTCGACCGGATATTGGAACGCCAAGAATATTCCCTTGGCGGCGCGTTCATGCGGCTCGAGATCGAGAATATTCTCGCCGTCGAGCAGCACCTCGCCTTCCGTGACCTCATAGCCCTCGCGGCCCGAGATCACATAGGAGAGCGTCGACTTGCCCGTGCCGTTCGGCCCCATAATGGCGGCGACCTCGCCGTCCTTCACGGTGAGCGTCAGGCCCTTGAGGATTTCCCGGTCGCCGACCGAAACATGGAGGTTCTTGATTTCGAGCATTATGCGAGTCCTCGCCAATTGGTAGATGGGCGCATTACAGGACTTCCGGCATGCGGCGACGCGTATGCAGGTAGCGAAGAATTTCCACGTGATCGGGATGCACGCGGTAGAAGATGGCCCAGGAGCCCGCCAGAGTGCTGCGAACGCCGTCTCCGAGTTCCTTTCGCAGACGCCCGATCGCAGGGCTCCGGGCGACGAGTTGGGATTTCGCCACGAGCAAATCGAAGATTCGATCCGCGGCCGCCTCGTTCTCTCTCGCGATGAAGTTCCATATCTCGATCAGGTCCTGCTCGGCTCGCGCGGGAGCGGCGAAGCTCCGTCACCGCTCATGCGCCATGAAAGCGACGACGCGCCTCCGCGCGAATGTCTTCAAAACTCTCGAATCGGCCGGGACCGCTTTCGATCCCCTCCTGGACGAGGCGTCGCAGTTCGTCCGTCCCGATTGCCTCGGCCTGTCGCTGAGCGCGCCACTCCTCGACGGCGCCGACGAGCGCGTCGTTTTCACGCGCATATTCGCCGCGCTCGACCGCAGCCGATATTTCCGCCGCAAGATTTTCGGGAAGAGAGAGTTGAACGAGACGCCCGCTCATTTCGCGCTCCATATCGTGACGGTTCGATCGAACCAATGATCTTTCATCGCCGCAAGAAAATCGTCGTCGGCAACGGGAAAACCCGAGCGATCGCCAAGGACTGAGTCGATGCCGCAGCGCGGGCAGAGCGCCGTATCGTCGTCGTCGGTCCAATCGGCGATTTCGGACGGAAGAAAAACCGCGAGGCAATAGATGCAGCCGCATGTCTGGCCGCCGTGGAGTTCCGCCGCGTGCCGGGACGAATGCGCATGTGCGCCAACGACATCCACGCCCATCACCCCACGCTCCCCTCGAGCGAGATCGAGATCAGCTTCTGCGCCTCGACCGCGAACTCCATCGGCAATTGCTGCAGCACGTCGCGCACGAAGCCGTTGACGATCAGCGCCGTCGCCTCCTCCGCCGAGAGGCCGCGCTGCTGCGCGTAGAAGAGCTGGTCCTCGGAAATTTTCGAGGTCGTCGCCTCGTGCTCGAACTGCGCGCTCGGGTTCTTCGACTCGATATAGGGAACCGTATGCGCGCCGCAGTCATGGCCGATCAGCAGGCTGTCGCATTGCGTGAAGTTGCGGGCGCCTTCGGCTTTACGATGCGCGGAAACCTGCCCGCGATAGGTGTTCTGCGACTTGCCGGCCGAAATGCCCTTGGAGACGATGCGGCTCTTGGTGTTGCGGCCGAGATGGATCATCTTCGTGCCGCTGTCGACCTGCTGATGGCCGTTCGACACGGCGATCGAATAGAACTCGCCCTGCGAGCCGTCGCCGCGCAGGATGCAGGACGGATATTTCCAGGTGATGGCCGAGCCGGTCTCCACCTGCGTCCATGAGATATGCGAGTTACGGCCGCGGCAGTCGCCGCGCTTGGTCACGAAATTGTAGATGCCGCCCTTGCCCTCGCTGTCGCCGGGATACCAGTTCTGCACCGTCGAATATTTGATTTCAGCGTCGTCGAGCGCGACCAGCTCCACGACGGCGGCATGAAGCTGGTTCTCGTCGCGCTTGGGCGCCGTGCAGCCTTCGAGATAGCTCACATAGGAGCCCTCGTCTGCGATGATGAGCGTGCGCTCGAATTGTCCCGTCTTCTGCTCGTTGATGCGGAAATAGGTGGAAAGCTCCATCGGACACCGCACGCCCTTCGGCACATAGACGAAGGAGCCGTCGGAGAAGACGGCGCTGTTGAGCGTCGCGTAGAAATTGTCGGTTGTCGGGACGACCGAGCCGAGATATTTGCGAACCAGCTCGGGATGCGTCTTCACGGCTTCCGAGATCGGGCAGAAGATCACGCCCGCCTTGGCCAGCTCTTCCTTGAAGGTCGTCGCGACCGAGACGGAGTCGAACACCGCGTCCACCGCGACCTTGCGCGTCTCGACGCCGGCGAGAATCTCCTGCTCGCGCAGCGGAATGCCGAGCTTCTCATAGGTGCGCAGAAGCTCGGGATCGACCTCGTCGAGCGACTTCGGTCCCGGCGTCGATTTCGGCGCGGCGTAATAATAGAGGTCCTGATAGTCGATCGGCGGATAGTGGACGCGCGCCCAGTTGGGTTCGTCCATGGTCAGCCAGCGGCGATAGGCCTCGAGGCGCCATTCGGTCAGCCATTCGGGTTCGTTCTTCTTGGCGGAGATGAAGCGAACGATATCCTCGCTCAGGCCCTTGGGAGCCTTCTCCGACTCGATTTCCGTCGTAAAGCCATACTTATAGGCGTCGACGTCGATTTCCTCGACGCGCGCAACGGTCTCCTGACGAGCCGCCATCGTCTCTTTCTCCTCGTCACGACGGGTTCAAGGCCCGCCGGCCGATCCGGTTCCGCCGATTAGGCGACGGAACGCCGCGACCTGATACGGTCCACGACCTCCGCAAGAACCATTCCAAACTGTTCTACATCCTCTTTGGACGTAGACCAACCCAGGCTGACCCTCAAAGCCTCTTTTTCCTCGGCCCCCATGGCCGCAAGGACATGCGACTCGCGCACCTTGCCCGACGAGCAGGCGGAGCCGCTCGAGACCGCGACGCCCGAAAGATCCAGCGCCATCAACGCCGTATGCGCGGGGATGCCCGGAAGGGCGAAGGCGCTGGTCGTTGCGACGCGGCGAGCGCCGCGCCCGAAAAAGCGGGTCTGAGGGGCGATCTCCGCGATCCGCCTTTCGAGCAAATCGCGCAACGGCCCGAGCCGGGCGTTTTCAGCGGTCATGGTCCTCAACGCGGCCTCGAAAGCGGCTGCAAAGCCAGCGACTCCCGCGACATTCTCGGTGCCCGCCCTGCGGCCGAACTCCTGCCCGCCGCCGCGAAGCATTACATCCGATATTTGGAGGTTATCCTGCGTTGCGGCAAGCGCGCCGGTCCCCAAAGGACCGCCAAGCTTATGTGAGGAAAAGAACAAAAAATCCGCGCCGGATGTCTGGAATGTCGTCTCGATCCTGCCAATCGCCTGGGTGGCGTCGCAGACGAGGAAGCCGCCGGCCGCATGGACCCGCCCGGCTGCTTCGCACACCGGCTGAATCACGCCCGTCTCGTTATTTGCCGCCTGGAGCGCGACCACGATGCGCTTGCCGGCGTGGCGCGCCAGCGCCGCGTCGAGGGCCGTGAGCGACAGCGCGCCTTCAGGCGTCAGGGCGACGCGCTCGACCGCCTGGGCAGGAAACCGATTGCCTGCGAGAACCGCCTGATGCTCCCCCGCGCCTACGAGCAAAACCTCCATCGGCGCGGATTCCTTGCCGCGCTGCAGCATCGGCGTCAGAACGAGATTGGCCGCCTCGGTCGCGCCGCTCGTGAAGGTGACGTTGCGCGCGGCGGTTCCCAGGCCCTTCGCGATCCCTACGCGCGCCTGTTCCAGAATCGCCTTCGCCGCCCGCCCTTCGGCATGGACCGAGGAGGCGTTGCCCGGCGCCTCCATGGCGGCCAGCATCGCCGCACGGGCCTCCGGGCGCAGCGGCGAGGTGGCGTTGTGGTCGAGGTAGATGCGCTTTGACATAACGCACATGTAACCTTCTCCCGCCCGCGGGAGAAGGCGGACCGCGAGCCTTCAGGCTCGCAGCCATCTCCAAAATGCGAGCCTGAAGGCTCGCGGTCCGGTTTCACGGCCGCGCCGTTTTCGCCAGCCGCGCCAGATTGACAAACTCCGAGCGATAGCCGAACGGATCGTCGCCTTTCGCGCCTTTGGCGAGCGCGATCACGTCGTCATAGTCGTATTTGCCGAGATAGGGCGCGCCCTTCAACAATTGCCCGAAAGCCGCGACCGCGATCGAAAAGCGCACATCCTCCGGCGCCGCCGACAGCTTCTCGACCGCCTGTGCGTCGCCGATGGGCGTCGAGATCAGCTTCGACTCGTCTTCCTTCGGCAGCTTGTAGCGCAGCTTGAAGAAGCCAAGCTCGCCGCCGCCCGCCGCGGCGTCGATCGTCTTCTCGCCATAGCGCAGATCGTCGACGAGCTTCCTTTCGCCGACAGGCGTGATCTCATAAATCGCCGTCACGCGATGGCCGGAGCCCACGTCGCCTGCGTCGACCTTGTCATTGTTGAAATCCTCGCGGCGAAGCGCGCGGGTTTCATAGCCGATCAGCCGATATTCGGAAACCCGCGCAGGATTCCACTCGACCTGAATCTTCACGTCCTTGGCGATGGGGAACAGCGTGGAGGACGCCTCCTCCGCGAGCGCCTTGCGCGCCTCGTTGAGATTGTCGACATAGGCCGCCGTCCCGTTGCCGTTCTGGGCGAGCGTCTGCATCAGCGCGTCGTTGTAATTCCCCTGCCCCACGCCGAGGATGGAGAGGAAAATCCCCTTGTCGCGCTTGCGCTCGATCAATCCCTTCAGCTCGCTCTGATCCGTGACGCCGACATTGAAATCGCCATCCGTCGAAAGGATCACGCGGTTGACGGCGCTCTTGTCGAAATTCTCTTCCGCCAGACGATAAGCGTCCTGAATCCCCTCCGCCCCCGCCGTCGAGCCGCCGGCCCCCAGCGCGTCGATCGCCGCGACGATCTTGCCCTTGTCGGAGATCTTCGTGGGCTCCAGCGCGACGCCGGAGCCCGAGGCGTAGGTGACGAGCGCGACCGTGTCGTCGGGCTTCAGTTCGTCGACCAGCATGCGCAGCGCGTTCTTCACGAGCGGCAGCTTGTCCTCCGACGCCATCGAGCCGGAGACGTCCACGAGAAACACGAGATTGGTGCGCGGACGCTGCGCGCTTTGCAGCGCATAGCCCTGCAGGGCGACATGCACGAGCCTGTTATGCGCGTTCCACGGAGACGGCGCGACCGTAATCGTCGGCTTGAAGGGAACGTCCGCGCTTTCCGGCCGGGGGTAGTTGTAGGGAAAATAGTTGATGAACTCCTCGACGCGCACCGCATCCTTTGGCGGCAACTTGCGGGCGTTGATCATGCGGCGCGCGAAGGCGTAGGAGGCCGTGTCGACGTCGATGGAGAAGGTCGAGACCGGGTCCTGCGCGACCTGTTTGACGGGGTTGACGTCCTTCGCGTCGAACTTGTCGCGAAATTCCCGCTCGGCAGGCGGCGGCAATATATCCGCTGAATCATGCGTGGCCGGCCCCTGCGTCATGAAGCCCCTGGCGCGCGCCGCCTCTTTGGCTTTGGCGAGCGGCGGCGTGGACACGGGCGCCGCGTAATTCGCAATGCGCTCGCTCTTCTTCGCTTCCTGCCGCGCGGGCGCGGCCGGAGACGGAAGGGCGTTCGGCGGCGGCAAGGCGGCCACGGAGCCGGCCGCCTGGCCGACATCGCGTCTTCCCGCCGTCTCCGCGACGG
Organism: Methylocystis sp. JAN1; assembly: GCF_052186135.1. GTDB lineage: Bacteria > Pseudomonadota > Alphaproteobacteria > Rhizobiales > Beijerinckiaceae > Methylocystis. Next base: position 2,419,350 of record NZ_CP181499.1, on the reverse strand, counting down.
GCGGCGGCGCGGGCTGGTTCGCAAGCGGCGCGACGGCGTCCTTCGCGCTCCCGGACAGATCGCCCGAAACCTCCGAAAAGGTTCCGGCGGGCTGCGCCAGATTATGCCGGTAGATCATGAAAGCGGTCGGCGCGCCGACCATCAGCGCCGCGACCGAGGCGGCGAACGCGCGATTCATGTGAAGGAGACGCATGGGCTTTTTCCCTTCCGTTCGAGACAATGCGTCTCTGAGACGGACCGGCGCGCCGGTTCCTTGGGTCTCGCTTTCGCTTTTTTTCGCGTCATCAAAAGCCGCGAACGCCCTCGCGAGCGCGGCGCGCTTCGCGCTCTCGCGCGGCGGCGGAACCTCCTTCAGGGGCGTGAGGTCGAGCTCGGTCATGCCGGCTTCTCCACCCTCCCCTCGAGGAGGAGGGTCGCATTGCGAAGCAATGCGGGGCGGGGCGAAAACCCCGCGTCTCGGGAGGTGGCTCCACCCCCTCCCGGCCTGCTCCGCAGGCCGACCTCCCCCCTCAAGCGGGAGGCATTAAGCGCGCGTCGGTCGATAGCGTTCTCCATCACACCGCCTCCAGCGAAATCTTCAGCCGCTTGCGGGCTTCGTGCAGATGCCAGGACACGGTTTTTTCCGAACAACCCATCAGCGCCGCCGCCTCGCCATGCGAGAGATCCTCGCCATAGACCAGAAGCACAGCGTCACGCTGCTGTTCGGGGAGGCCGCGCACGGCGCGCCAAAGTTGGTTGTTCATCGTGGCGTCTTCCGGGGTCTCGCAATCGGCGCCGTCGCCCAACTCCGCCATCTGCTCGGGCGAGAAGGCGACCACCTTGCTTCGTGCGCGAATATGATCGACCGCGGTCGTATAGGCGATGCGGAAGAGCCAGGTGGCGAAGGCGGACTCGCCCCGGAAATTCGTGATCGCGCCAGCCATTTTCACCATGGTTTCCTGCGCGATGTCCTCGGCCTCGACGCGCGCGCCCGACCAGCGCCAGGCGAGCGCATGCACGCGGTCGTAATGGCGTTCGGCCAACGCCGCGAAAGCCGCGCGGTCCCCCGTCGCCGCGCGCCGCGCCAACCCGCTGTCGCAATCGGTGTCCTGGCTCGCCAAGCCGCCCCCGTATATTCATGCCCTTGGCAGGTTAGACGGCGGGGTTGGAATTTTCTTGGGGCCGCGACGGATTTTTTTAGGGCGCGTCACCCCCCTCTCCCCGCATGCGGGAAGAGGAAAAAGCGGCGCCGTCCCAGCCAAACTCCAAGCCGCTGCGCGACCATCGCAAGGCCCAGCAGCGCGCTGACGAATGCAAACACCGCCTCAACCGCCGCCGCAACCAGCCCGCCAAAAACCAACGCCCCGCGTCCGAGCGTCGCCAAAATCGCCCGCGTCGCGCTCCCTCTCGCCGAGGCGAGCCGCGCCGCTTTGCGCAGTTCCGCGCCATCCTCCGCGATCGCCAGGGCGTCCCGCGTCCCGAGCGCGCCGGCGCGGCGATAGAGGGTCGCGGCGTCCTCGCCGAGGGCGCGGAAAGTCGCGAGCGCGCCGGGCCGCACGAGCTTGGCGGCTGCTGCGCTGGCGGCGGCGACATCAAGCTTCGCGGCGGCGGAAAGGCCCGCCGTCAGCGCCTCGCGATCCGCCGCCGCAGCGGCGGATGCGCCGAGCGCCTTGGCGAGCGGGCGAGAGAGGCGCCCCGCTTTTCGCGCGCTCTTGACGACGGTCAGCCCCGAGCGGGCGGGAAGCATCGCCCCGACGCTCGACCATGTGACGGCGGAAAGGGCCAGCCCCGCCGCCGCGAGTCCGACGACAAGCTGGTCAGGCTCCTCCCCGCGCCTCGCCTTCTCGCCCTCGTTCCAGAGATCGCGCAGATCGCCATAGCCCGTGAGATCGCCGGCAAGCGCCCCGGCGAAGCCCGCGCCGTTGTCGCGGACGCCATGGAGAAAACCTTCCGTAAAGTCCTCGACCGCCTTCTCCTCCGCCAGGGCGTGAAGCGCCGCGAGCCGCGTCTCCTGGTCGGGAGTGGGCGCAAGCCCGCGGGGGCGGCCGAGTTCGACGAAGCTCCTGGCGAGGTCTTCGTCCCTCGCCGCAAGCGCCGCATCGAGCTCTTGCGAGAAACGCGCTGGCGTGAGCGTCTGATCGAGCCGGGCGTCGGCGAGCGCGACAGGATCGCTTCGCGCTGCGGCGAGACGCAAGCTGTCGAGAGCGGGGGCGAAGCTCCTGGCGGCGAGCCAGAGGAGGAGCGCCACGAGAACAAGAGTGAGCGATGCGCGGGCGGCGCGATTGACAGACATGCGCATGATGTAGGCGTGGCCGGCCTGAAGCGGGAGGCGCCTCTCAAACAGGCCCGGCCGCGCCATGCCGAATTCCCTTGCATTTCACTCGGTCAAGCGTGGTAGAAGGCGCTCTCCCCCGTTTCCACAGGGAAATCCTATGCCCGAAGTCATCTTCACCGGCCCGGCCGGCAGGCTCGAAGGCCGGTTCCATCAGTCCGCCACGCGCGGCGCGCCGATCGCCATCATCCTGCATCCGCATCCGCAATTCGGCGGGACGATGAACAATCAGATCGTCTATCACCTCTATTACGCTTTCGCCGAGCGCGGCTTTTCCGTGCTGCGATTCAATTTCCGCGGCGTGGGACGCTCGCAGGGCTCCTTCGACCACGGCTCCGGCGAACTGTCCGACGCTGCGGCCGCGCTCGACTGGGCGCAGGCGGTTAACCCCGAGGCGCGCGCCTGCTGGATCGCAGGCGTCTCGTTCGGCTCCTGGATCGGCATGCAGCTTCTGATGCGCCGGCCCGAGATAGAGGGCTTCGTCTCGGTGGCGCCGCCGGCCAACCGCTTCGACTTCTCGTTCCTCGCCCCTTGCCCGTCCTCCGGTCTCTTCATTCATGGCGACCAGGACCGCGTGGCGCCGCTGAAGGAGGTCACGGGCCTGATCGAGAAGCTGAAGACGCAAAAGGGCATCGTCATCGAGCACGCCGTGGTCGAGGGCGCGAACCACTTCTTCGAGAACAAGGTCGAGCCGCTGATCGCGCATGTCGACGCCTATCTCGACAAGCGCCTCGGCAATCCGCCGCGCATCCAGATCCCGGCGCGAGGAGACTGAACATCCCTCTCCCCGCGAACCCCGCGAACGGGGAGAGGAGCCCGCAATTACACCTTCGCCGCCAATCGCGGCGCGATTTCCTTCTCGATCACCTCTTCGTCCAGCCCTTCATAAGTCGACCATTCGACGACGGGGCCTGGCCCGACGACGAAAGTCGCCGGCACGCCCTTGGCGCCAAGCGCGCGCTGGAGATAGGCGTTCTCGTCCATGCCGACGGCGACGAAGGGGTTGCCGCGCCTGGCGAGGAAGAAATTGGCTTTCGCGGGCGGGTCCTTCACGTCCGCCCCGTAGATCGGCGCAAGATTGCGCTTGGCGAGCGCGACGATGTGCTTGTGCTCCTCGCGGCAGGTCGGGCACCACGAGGCCCAGACGACGAGAAGAGAGCGCTTGTCCGCGAGATCCGCGCTGGAGAAGCCCGGCGTGGGTTCGCCCTTCGCGTTCAGTAGCCCCGGCACGGGCGGCAAATCGAAGTTCCCGATCGAAAACGGGTTGAAGAGCCGCGCGGCCATGTCCTTCTTTTTCCAGACATGCTCGACCACAGCGGCGCCCGCCCCCAATCCGGCCGCCCCGATCGCGCCCAGAAGGAGGCTGCGCCGCGTGGCGAACCATCCGGCCTTTTCGCCCGACGCCTTGGAATTCATGCTCATCGGCTCATCCCCATGTGCGCGAAGGCGACGCAAGACACTTACTTTGAAACTGGTGAACGAATCGTCATTCGCGTCGAGACAATGTTCTCGCCGCCGCTCGATGTGTTTTGCCTTGATCCCCGCATTAAGCTCGCCGACGCGCGTTTCAACTTCCATGTGCGTCAGCCAGTGTAGCAGCCGCCGTCGCCGCAAAGCAGGATGCAAACGCTTGCGCCTTCGACCGGCGTCGTCCTTCGAGACGCGCCTTTCGGGCGCTTTTCAGGATGAGGATTGCATGCCGGCGCTGCAAGAGGCTTCTGAATCAGAGAGCATGACCCAAGGCCCTCGCTCCTCGCGATCTCGAACGAGGTCGTTTCCGAGGTTCGGCCGCGAATTTAGGTTCAGACGGAGGCCGCTCTCGCCAGCCTCCCGCCCGGCAACGGCTCCGGCGCGCCGGTCGTCGTGGGGAAGGTGAGCGGCAGCCCTTCCAGCACGCGCGCGGCGAGATAGGCGAAAGCCTGCGCCTCCATCGAATCCGCCGACCAGCCGACGGCGTCCGCCGTCGTGACCTTGCAAGGCAGCCGCATCACCAGTTCGCGCACGAGGATCGGGTTGCGCGCGCCGCCGCCGCAGACGATGAGCAATTGCGGCTGGTTGGGGAGATGCGGAAAAAGCCGCAGCACCGAGGCCGCGGTGAAGGCGGTGAGCGTCGCGGCGGCGTCCTCGGTCGAAAGCTTGGCGATGGGGTCGAGCGCGAAGGCGTTGCGGTCGAGCGACTTTGGCGGCGGCTGATCGAAGAAAGGATGCGCGAGCATGCGCAGCAGCGCCGCCTCGTTGACGCGCCCGCGCGCGGCCATATGGCCATGCCGGTCGATCGGCGCGCCGGTGCGCTGGAGCATGAGATCGTCGATGAGCGCGTTGCCGGGGCCGGTGTCGCAGGCGATGGGCTGCTCGCCGTCCGCGACATAGGTGACATTCGCCACGCCGCCAATATTGAGCAGCGCCACCTCGCCCTTCATGCCGCCCGCCACGACCAGCGCGCGATGAAACACCGGAACGATCGGCGCGCCCTCCCCGCCCGCCGCAATGTCGGCGGCGCGGAAGTCGTAGGCGACGTCGACGCCGAGGCGGTTCGCGAGCCCCTCCCCGTCGCCGATCTGGATCGTCAGCTTTTGTTTCGGCCGATGCAGCACGGTCTGGCCATGGAAGCCGACGACATTGATCGCGCCCGCGTCGATTGCGTTGTCGCGCAGGAAGGTCTCGACCGCCTCGGCGTGCCGGTCGGTCACCATGCGCTCGGCGAAAGCGAGCACGCCCGGCCGCGCGTCGCGATCCTCCATCGTCGCCGCCTCGGCGAGCGCATTGCGCAGCAGCGCGCGGTCGGCGTCGTTATAGGGATAGTGGCCGGTCGGCCCGAAGGCGACGGCCGCATCGCCATCCGTCTCGATCAACGCAACGTCGACGCCGTCCATGGACGTGCCGGACATGAGGCCAATGGCGCGGTAGGTGGGCAAGGGCGAATCTCCCAAATGAAACAGCGGGAGACTAGCAGGAAGTCGGCCAAAAAAATTTGCGTTTCGCTTCAGCCGCGCGCGGTCAATTCGAGCCAGCCTTTACCAATTGCGTAAAGTCGGACCACTGCTCGACGCGGAAGGCGCGAATATCCCGGACCGAACGCGGAAACCACGGCAAGCTTCGCAAATCCATGAGCGCTGAAAATAACTTCGCCTCGTTTTTACTGACATAGAGGCTGCCTTGCACCCAGTCGAATTCGTCTTTAGCGACAGGGCGATCGGGTAAACAACCATCTCGGACATTAGCCGCCCGATACCTCCCCTTTACGGGGAGGTCGGCGGTCGAAGACCGCCGGGTGGGGTTCGCGCCACATCACATCGATGGAGATTTGCCCCACCCGACCCTGCTTCGCAGGGCCACCCTTGTATCTGCCTATCAACGGATTTGTGAGATTCAAGCGACCTGCGTCGGGAGGGATGGCCATCCCTCCCGACGCGCGGCGATGTCGCCCGCCCACCCTTTGGCTACAACCGTCGGGGAGCCTGGGATCGTCGCCGCAGCTGCGCACGACCGAACAGTCGCTTGATTTGCAATCGCACGCACAAGGCAGGTTACCGTGGCAAAGATCATTTGTGGAGTTGACGTTTCCAAGGCGCGCCTCGACGTCTTCGTCGCTGGGCCCAACGTCGCCGCCGCCTTCGACAACACCGCCGAGGGCGTCGACGCGCTCGCCGGCTTCTGCCGAGAGCACGGCGTCGCGCTCGTCGCCATGGAGGCCACCGGCGGCCTCGAAAAGCTCGCCTTTCTCCTGCTCTGGAAAAGCGGCCTACCTTGCGCGCGCGTCAATCCCCGCCAGGTTCGCGACTTCGCCAAGGCGGCCGGCGCGCTGGAGAAGACCGACGCGATCGACGCCCGCCTCATCGCCGGCGCCGCCCGCGCCCTCAACATCGTCGAGACAAAGCCGCCCAGCGACGCCCAGCAGCGTCTCGAGGCGCTGACCACGCGTCTCTCGCAGATCGTCGCCGACCTCGTCACGCAAAAGCAGCGCCGCCATACGACAAGCGACGCTCTCGCGCGCGGCAGCATCGAGGCCGTCATCGCCTTCCTCGATGCGGAGGCCCGCCGCTTCGAGAAGGAGATCGCCGCCGAAATCGAAAAGGATCCGCTCTGGGCGCGCCTCGACGCCGCCCTGCGCAGCGTCAAGGGCGTCGCCGACCGCACTGTCGCCCGCCTCCTCGCCGAGCTCCCGGAGATCGGCGTCTATTCCAACAAGGCGATCGTCAAGCTCGCCGGCCTCGCCCCCATCGCCAACGACAGCGGCGCCCGCAGGGGCAATCGCCACATCCGCGGCGGACGCGCCCGCGTTCGCTCCATCCTCTTCCTCGTCGCCGGCATCGCAATGCGCTTCGACGAGAAGCTCAAGGCTTTCCACAACGCCCTCATCCAGAAGGGAAAACCCAAAATGGTCGCCCGAATCGCCCTCGCCCGAAAACTTCTCGTCATCCTCAACGCAAGAGCAAGAGAAGCCAGGGACGCTTTCCCTCCAGTCCATCCTTGACAGACCAGATAGTCGCTCCCCGTAAAGGGGAGGGATTGGCTCATGCCCAGCGTTCGCGCGCGTTCCTTGGGGTCGTCCAAGATGTCACTGAATTTTACTTAACATGTTTCCTATCGCCTTCAATTCGGGAGCACGCCGATCTTCAACTCCGCCTCCCCTCCCACGCCCAAGCCGCCACAACCACGCTGAGCAGCGCGATCATCGCCCATAATCCCAACCCCAGCGGCGCGACATCCACGCCCACCAGCGTCGACGCCCCGGTCTGCCGGACGCCGATCCAGTCGGCCCCGCCATATCGGCTTGCGTCGCGCATCTCCACCACGCGCGGCATGGTCACCGCGTCGCTGTTCTTGCTCAGTCGGCGCACCGTGCCGCCCGTCGCTTCGGCGAGCGGCGCGAGCTTCTCGGTCGTGGAGGCCACCTCGCGGAATTCGCGCGGGTTCGCCGGGCCGACATTGACGAGCGCAGTCAGGCCATCGCTTTCGAAACGCCACAGGCCCATTTCCGTCGCGTCGAAGCGCGCGCGCCACAGGCCCGGCTCGCTGTTCTTCAGGGCGATCTCCTGATGCGCGCCGGAGGGAGAGGTCGCCGTCACCGGCGCGGTCTCGTCCTTCAGGGTCTGCCGCTCGATCGTCACCTCGCGCCCGCGCGCCTCGGCGCGCAGCGCCTCCTCTTCGAGGTCCGGCTCCTTCATCAGCCAATGGGCGAGGCGCCGCGTGAGGTCGGCGTTCGGGCCGCCGCCGTCGAAGCCCCGCGCCCAGAGCCAGATCTGGTCCGTCAGCAGCAAAGCGACGCGGCCCTTGCCCTCATGCGACAGCACGAGCAGCGGCTTGTCCCTGGCGCCGGAGAGAATGGAGTTGCCCTTGAGGACGTCGGCGTCGACCTGCCGGAACCATTCGCCCCATTGCGGCGGATCGCTTTTCGCGCCCGGCAGACCGCGCGTCACCGGATGTTTCTCGCCGTCCTTGCTGATGCGGGCCTTGAACGGCTGCTCGAACAGCGAGCCGTCGGGCCGCGCCGGCAGAATGTTTTCGAGCGGCGAATAATAGAGTCCCCGCAGCGTCGCGTAATCCGGACCCACGGCCGCGAGAAAGGCCCCGCCATTTTCCACGTAGCGCTCGATGTTGAGAAAATATTGCGACGGCAGCAGCGTCTGGTTCGAATAGCGGTCGAAGATGATGAGGTCGAACTCGTTGATCTTGCGCCCGAAGAGATCGGCCGTCGGGAAGGCGATCAGCGAAAGTTCGCTCGCGGGCGTGACGTCGAGCTTTTCCGGCGGGCGCAGGATCGTGAAATGCACCAGCTCCACATTGGCGTCTGCGCGCAGCAGGTTGCGCCAGCTTCGCTCGCCCGGATGCGGCTCGCCGGAGACGAGCAGGACTTTCAGCCGATCGCGCACGCCTTCGATGGAAATGACGGCCTTGTTGTCGACGAGCGTCAGTTCGCCGGGCGCGGGCGGGACCTCCAGCTCGACAATATTCGCGCCGCCATGCGTGATCTTCACCGGGATGTTCACGATGTCGCCCGGCACGGGACTGTAGGTCGGCAATGGCTCGCCGTCGCGGCGCACGGCGATCGGCGCGCGGGCGCCGTCGCCGCCCGTATCCACCACGCGGGCGCGGATCGTCTGCTCCTTGCCGACAATGCCGAAGCGCGGCGCCTCGACGAGTTCGATGCGCCGGTCGCGCTCGCCCTCCTTGCCGGTAATCAGCGCATGGACCGGCGCGCGGAAACCGAGCGCCTCGGCTTTCGCCGGAATGTCGTGAACGACGCCGTCCGTAAGGAGGAGAACGCCGCCGACGCGCTCCGGCGGCACGTCCTTCAAGGCTTGCTCAAGGGCGCCGAAGAGCTTGGTGCCGTCATTGCCGCTTGCGTCGTTCGTCACCGCGACATAGCGGGTCTCGACATCCCCGAATTTGGCCAGCGCGGCGTCGAGCGCCTTGCGCGCTTCCTCCGCCTGCGCCGTGCGCGCGCCGAAATTCTGGCTCTCGCTCTTGTCGATAACGACGGCGACGACCGTCTTTTGCGGATCGCGTTTCTCGGTGACGAGCGAAGGGTCGGTCAACGCCGCGAGCACGAGTGCGAGCGCCAGAGCGCGCAGCGCCATCCCCCGCTGGCCTGCGGCGGCGCCAAGGATGAGCGCGACGGCGCCGGCGATGGCGAGCGCGGCGAGGATCGGCCAGGGGAGAAGGGGCGCGAAAGTGAGGTTGAGGTCGGTCACGCGGCGCCTCCGCCGTCGATCCTCGCCCTGCGGGCCGCCCATCCCTCCCCTTTACGGGGAGGGTGGTTCGCGCAGCGAACCGGGTGGGGTCCGCCGCAGCGCCAACCATCAGTAAGCCCCCCCACCCGCTCGCCTTCGGCGAGCGACCTCCCCGCGAGGGGGAAGTATGGCGCCCGGGCTCGTCGCCGAACGCGCTCGATGCAGGTTGAGACGCGCCTCACTGTCCCAACCTCTCCAGCAGATCGCGCACATGCACCTGGTCGGATTTGTAGTTCCCCGTCAGCGTGTACATCACCAGATTGACTCCCCCGCGCAAAGCCAGCTCGCGCTGCCGCGCGCCGCCGGGCGTCAGCGGAAAGAGCGGCTGGCCGCGCCTGTCCTGCGCCCAGGCGCTGGCGAGGTCGTTCGAAGTAATGACGATCGCCGAGACGCTGTCGGTCGCGCGCACGGGTCGCGCGGACTCTTCCTTGGGCTCGGGCGGCAGGGCCTCGACCCAGGTCTCGCCTGTCGCATAGCGGCCGACGAAGTTGTCGAGCAGATAGAAAGTCTTGGTGATCACATGGTCGCGTGGGACGACTTCGAGCTCGGGAATGTCGAGGCCCTTGGTCAGCTCGCGCAGCCATCGCGTTTCCGGCGTCGGCCCGTCGCCGGGGCGCTGGTTCAGCGCGTCGCGCGTATCGAAGACGATGGTGCCGCCCTGCTTCATATAGGCGGCGACCCTGGCGGCCGTCTTGGCGGAAGGTTGCGGCGCGGAAGCGACGATCGGCCAATAGAGCATGGGATAGAAAGCGAGTTCGTCCCTGGCCGGATCGACGCCCACAGGATCTCCCGGCGAGAAAGAGGTGCGCAGGGAGAGCGCCCTGGACAGCGCCTCGAGTCCCAGATTGGAAACCTCGTCGACCTTGGGATCGCCCGAAACGACATAAGCGAGCCGCGTGGTCAGCGCCGCCTCCCTGTCGCGCTGCGTCATGACGGGCTTCGGGTCGGTTTCCGCTCTTGCGTCGCAGGGATGAAAAGGCGCGGAAAGGATCAGAAGGGCGCTCGCGATCGCCCCGAGCGGCCGCACGCGCAGTTTCCCGGACAGGACCAGCACCGCGACGGCGTCGATTATGAAAGCGACGAGCGCGGCGCCGAGCAGCGGGCCGCGGAAGTCGACCGGCGCGCCGGCCTCCAGCTCGGAGACCGTGAGCCCCGCGCCCGCGAAGTCGAAACGGCTGATCTCGTCGCCCGCCCACAAAGTCTGCAACGCCACGAAGGCGTCGCCGGCTCCGTAAAGCCCCGGCGGATGCTCAGCGCTCGCGGGTCCTTCGAAATGCGCCGGGATCGCCTGGGCGCTCGGCCCCGGAGCGGCGAGAGCGCCAAAGCCGTCAAGCGCCTTCATCGGCGCCAGAACGCGCTGATCCGAAGCCGTGGCCGCCTCGTCGTCGCCCGGCACGGGCGCCGACTCGCCGGACATGGCGCAGATGCGTTTCAGCATGTCGACGAAGAGGCCGGAGATCGGCAGATTCGACCAGCTCGTATCGGCGTTGACGTGGAAGAGCACGATGAGCCCCTTGCCGCGCTTCTCGGCGGTGACGAGCGGCGTGCCGTCGGAAAGCCGCGCCCAGCTTTTCTGCGCGAGACCCGGATCCGGCTCGGCCAGCACCTGACGCTGGATGCTCACATCCTTGGAGGCCGGCAGACCGAAGAAGGGGCTCGCCGCCTCGAATTCCGCAAGCGCCTTGGGCGTCTCCCACGACATGGCGCCGCCGAGCACGCGGCCATTGCGGCGCAGGCGCACCGGCAGGAGATCGTCGGCGGCGTTGGCGAGGCGCGGACCCGCGAAGCGGACGAGCGTGCCGCCCTCCTCGACGAATTTCGCAAGCGCGTCATAAGTTTCGCCCGGCGCGAGGCCCACATCGGCGAGCGCCACGACATTGGGACGCTCGGCGAGGAGCGTCTGGATCGGATCGACGGCCCCCGGCCGCGCCTGCCGGACCTGCGCAAAAGGCGCGAGCGCCTTGTCGAGATAATAGACCGGCGAGAGCAATGGTTGCGCCTCGTCGAGACCCGCGCCGCCGATGAGCGCGACGCGGCGCACCTTGGAGCGCGCGTCGAGCAGCGCGACGGCGCCGGCGGAATTCTCGCCCTCGATGCGCATGAGGGCCACGTCGTTTCGGAGTTCGACGGGCAGTTCGAGTTTCGCCTTGGCGCGCAGCGCAGCGCCGAAAACGACGCTCGCCTTGCCGATGACCTGGCCCTTGGAGTCGTAGGCGGCGACCGTGGCCGCGGCAGGATCGGAAAGGCTCGCGCGCAAAACGTCCACTGCGAGAGTCGCGGAATCGTTGGCGGGCGCGGCGAGAGCCGTCGGCGCGTGGGCGTCGAGCAGAACCTCGACGCGCGCGCCTTGCTCCGCGGCCGCCTTCAGCGACCTGGCGAAAACATTGGCCTCGCCCTGCGCAAGGCCGTCGCTGATCCAGACGATGCGCGACTTGGGATGCTCTTTCGTGAAGGCGGCGAGCGGATCGGCCGTCGCGCTTCTACCGGGAATGAAGGGCTTCGGCCGCGCCGAGCGCAACTTCTCCAGAGCGCGGCCGGCGTCGGAGAGCGTCGGGGAAGCCGTCTCGGAAACGGTCATGAAGGCGACGGGCGCTCCGCCCCGCGCCGCGCTCTCGATGATCGCGGCGCCCGCGGCGATGCGCTTTTCCCAACTCGGCGCCGCCGCCCAGCTATCGTCCAGCACGACGAGCGCCGGCGCCGAGGAGGCGGTCGCGGTCCCCGCCGGGCTCCACACGGGCCCGGCCATGGCGAGGATCAACGCCGCCGCCAGCGCGAGGCGCATGGCGAGCAACCACCAGGGCGTCTTGGAAGGCGTCTCCTCGTCGCGCCGCAACTCGCGCAGAATCTTCGTCGGGGGGAAGACGATCTGGCGCGGACGCGGCGGCGTCACGCGCAGAAGCCAGTAGATGAGCGGCAAAGTCGCGAGGCCGGCAAGCGCCAGCGGCGCGGCGAAGGAGAAGCCGCCCATCTATAGCTCCTCCTCTATGCCATGCAGGCCCATGGCCAGCGACAGCGCCGCCTCGGCCGCGGGTCGATCCGTGTGATGCTGCAGGAAGAGGAAACCCGAAGCGCGGGCCGCCTCCCGCACCGCCTCGCGATGCGCGTCGAAACGCCTGGCGTAGGCGCCGCGCAGGCTGCGCGCGTCGCCTGCGTGAAAGGCGGGACCGCCATCCGTGTCGAGAAACATCGTCTCGCCCGTGAAGGGAAAGCTTTCCTCGCTCGGGTCGATGACCGTCAGCAGCGCGCCGGAAGCGCCGGAGTCGGCGAAGCCCCGCAACCGCGCGGCGAGCGCGTCGACGTCGCAAAGGAAGTCGGAAATCAGCACGACGCGCGCGCGGGGACGCAGCGGCGCATCGGGGGGGAGTTCGTCGCAGGCCATATCCGAAGCGCGCTCGTAAAGCGCGCGCGCCAGACGATCGATGACGTCTCGCGCGGAAATCGGCGCCGTCAGGCCCAACGCCGCCACGCGCTCGCCGCCGCGCACGAGAACGTCCGCGAGCGCAAGTCCGAGCGTCACGCCCCGCGACAGCTTGTCGTCCTGCGCGAGGGAGGAGACGAAAGCCATGGAGGGCGAGCAGTCCATCCAGAGAAAATAGTCGTGCGCGGCCTCCCACTCCCGCTCGCGCACATAGAGCTGGTCGCTGCGCGCCGAGCGCCGCCAGTCGATGCGATGCGCGGCCTCGCCATTGACGAAGGGCCGGTATTGCCAGAAGGTCTCGCCCTGCCCCGCGCGCTTGCGGCCATGGACGCCATAAGCGACGCTCGCGGCGATCTCATGGGCGCGATTGACGAGGCGCGGCAGGCTCGCCGCGAGATCCGCCGCCGCGGCGCCGTCCACATGGACGCGGGTCGCGGGGTCGTATGCGCGGGTTTCGACGGGGCGGATCATTGGGCCACCCTCCCCGCAAGGGGGAGGGATTTGGGCGCTACACACCCCGTCGTCCTGTAGCGTTTGTCCCGCTTGCTTGAACGGCGCCGCTCCATCCCTCCCCCTTGCGGGGAGGGTGGCGCCGCGAAGCGGCGGCGGGTAGGAAGCGCAGCGTTTGACTGAAAGCCCATCACCTGATCCGCGACACCAGCTTGTCGACGAGTTCCGCGATCGTCGTCTCGCGGCGGGCGGCGAAATTGAGCGCCATGCGGTGGCGCAGCACCGGCGCGGCGAGCGCGGCGACGTCGTCGAGCGACGGCGCGAGGCGACCGGTCGCCAGAGCGCGGGCGCGGGTCGCAAGCATCAGCGCCTGCGCCGCGCGCGGTCCCGGCCCCCAGGCGACGTGCCTCGCGATTTCGGGATCGCCCTCCCCCGGGCGCGCGGCGCGCACGAGATCGAGGATCGCGTCCACCACCCTGTCGCCAACCGGCAGGCGGCGGACGAGGCGCTGGGTCGCCATCAGCTCCTCGGCGTCGAGCGCCTGGACGGTCTCGGCGGATTTCTCGCCCGTCGTATCGAGCAGCACGCGGCGCTCGCTCGCGCGGTCGGGATAATGCACGTCGATCTGCAGCAGAAAGCGGTCGAGCTGCGCCTCGGGCAGCGGATAGGTGCCCTCCTGCTCCAGCGGGTTCTGGGTCGCGAGCACATGGAAGGGGCGCGGCAGATCATAGCGCTTGCCGGCGACGCTGACATGATGCTCCTGCATCGCCTGCAACAACGCCGACTGTGTGCGCGGCGAGGCGCGGTTGATCTCGTCCGCCATTAGGAGCTGCGCGAAGATCGGCCCCTTGATGAAGCGGAAGGAGCGCGACCGGTCGACGCCCTCCTCCAGCACTTCCGAGCCGATGATGTCGGCGGGCAAAAGGTCCGGCGTGAACTGCACGCGCTGCTCGGCGAGGCCGAGCACCTTGCCGAGCGTCTCGACGAGTTTCGTCTTTGCAAGGCCCGGAACGCCGACGAGCAGGCCATGGCCGCCCGCCAGAATGGTGACGAGCGCCTGCTCGACCACCTCGTCCTGCCCGAATATGACGGCGCCGATGGCGGCGCGGGCGCGGCCGATATGATCCAGAGCGCGCTCGGCGGATTCGGCGACGGCGGTTTCGAGCGGCGCGAGATTGCTAGAGGTCATGGGCCCTTCTGTCACGGTTCGCGAAGGAGATAGGAAGCGCCGCCCGATATTGCATCGGTCCGGGCGCGCCGTCCGGGTAGATTTTCGGACATTCGATACTGTTGCGTCAAACGCGCGCGAATTAAGGCGCGCCAGCATGATGGAGCGATTCTCAAGACGGGCGCGATGAGAACGCCGTCGCAAGCCTCGCCGTCGGCGCCCGGAGCGCTGGCGGGCGCATTCGTCCCGGTCAGTAGCGCGCGTAGATCGGACCCTTCACCGGAGCGGCGAGCGGGCCGTAGTCGCTGAAGCGGATGTTCAGCCCGACGCGGAAGATATGGCCGTTATAGCTTGCATAGGATCGCGTGACGTTCTGCCAGGCGGGTCCAAACACGGGCAGAGAGGTGGGGTCCCGCTGGATCGTGGCGGGAGTCTGGATCGAGCCAAGCGAATAATAGAGATACTCGCCCTTGATGCTGACGCCGGGATAAATCATCCACTCCGTGCCGAAACCAAGCGTCCAGCCGGTCGCAATCTTGGAATAGGCGCCCTGCCCCGTCCAGGCCGCAACCATGTAAGGCGACAGCGGCGGCGGGAAATAGGCCTGGGTGACGCCGTAATCGCCACTGACCTGCCCATAGGCGAAGCCGCCGGTCGCATAGACCAGCAGGGTCGGCAAAGCGAGCCAGCCCGCGCGAAGACGGAGGGTCCCCAGGAAATTGAGCGAGCGCGAACCGGTCGTGAAGGCGCCGATCTGAAAGCCGCCGCCGCCCGGAACGTCCATGATCAGCGCCGAATTGCCGCGCGATCGGATCGTGCTGAAGCCCGCGGCGTCCGCCTCGACGCCGACGACGCCGCCATTTCCGGCCTGCCAGTCATAGCCGACCTGCGCGCCGCCGATGAAGCCGCTATCGTTGGCCTTGAGCTGCATGGCGGCGGTCGTGGCGGCGACTGCGGCGATGTTGTAGTCGAGCGGAATGGACGCCGGCAGCATCCCGACGCTTTGGGACGGCTTGACAAAGGGCGAAATGCTCCATGTGCCGCCGACATTCACGCCGACGTAAAAGCCCGTCCAGGTGTAGATCGGCGGCGGCGCGTAACGCACGGGCGGGGCGCTGTAGTAAGGCATATCGGCCGCGAACGCCGGAGCGCCGGTCAGCGCCAGCGATGACACGGCGCCAAGCAGATACTTCTTCATAACGCGCTCACAGAGTTCCGCTTTCACCGGCCGATCATCGCGCCGCCCAATCACCAAGGCGTTAATTTGAGTCAAATGCGCCGTATCGCGCCGAGCTGTTGTGAATCAATTATTAAGAAACCCGCGCTCGCGCTGGCCGGGTGCAGGCGGGCGGGCCCAAAAGCATGTATAAGAAGGTCGCCGATCGACCCGCCTGAAAGGCCTTCCGCCAATGTGGCGCGCAATTGTTGAAACCGCCCTTCTCTTCCTGACCCCTTTCCTGGCCTATACATTGTTCCACGCCGCACAGAAGCGCTGGCCCTTTGTTGCGGACCTTTGGCACAAGCGCATCGTCGTCGCGCTGACGATCGCGGGCCTTGTCACGGCGATCGCCGGGATGGTGGCGCTCTCCTTCACCATGCGGGAGCAAGGGGCCTATGTTCCCGCGCACGTGGAGAACGGCAAGCTCGTGCCCGGCTATTTCGAATGAACGCCGCCCAGCAACTCCTAGACGACCCGCGTCTCGCGACGCTTCTCGCCGCGCTCGCCAGGACCGGCGCCGAGACGCGCATCGTGGGCGGCGCGGTTCGCGACGCGCTTTTCGGCCTGCCGCCGCATGAGATCGACCTCGCCACCACCGCTCTGCCCGAGGCCGTGCTGGCCGCGGCGCGCGAGGCCGGGCTCAAGGGCGTCCCCACAGGCATCGAGCACGGCACGGTGACGATTGTCGTCGCCGGCGCGCCTTTCGAGGTGACGACGCTGCGCGAGGACGTCGAGACCGACGGCCGCTACGCCGTGGTCCGCTTCGGCGGCGATTTCGAGCAGGACGCCAAACGCCGCGACTTCACGGTCAACGCCCTCTCGCTCACGCCTGACGGCAAGCTCCACGACTATACGGGCGGGCTGAAGGACATCGCCGCGAAACGCATCCGCTTCATCGGCGACGCGGCGACGCGCATCCGTGAGGACTATCTGCGCGTGCTGCGCTTCTTCCGCTTCAACGCCTCGCATGGCGAAGGCGATTTCGACCGCGAGGGACTGCACGAGTCCATCATGGCGAGGGAGAATCTCTCGCGGCTCTCACGCGAGCGCATCCGCGCGGAGATCATCAAGCTGCTGCCGGCGCGGCGGGCGCCCGAGATCATGCGGGCCATGTCGCACGCCGGGATCATCGAAGTGCTGCTGGGCATGGGCTATCCCGCGCGGCTGGAGCGGCTTGCGGCTTTCGAGGCCGCGCGCGGCAGGCAGGGCGACGCGGCGCTGCGGCTCGCCGCCTTCTCCGCCTTGACGATGGAAGACGCGGACCGCCTGCGCCTGCGCCTGCGCCTGTCGAACGACGAACACGCCCGCCTCGTCGCGGCGGCGAAAACCCTTGCCGCATTGCATGGGATCGAGCGCCCCCCGCCGGTTTCGCATCTGCGCGAGATGCTGTTCCTCTGCGGCTCGCGCGCCGCCTGTGACGCCCTCGCCCTCGCTTTCGCCGAGAGCCGCGCCGCGCCGGATGATCAGCGATGGCGGGAGGCGGCCGCATATCTCGAAGAGACCCCAGCTCCCGCCTTTCCGATCAAGGGCGCGGACCTCGTCGCCCTCGGCGTCGCGCCCGGCCGGGCGCTAGGCGCGGCATTGAAGTCCCTGCAGGCGAAGTGGATAAGGGCGGGGTTTCCTCGCGATCCGGCGGTGGTTCAGCAATTGGTGGAAGACGCGATCAGGGGGAATGAATGAGAAAATGGGCGGCGCTCGCCTTCACCGTCGCATTGTCGGCTCCCGCGACGGCGAAAGAAGACGACTGCCATGTTCGCGTCTACGACGCCGATCGTCTCGCCAGAAGCCTCAAACCGATCGTACGCCGCATCCAGCGCGAATAACACGGCTATGGGTTTCAGCCGCATTCCTCCTCGATGAGCCGGCTGTTCACCCAGCCCTTTCCCGTTGGCTTTTCAAATTCGTAGCCCGAGCGGAACCGCCCGCCCTTCCACCACGTCACGAACATCCAGCCGCAGCGGCTCTCGATCGTGGGATCGCCGAGCACCTCGTCGCCATGAGTCATGCGCCCGACCAGCCTGGCCCTCGGATCGGGCGCCTCCCGGAGCGCGACGAAGCCGTCCGGCGTGCGCTTGACGTTGCAGAATTCCGTCGCCGCAGCGGCGTGCGCCGCGACGATGAACCCCATGAAAATCGCGCCCTGCATGAGACGCGTTTTGGCGCAGCCAAATGACATCGAACCGCCTCCTATTCAGGCCATGCTATAGATTGCGGCCTGTCGGAGAACTGTGCGGCGGCGCGCGCGCGTCAGTCGCCGGCGATCCGAATATGATCCGGCGGCAGGCCTTCCCCGCGCCGGTGATGAATCTCCGCATAGGCTCTTTCGAGATGACGGACATAGCGCCGCGCGTCGAAAAGCGGGGACGCCCGCCCCTGATTTTCGAGATGCGCGCGCAGGGCCGCAAGCTTTTCAGGCCGGGACGCCAGCTCGACTGCGAGCGCCTCGTATTCCGCCAGATCCTCGGCGATCAGTTCCGGCAGTCCGACCGCCTTCAGCAGGCTCGCCGCGACGCGGCCGGCGAATGTCGGTCCCGCGCAGGTGAGCAACGGAACGCCGGCGAAAAGCGCGTCGCTCGCGGTCGTGTGGGCGTTGTAGGGGAGCGTATCGAGAAACAGGTCGGCCAGCCGATGCCGCGCCAGATGCTCCGCGAGCGGTATGCGGGGCGAGAAGATCAGGCGGGCGTCGTCGACGCCGCGGCTTCTCGCTTCGCGCCGGAGATTGTCCCTCGCGGGGGCGTTATCCTCGATCAGCCAGAGAACCGCGCGCGGAACCTTGCCGAGAATCCGCATCCAGATATCGAAGACGGGCGGCAGCACTTTGTATGAATTATTGAAGCAGCAATAGACGAAAGCGTCATCCGGCAGGCCGGTTTCCGCGCGCCCGAAGACCGTGTCGGAAACGCGCTTGCTGGGATCGTTCGGCTGGTAGGCGTCGGGGAGAAAAATGACCTTCTCGGCGAAATGCGCCTCGGCGCCCTCGGGGATCACCGTGCGGTCGGCGACGATGTAATCCATGTAATCGACGCCCATGGAAGCTGGATAGCCGAGATAGTTCACCTGTATCGGCGCGGCGCGGCGGGCGAAGACCCCGGCCCTGTGTCCCCTGGTGAAGCCCTTCAGATCGACGGCGATGTCGACGCCCTTCTCGCGCGAAAGTCTGGCGACGGCGTCGTCCGGCAGCGGCCGCACGTCGTAAAATTCGTCGCAGGCGGAGGAGATGCGGCGCCGGTAGGCGTCGTCGGCGTCCGGGCCGAAGGAAAATCCGATCAGCTCGAACGCCGCACGATCCGCGTTCTCCAATATGGCCGCCAGAAGATGCGACGTGGCATGGTCGTAAAAGTCGGCGGAAAAATAGCCGATCCTGATCTTCTCGCGCGCCGGCGATGGCGGCGACTCGAACGAAAGCGCGCGCGGCGCCAGCAGCCGCGCAGCCCGCGCATTCGTCTCCTCCGATCCGGAGACGGAGAGGACCGCGAAAGCGCTTCCGACTTCGGCGCCCCGGCTCAGATTGGCTTCTATCCGGCTCAGCTCCTCCGGGACGAGAGACCAGTCGCATATCTGCCGGCGGATGAAGCCGCGCAGGTCGATCAGATGGTTCCCGTCGCCGCGCAATTCCGCGACGGTTTCGTAATCGCGCAGCGCCTCCGGACGATAGCCGGCTTCGAGCAGATTGGCCGCGCGGCCCGCATAGGCTTCCTCGCAACGGGGATTCAGGGCGATCGCCTTGTTGAAGGCCACGAAGGAATCCTCCCGCCGGTCGAGGCGGCGGAGCAGATCTCCCTTTTCGGCATAGGCGCCGGCTTCGTCCGGGACGAGCGTAATGGCCTTGTCGTAGCTCTCCAGCGCTTCGCCGCTGCGGCCGAGCGCCGCCAAAGCCTGCGCGCGATTGAGATGGAAGCCGGCGACATTCGGGGCGGAAGCGATCGCCGCCTCATAATCGGCGAGCGCCTCTTCGAGCCGTCCCAACGCGCAAAGCGCATTCCCGCGCACGCATCGAACGTCCGCCGACATGGGATGGATCGACAAAGCGGCGTCCGCGGCCGAAAGCGCCCGGTCCGGCGCGCCCGCATGAAGGCGGGCTTCCGCGAGCCGCAGACAGGCGGGAAGCGCCCCGCGATCCAGCGCGACCACCGATTCGTAATCGGTCGCCGCCTCGTCGAAGCGGCCCATGGCGGCGTAAAGATCGGCGCGATTGAGGAGGATTTCGAGACGGCCGGGCGCGAGGCGGATCGCTTCGCCAAGCGCGTCGATCGCTTCTTGCGGCCGCCGCGCGGCGTAAAGCGCGGCGCCGAGCGTATTGCGGGCGTCCGGATTTAACGGCTGCGCCCGCGCGGCCCGGGAGAGAAATCTTACAGCCTCGTCATGTCGCCCCGTACGATGCAACAGGACCCCGAGCATATAGAGCGCGTCGAAATGCGCGGGGGCCTTCGCAATCGCTTTCCTGAAAAGCCGCTCCGCTCCCGCAATGTCGCCGGCGCGGACCAGGCTCACCGCTTTGTCGATCTTGTCGCGCTCCCGGTCCACTCAGCTCGCGCCTTCCGCCTTCGCCAGCCGCTCGAAGACGCCGAGCACCATGGCGCGCTTGTCGAAATTGAAGACGTCCGTTTCGCCCGCGAGATCACGAATCTCGTCCCAGGCGCGGGCGTAGCCGATCAGCCGGGCGGGCGATGCGCCGCCCCGCGAGAGCGTGCGCACGCGGGCGTCGAGATGGCGCTCCAGCGCGCGCATGAACGTCTCGTACGCCGCTTCGTTGTCCCGGCCCGTCAGCTTGTCGGCGAGGAAATGCACGCCAACCCAGTCCACGCGCGGCAGACTTTGGAGGAGTCGCGCGACGCTCGTATCGAAGGCCATGGCGTCGCCGCCCAGAAGCCGCAGCGTCTCGCGCGCCGACCCCTCGGCGCGGGCCGCCGCCGCCGCGATTTCCTCCGCCGGAAGGCTGCTCCATGGCGGCCCCACAGCGCCGACGGCCGCTACGGTCTCGTCTTCCGTCAGCGGACCGAGCATGAGCTTGCGGCAGCGCGAGCGGATCGTCGGCAGAACGCGGCCAGGCTGATGCGCGACGAGAAGAAAGAGCGAGCGCTCCGGCGGCTCCTCGATCAGCTTCAGCAGCGCGTTCGCCGCGCTTCGGTTGAGATCGTCGGCGCAGTCGATGATGGCGACGCGCCAGCCGCCCATGCCGGAGGCCTGATGGAAGGCGCGCGTGATCTCGCGCACGTCGTCGACGCGAATCTCGGTGAAATGCTTCTTGGTCTTCTCGTTCCACTCGCGCCGCAGCAGAAAAATGTCGGCGAGCGCCATGCTCGCGACGCGTCGCGACGCGACGTGATCCGGCGACACCGCCAGCGTTCCGGCGGCCTGAACGTCAGACGAATTCGGGTCGGGATGCGCGAGAAGAAAGCGCGCAAAACGCCAGGCGAGAGTCGCCTTGCCGACCCCCTCGGGGCCGCCGATGATCCAGGCCTGTGCGAGGCGGTTGCGCCGATAGGCGTCGAGCAGTTCGCGCTCGGCGGCCGAGTGGCCGAATAAAGCGAGCGTTTCGCGCGGATGCGGCGCGTCGTCGAAACGGTCGCTCTCGGGCGGGCCGGCGGCCTCCTTGCTCATTGGGCGGCGTCGGCCACGTCTTGCGGGTCAAGGAAACGCGCGTCGACAAGCTGGCGAATGGCGCGGGCGACTTCGTCGGCGGGCAGCGCCCCGTTCACGACGCAGCAACGCCCGGGCTCCTGCTCGGCGATGTCGAGAAAGGCGCGGCGCAGGCCCTCATGGAAGCCGTCGTCCTCGGCCTCGAAACGGTCGGCGCGCTGGCCTGCCGCCTCGCGGCGCAGGGCGGCGCGGGACAGGCCCTCCCCCGGCGGCAGGTCGATGACGATGGTGAGATCGGGCTTGAGGTCGCCGACGGCGGCCTTCTCCAGCAAGGCGAGCGCCTGCGGCTCCACGCCGCCCCGCGCGCCCTGATAGGCGCGCGTCGAGTCCACGAAACGGTCGCACAGCACCCAGGCGCCGCGCGCCAAGGCGGGCGCGATGAGGCGCTCCACATGGTCGATCCGCGCCGCCGCGAAGACGGCCGCCTCAGCCAGGGGGCCCAGCGGCGCGATGCGGCCGGAAAGCACAATCTCTCGCAGGATCTCGGCCTTGGGCGTGCCGCCGGGTTCGCGCGTCGCCACCGCCTCGACGCCGCAGGCGCGCAAATGCTCGGCGAGGCGCTTGAGCTGCGTCGACTTGCCGACGCCCTCCCCGCCTTCAAAGGTGATGAAACGGCCTCTTTCGGCGCCCGTCATTTCCTGGCCGACAGCTTCTCGTGGATCTTGGCCGCAGCATACTCGTAAACCGCGTCGAACGCGCGGCGAGACAGCGAACCCTCGTCGACCGCCTCGGCCGCCTCGAGCGGCTGCTCCAGAACCACGGTCGGACCCCGCCTGATCTCAAGCCTGCCGATCTTCTGCCCCGCCTCCACAGGCGCCATCACCGGGCCCTCATAGACGATCTTGCCGGCCAGCTTCTCGCTTGAGCCGCGCTGGATAAGCGCTTTCACGTCGGTCTTCGAGACGAGTTCGACCGAGCCCTTCGTTCCGCCATAGATCTGCGCCGGCCCCACCGGCTCGCCCGCCTTGAAGAGCTCCTTCTCCTCGAAATTCCGGAAACCCCATTGCAGCAGCTTGCGAGCCTCTTCGGCGCGTTCCTTCGCGGTCTTGGCGCCGTACACGGCGACAACGAGACGGCGCCCCTCCTCAATGGCGGAGCCCACCAGCCCGAAATCGCCCTTTTCGATATTGCCCGTCTTGAGCCCGTCCGCACCGATGCTCATGGTGAGAAGCGGATTGCGGTTCTGCTGGCGTATGTTGTTCCAGGTGAACTCCTTCTCGCCGAAATATTTGTAATATTCCGGATAGGTCCGGATCACGTGCAGGGCGAGCTTCGCCATCTCTCGCGCCGTCACTTTCTGGTCGTCGCTCGCCTTGCCCCAGGGATTGCCGAAGCGCGACTTGACGAGGCCAAGTTCCGCCGCGCGCTTGTTCATGCGCATGACGAAGGCTTCCTCATTGCCCGCGACGCCCTCGGCGAGCACCAGCGCCGCGTCGTTCCCGGAATCAACGATCAATCCGCGCAACAGGTTTTCGACGCTGGCGCGGCTGTTGACCTTCAGGAACATGGCGGATCCGCCGGCGGGCGCTCCGCCATTGCGCCACGCATATTCCGACACCTGCATCTCGTCGCCAAGCTTGAGCCGGCCCTCGGCCAGCTCGCGAAAAATTATTTCCGCGGTCAGGATTTTTACGGTCGACGCCGGAGTGACAAGGTCGTCAGCCCCTTTTTCAAACAGGACCGTATTCGTGCCCGCGTCGATCAAAATGGCCTGCGGCGCGCTCGTCTGAAAGGGCTGAGCCCGGACGCGGCCGGAAAAAAGAGCGGCGAGACAAAAAAGAAAGGCGGCGAAGGCCGCGCCGGCGTGGCGTATGTGCAAGACAATACTCCGCGAAAACGCGTCGCGGGAACCGCGACGCCGAGCGGAGAATGACCCCCGAAAAGCTAAAAAGCAACGCGTTGACGTCAGCGATCAGTTGAAGGCGCGCCGCATGGGCGGCATGGGGGCGGCGGCCTCGTCCCGCCCGCCGAACGACGCCGGACGAACCGGCGGCAGAGGCGCGGCCTGGAACGCCTTGATCTTTTCTTCCGCCGGCGCGGCGGAGCGGACGCCATGCGTCGAGGCGACCGGGTCGGCGTCGACGGCGGCATCTTCGCGGGGAACGGCGACGGTCTCCGGCAGCGGTTCGGGACGCGTGTCGGGCGCGTAGGCCATCATCTCCGCCGTCTCGCCGACCGCCGGGCGAATCGGCGGGACGTCGTTGGCGAACGGGCGGACGGCGGACTCGGGCGCTGGTTCGGCCAGCGCCGCCGTGCGGACCCGCTCCTGCTGGGAGGCGACCATGACGGGCGCGGCGCCCTCGAAATTCGCCGGCTCGCCGTCGTCTCGCAGCGTCGCGAGGAGCTTGGCGTCGTCGTCGCCGGCCAGATCGGCTTTGCCGACCCACTCGACCTTGACCTTCGCGGTGCCGGCGGAGCGGAAGTCGAGCGCCTCGGCGACGCGCTGGGAAACGTCCATGACGCGTCCGCCGTGATAAGGCCCGCGGTCGTTTACGCGCACCACGATGGAGCGCATGTTCTTGAGGTTGGTGACGCGCGCATAGCTCGGCAGCGGCATCGTCGGATGGGCGGCCGAAATCGATTCCCGATCGAAAATCTCGCCATTCGCGGTGCGGCGGCCGTGGAAATCCGAACCGTACCAGGAGGCCGTGCCGGTCGCGGCGAACGGCCTCTCGCTGGGATAATAAGTCTGACCGGCGATCTTGTAGGGCTTGCCGATCATATAGCTGCCGCCGCCCTTCGGCACTTCCTCGCCGTCCGCGACTACGCGGGGGCTCGCGCGGACGCCGTATTTGGGATCGATGGCCGAACCGTAGTTGGAATAACCGAGGCCCGCGTAGCGGGGAGAGTTGGCGGTCGAGGCGCAGCCGGCGAGGGAGGCGAGGGAAAGAAAAAGGACCGATCGGCGGAAAACGGCGACTGTCGGATCAGAATTCGTCAGCAAGCGCTTGAGCTCCCGGGACTCGGCAGATCGCATATGAACGGTCCTTGTCGACGCGGCGGGTGAACCGCCGCTCCCGGTCCGCTCGCGCCCCGGCGCGCAACCTGATCGCTCCGGGATGACGCACATCCTTGATTCGGCGCGCGTTGCGATGCCGGGAGTTTCTCCCCGATTTCTGAACTTGTCGTTAACGACACGGTCAGGCCAGGGTCAGATGCGGGCTGAAACGGGGCGGAATTGGGGCATTCGCGGCCGTCGGGGCGCCGCCTGTCGGTTTTGCGACAGGCTGTGGCGCGAGCGCCACACCCTCCGAGCGCGCCTTTATTGGGCTCGCGCCAGATCGACGATCCGCGTCTCCACCTTTTCGAGGCCCCGGAACTGGTTGGCGGAGAGCCTGGCCGCGACGTGAAAAACCTCGCCGCGGCCTTTCAACAAGGCGTCGCCGAGCGGCGAGCCGACGACCCGGAAGGCGATGGCCTCGACCAAGGCGCCATCGCCCGAGCGCAGCCGCGCGCGGATATGGTTCTCGCCGACAATCGTCGCATCAGCCACGCGCTGCTCCGGCAGGGCGAAAAGAGGCTCGGGATTTCCCTGCCCGAACGGCCCAGCTCTCTCCACCCGTCGCAACATGTCGAGATGGACCCCCCGGCCAGCGAGCGCGGCGTCGATGACGAGCGCGTCCGCATCCCTGGCCGTCTCCACCGTCTCGGCGAGAGCGTCGTTCATGAAAGCGCGGAATTCTTCGATTCTGCCGCGTTCCAGAGTGACGCCGGCCGCCATGGCGTGCCCGCCGCCCTTGATCGCGAGACCGAGATCGACGCTGCGACGAACAACCCTGCCAAGGTCGACACCACTTAAACTTCTACCTGAACCTGATCCTGTTTCTCCATTAAAAGCAAATGCAAATGATGGAGTATTAAAGCGTTCCTTCAGTCTTGCTGCG
This sequence comes from Methylocystis sp. JAN1, assembly GCF_052186135.1. Classification (GTDB taxonomy): domain Bacteria; phylum Pseudomonadota; class Alphaproteobacteria; order Rhizobiales; family Beijerinckiaceae; genus Methylocystis. The sequence continues at coordinate 2,394,526 of NZ_CP181499.1, read as the reverse complement.
ATCAGCCCGACAACGCCCGGATGCCAATCCGGCCCTTCCACCACAAGACAGCTTAGTCGGTTCGACTTAAGGAACTGCGCCTCAGCCTGAGCAATCGCCTCCTCCAGAGCAAGCTTTTCGATCCCTTGCCGCTCGGCGTTCAATCGGTCGAGTTCGCGCGCGATACGGGCGGCCTCCACGGAATCGGAGAGGGTGAGCAAGCGCGCGCCGAGCCCTGCGTCGCCAATGCGGCCGCCGGCGTTGATCCGCGGACCGAGGGCGAATCCGAGATGGTAGACGCGCGGCGTCCCATCCATTCGGGCGGCGTCCATCAGCGCAGCGAGGCCGGTTCGCGCCCGATTCCGCATCACCTGCAGGCCCTTCACGACGAAGGCCCGGTTAAGTCCCGTGAGCGGAGCCACGTCGGCCACTGTCGCCAGCGCGACGAGATCGAGGGCGGCGAGGAGGTCCGGCGCCGGGCGAATGTCGCCGAACCAGCCGCGCAGCCGCAGGCGGCGGGTCAGGCCCGCAAGCGCCAGGAAGACCACCCCGGCGGCGCAAAGCGCGCCCTGCCCCGACAGATCGTCCTGCCGGTTGGGGTTTACGATCATGGCGGGCGGCAGGCCCTCGGGGGCCTGATGGTGGTCCAGGACGATGACGTCGAGACCAAGCGAGCGGGCGACCTTGAAGGGTTCGTGGCTCACCGTGCCGCAATCCACGGTGACCAGCAGCGTCGCGCCCCGGCCCGCCAGCGCGCGGATCGCGTCGCCGTTCGGGCCGTAGCCTTCGAAAATGCGGTCGGGAATGTGGAGGAAGGGCTCGGGCGCCCCGGCGGCCCGCCAATAGTCGATGAGCAACGCCGCGGAGCAGGCGCCGTCCACGTCGTAGTCGCCGAAAATCGCGATCTGCTCGCCGGTCTCGACGGCGTGGGCCAGCCGCTCGACCGCGGCGTCCATCTCGGTCAGGGCCGAGGGGTCGGGCATCAGCTCACGCAGCGTCGGGTCGAGATAGCGGGTGGCCTCCGCCACGCCGACGCCCCTCCCTGCGAGAATTCGGGCAAGAAGGTCGTCGATCCCGTGGGCCTGGGCCAAAGCGAGGGCCGTCGCCTCGCCGGCGGCGTCGAGCCGCGCCCGCCAGGCCTGGCCGAGAATGGAGCGCTCCACCCCCAGAAAGGGACGCGCTCCGCCAGTAACTGCGTTCATCTCGATATCTGACGTTAAGAAAGAGGTTAAAGCACGACTTTGACGCCCTGCGTGCCGAGCGCGCCCACAATGCCGTCGAAGACGAGCGACACGCCCATGGCCGAGACGAAGAAGCCGACGATCTTCGTGATCGCGTCGATGCCCATGCGGCCGATGAGGGCGATGAGTCGGCCGGCATAAGCGAGGCAGAGATAGGTGATGAAGACGGCGAGCGCCGCCGCGCCAAGGATCGCCGCATAGGCCGCCATCTCGCTCGGCGCCCGCTCGATCGTCGCCATCATGCCAAGCACCGTGGCGATCACGCCGGGCCCAACCATCAGCGGCATGGCGAGGGGCATGAAGGCGATATTGTCGTTCGGACCGGCGCTGCCAAAGGCGCCCTGGCCGCCCCCTGCGGGCGCGAAGAGCTCAAATCCGATCCGCGTCAGCACGATGCCGCCCGCGATCCGCACCATATTGAGCGAAACGCCGAAGATCTTGAGCACGAAGGCCCCGAAGAAGAGGAAGAAGAGAACCAGAACCAAGGCGTAGAGCGACGCAAGGAAGGCGATGCGCCGGCGCGCGCCATCGTCCTTGTCATGGGTGATCGACAGGAAAACCGGCAGTACTTCCAGCGGGTTGATGACGGCGAGCATCGTCGTGAATGTGCTCAGAAAGAGCGGCAGGATGGGATTGAGCTCGAACGAGCCGAGATTGGGAGCCACGCCGCCAATTCTCCTGAAAGGGGAAACCGAAGGAAAGGCCAGAGGGTTGAGAGGGCGAGCCTATTGCCCCGCCTCCCCGACCTCAAGAGCGCCAGGCGGCGGCGCCCAAAACTGTGTAAAGGTCATCCCATGAGCGACGCGATTCTCCTCGAAGCCGACGGCGATACGGCCGAAATCCTCCCTTTCGGCGCCGAGCTTTCAGCCTGGCGGGCGGACGGTGTGGACATGATCTGGGCGAAAGATCCCAAAATCTGGGACCAGACGGCGCCGATCCTTTTTCCCATCGTCGGCTGGACACGCGACGGACAGGTCAGGGTCGACGGCAAAAGTTTCCCGCTTGCGCTCCATGGCTTCGCCTGGAAGAAATGTTTCGAGATCGCCGAGCGGCGCGCCGACTATCTCCGCCTCGTGCTTTTCGACGACGCGGAGACCCACGCCCTTTACCCCTTCGCCTTTCGCTTCGAGGTAGAGTTCAAGCTCAACAAGGGCGCGCTCGACAATAATCTGATCGTCACCAACGCCGACGCCCGGCCCCTGCCCTATGCCTGCGGCCTGCATCCGGCCTTCCGCTGGCCGCTCGCGGGCTCGACCGCCGAGCACGCCATCATCTTCGAACTCGACGAAAACCCGGACGTCCCGGTCATCGGTCCCGGCGGTCTGTTCATGAAGGAGACGAAGCGCACGCCGCTTGCAGGCGCCCGGATGCCGCTCGAACCGTCCATATTCGCCCACGACGCGCTCTGCTTCCTCAATATGAGGAGCCAAAGCCTCGCCTTCGACAATGGCGCGGGCGCGCGGCTCAGAGTGGCGCTCGAGAACTTCCCGCATATCGGCTTCTGGACGCTGCCGCCGGCCCCCTATCTCTGCATCGAGCCGTGGAGCGGTTATGGCGATCCTGTCGATTTCCATGGCGACCTCTACGAGAAGCCTTCCATGCGCATCCTTCAGCCGGGCGAAAGCGCGCGCCACGGCGCCAGTTTTGCGTTTGAGCGGCGCGGCTCTTCCGGTTAGGAAGAAGCGTCCCCCTCCCTTGAGGAACCAGCGTTCATGACCATCGCCCCCAGCGTTATCGAGGCTATCGGCCGCACGCCGCTTATCGAACTGCGCGCAGCGTCGAAGGCCACGGGCTGCCGCATTCTGGGCAAGGCGGAATTCATGAATCCCGGCGGCTCGGTGAAGGACCGCGCCGCCCTCTTCATCGTCCAGGACGCTATTGCGAAGGGGACGCTCAAGCCCGGCGGCGTCATCGTCGAAGGCACGGCGGGCAACACCGGCATCGGCCTCGCGCTGGTCGCCAACGCCATGGGGTTCCGAACGGTCATCGTGATCCCGGACACCCAGAGCCAGGAAAAGAAGGACATGCTGCGCCTCCAGGGCGCGCAGCTTGTCGAGGTTCCGGCGGTTCCCTACGCCAATCCGAACAATTACGTGAAGCTCTCCGGCCGCCTGGCCGAGCGGCTCGCAAAGGAAGACGCGGCCGGCGCCGTCTGGGCCAACCAGTTCGACAATGTCGCCAACCGTGAGGCGCATATCGCGACGACCGGGCCGGAGATCTACGACGCGCTCGCCGGCGAGGTCGACGGCTTTATCTGCGCCTGCGGCACGGGCGGAACTCTCGCGGGCGTCGGCATGGCGTTGAAGGCGCGCAACCCCGCGATCAGGATCGGCCTCGCCGACCCCTTCGGCGCCGCGCTCTACTCTTACTATACGACCGGCGCGCTGAAGGCCGAGGGCTCCTCCATCACGGAAGGCATCGGCCAGGGCCGTATCACCGCCAATCTCGAAGGCGCGCCGATCGACGTCGCCTATCAGATCCCGGACAGCGAGGCGCTCGACATCGTGTTCGACCTCGCCGAAAATGAGGGGCTGCTGCTCGGCGGCTCGTCGGGAATTAACGTCGCGGGGGCGATCCGCCTCGCCCGCGATCTCGGTCCCGGCCACACCATCGTCACGATTCTCGCGGACGGCGGCGCGCGCTACGCCTCGAAGCTGTTCAACGTCGAGTTCCTGCGCGGGCTGAACCTGCCGACGCCGAAATGGCTGGAGAAGCAGGTCGCGATCGATCCGGGGTTTGCGTGATCAGCCCGCCGCGATCACGGCCGCCCTCTCCACGTCCTCCGGCCGGTTCACGTTGAAAAACGGATCATAGGGCTCCGCCGGCCACTCTACGTTCACATTCGCATAACGCGCGATGAAGGCCGAGACCTTCCGCATATCGTCCTTCACGAGCGCCCGTCGCAGATCTTCGCGCAAGGCCACCGGCCAAAGCGCCACGGCGTGATGTGCGCGGCCGCCGGACTCGGCAACGGCGATGCGCGCATCGGCCTTTTGGCGCGCCTCGTAAAGCCGCCTGACGAGATCCGTAGGCAGGAAGGGCGTGTCGGCGGGCGCGCTGACAATGTCCGTCGCTTCCGGACGCCGCGCGCAAACATAGTCCATCCCCGCCAGCACGCCCGCGAGTGGGCCGGCGAAGCCCGCGACGCTGTCGGCGACGACCGGCAAGCCGAAAGCGGCAAAACGCGCCGGATCGCCATTGGCGTTGATGACGAGGGCCGCGCATTGCGCGCCCAGACGCTCAATGGCGAGCGCGAGGATCGGACGGCCGCCGATTTCGAGGAGCGGCTTGTCGCCGCCGCCCATCCGCCGCGCGAGGCCGCCGGCAAGGAGAATTCCAACACATTGTCGCATGAGCTTTTCGCCGACCTTGCATAAACCGTCCTGGCGTTCGATCTAGCGTATACAGCGCTTTGCAAAAAGGAGCCGTTCATGCTGTCACGCCGTGGCCTTTTCGCCGCCGCCGCTTTGCTTGCGACGATGTCCGCCGCCGTCGCCGCCGAGAAGCCTTTTTCCGAGGCGGCTTTCACCGCCGCGCAGGCCGCCGGCAAGTCCATTGTCGTCCATGTTTTCGCGCCATGGTGTCCGACCTGCCGCGCGCAGGAGCCAATCCTTCAGAGGCTTGAGGCCGATCCCAAATTCACGAGGGCCGAGGCCTTCCGCGTCGATTTCGACGGCCAGAAGGATGCCGTGAAGGCGCTGAAGGCCCGCAATCAAAGCACGATCATCGTCTTCAAGGGCGCGAAGGAAGTCGGCCGCTCCGTCGGCGAGACGGACGAGAAGGCCATTTCCGCCCTGCTGGACAAGGCGCTCTAAAGTGAGCGCCGGGACTCTCGGCCTCGCCTTTTTCGCCGGCTTGCTCTCGGCGCTCTCGCCCTGCGTCCTGCCGCTTCTGCCGCTCGTGCTCGGCGCGGCGGCGGCTGAGCACAAATGGGCGCCGGCCCTTCTCGCGCTCGGCGTCGCCCTGTCCTTCGTAATCATCGGCCTTTTCGTCTCGACCATAGGCTTCGCCATCGGGCTCGACGGCGACGCCTTCCGGGCCGTCGCCGCGGCTCTGATGATCGCGCTGGGCGTGGTCCTGCTCGTTCCCGCCTTTCAGGCCCGCGTCGCGGCGGCGGGCGGACCGCTCGGCGACCGGCTGAACGCGGCCTTTGGCGGCGGGGGCGCTTCGGGCGGGCTGTTCGGCCAGTTCGGAGTCGGGCTGTTGCTCGGCGCGGTTTGGAGCCCATGCGTCGGACCGACCCTCGGCGCGGCCTCCGTTCTCGCGGCGCAGGGCGAGGATCTGCCCGCCGTCGCGGCGACCATGGGCGTCTTCGGCCTCGGCGCCGCCGCTCCCCTTCTCATTTTAGGCCTTCTGTCGCGGCAGGCTTTCGCCCGCTGGCGGGCTCCGCTGCTCGCGGCCGGCAAGAGGCTGAAACAGGCGCTGGGGCTGCTATTCGTCGCGCTCGGCCTCATGATCGTCACCGGCGCCGACAAATCCCTGGAAGCGGCGCTCGTCGCGGCCTCGCCTGAATGGCTCACGGCGCTGACGACGCGATTTTAAGTGAATCCGACGCGCCGCCTTCAACGGGCGTTAACGATACTTTTGTCTTGCCGAATTGTTCCACCGATTGCGAGACGATTCGAGGACCGCCGGCAATCCAGCGGAAATTGGGCGAAAACCGGCAGCCGCAAGTTGTTTGCTAAGATTTGGTTTAAATTGGATTGCACAAACGGCAAGCGCGTTTAGGCAAATCTTAAAACCGCTCGCGTTACAACGTCGCTACTGTGTGGTCGTAGAGTATGCGAGTAATGATATGACCGAGACGCATCGTCCGCGTGTCAAATATGTCATCGGCCCCGACGGCAGCCCGCTCACCATAGCGGACCTTCCCCCGCCGACGACGAAGCGTTGGGTCATCCGCCGGAAAGCGGAAGTCGTAGCCGCCGTCCGCGGCGGTCTCCTCTCTCTCGACGAAGCCTGCAGCCGTTACACGCTGACCGTCGACGAGTTTCTGAGCTGGCAGATGTCGATCGACCAGCACGGCCTCGCCGGCCTGCGCACCACGCGCCTTCAGCAATACCGGATGTAGGTTACAGCACGACGACCATTCAAAAAAGCCGGTCCGTTCGGGCCGGCTTTTTTCTTCTCGCCTGTCCCTCTTAAACTCAGGTCGGCGGCGGACCTTCGGCCGCCCTTGCGTCTCCCCGCAATTTCTCGAGGAGCTTATTGCGCTCGAACAGGGCGACGACGACCAGCGCCGCCAGCAGCGGGATGATGAGGTAAAAGAGGCGCCAGACCAGCAGCGCCGCAAGCACCTGCAGGCGCGGCACGTCCGGCATCAGATTGATGAAGAGAAGCTCGAATACGCCCAGCCCGCCCGGCGCATGGGAGACGAGCGCCGCCGAGAAGGACAGCAGGAAGGCGCCGAGCACGACGATGTAGCCCGGATTCCCCTGCTCCGGCAGCGCGAAATAGATGATGCCCGCCGCGCCGATCAGTTCCGCAGGCGCCGCGAAAAGCTGGCGCACCATGATTTCGGGACGTGGATAGAGAATCTCGAACTTGCCGAACTTGAACGGCTTCAGGTGCATCAGCGAGCCGGCGACGTAAACCGCGACGAAGCCGAGGCACAACAGGCCGACGGTGCGGGCCGTGTGCGGATGCGTCAGCACGTCCGGCAGGAAGCCGGCGAGACGCTGCATCATCGCCGGATCGTAGGTCAAGAGAAGGCCCCCGAGCAGCACATTGCCGAAGGCGAAGGTATAGGAGCAGAGCACGACCAGCGCCGCCACCTGCGTCGCCGTCAATCCCTTTGAAGAATAGGCCCGGTAGCGGACCATGGCGCCGGAAAAGACGCTCGCGCCGATATTGTGGGACAGCGCGTAGGTCGTGAACGAGCACATCGAGATGAATATCCACGAGATGTGCCGCACGCCGAGATGGAGCAGCGCGATCTGGTCGTACCAGGCGAGCGCCGCATAAGCGAGGAGCGTCGAAAGCGCCGCCAGGAAGTAATCGCGCGAGGGAATGGCCATGAGATTGGCCCAAACCTCCGCGCCGACCGACTCGCCCCGGAACTCGTGATAGAGTAGGTAGAATGAGCCGACGACCGCGGCGAGCCCGACGACGGGCCAGAAAAATTCTGCCAGTTTTCTCATACAGCCTATCGCGTTAGACGTAACCGCCGGGCTTCGACAGCAGGGGCCGCTACTGGCCTGCGCATTCCCTCGCATGTAAGGAGGCCGCGGGCAAGCGCCAAGTGCTAGCCGAGCGCTTGCCGAAAGGACGTCGGACGCGGGCCGACAAGGAAGAACGTCATGAACGATCTGATTTCGAGGGTCAAAGGCCTCATTCTGACGCCCCGGAAGGAGTGGGAGCGAATCGAAAACGAAGATACTTCGATCGCGGAGCTCTATCGTGGCTACATCGCGATCCTCGCGGCCATTCCGCCTTTTGCGAGTTTCCTCGGCGCATGGCTCTTCGGTTCTCGCGGGCTGCACCCCACATTCGCCGCCGGCCTGTTTCGCGCGGTCGCGCAATATGTGCTAAGCTTGCCTGCCCTCTTCGCCATCGCCTTCGTCATCTCGATGGCGGCTCCGCATTTCGACGGCAGGAGCGACGATCGCCGCGCATTGCTGCTCGCGGCCTATTCCTATACCCCCGCCTGGCTGGCGGCGATTTTCGGGCTTATCCCCGGCCTCCGCTTTCTGGACGTGCTGGGCTTTTACGGAATATACGTCTTTTCGCTGGGCCTCACGCGCATGATGGGGGTTCCCAAGGACAATCTCGACGTCTTTACGCTGGTCGCGCTGTTTCTCACTGTGGCGATGGGCGCGGCCCACGCCTGGATCGTCTCGTTGATCGCGCCGTTGCAGTTGATCTGAGGCAAGCTGGAAGCGCAATGGATCAGCGCCCGCCCGTCGCCGAGAGAGGCGCCGGTTTCACCAGGCGGGGGTCGAAGCCCGCGGCGCGCCGCGCCCGCCCGCCGATTCATAGGGCGGGCGATCGGGTGAAAGATAATCTCGGACGGGCGGCGCCCATACCTCCTCTTGCCCCCGGGACCTTTACGACTTGACGTCCCAACGCGCGGCCGCCGCGTCGTCCGAGTCCTTGGCTTCGACCCAGCCGCCATCCGTTCCATCGGCGCGACGCTCCTTCTTCCAGAAAGGCGCGCGGGTCTTGAGATAGTCCATCAGAAACTCCGCCGCCCCGAAGGCCTCGCCCCGATGATGCGCCGAGGCGACCACGAGCACGATGCGCTCGCCGGGACGGATGACGCCGTAGCGATGGATCACCGTGAGGCCGAGGAGCGGCCAGCGGGCCAGCGCCTCATGCGCGACGCGGCGAATCTCCTCCTCCGCCATGCCGGAATAATGCTCAAGCTCCAACGCGGCGAGCCTTCCGTCCTCGTCGCGGCAGAGCCCTATAAAAGCGACGACCGCGCCGACGTCGCGCCGGCCGTCAATCAGCGAGGCTTCCTCGCGCCCAGGGTCGAAATCCTCCGCCTGAACGCGGATCGTCGGGGAAATAAGCGAGGCCGTCATCAGCCCCCGGTCATCGGCGGAAAGAAGGCGATTTCGCGAGCGCTGGCGATGGGCGCGTCCGGCGCGACATGCACCTTGTCGATGGCGGCCCGTATCGTCTTGGGATTGGCGAAGGCCGCCGCATAGCCGTCGCCGCGCGCGGCCAGCCACTCGACGAGCTGACGCACGGTCTCGACCTCGCTCGGCGGCGCGATTTCTTCCTCGGGAAGCCCGATCCGCTCACGGACCCAGGCGAAATACACCGCTTTCATGACCGCTCGTCTTCCGCGAAATGCGTCAGCGCCGCCTGCATGTAATCGAACCCGGTATAAAGGGTGAGAACCGCCGCGACCCAGAGCATGGCGGAGCCGATCTTGATCGATCCCGGCAGCACCGCCTCGCCCGCCGGCCCGACGATGAAGAAGCCCAGCGCGACAAGCTGGAAGGCGGTCTTCCACTTCGCGATGGCGGAGACCGGCAGGCGCACTTTCAGCTCGGCAAGATACTCGCGCAGGCCGGAAACAAGAATCTCACGGCACAGGATGATGATCGCCGCCCAGATCGTCCAGCCGACGAGGGTCTGGTTGGCGACGACGACCAGGAGCGTTGCGGCGACGAGCAGCTTGTCCGCGATCGGGTCGAGCATGCGGCCGATGGGCGACTGCTGCTGCCAGACGCGGGCGAGATAGCCGTCGAAAAAATCGGTGACGGCCGCAGCGGCATAGACGCCCAGCGCAGTCCAGCGCGTCCAATCCTCATTCGGCGCGAGCAGCAGCCCCGCCACCACCGGAACCGCGACGCAGCGGCCGTAGGTGAGGAGATTGGGGAGCGCCCACACATGTGATCGGCGCTTGGTCGTGACTGCCGTCTCGGTCATGTCCGCAAGGGAATAGGTCGCCCGTCCCTCTTGTCAATAGATTTGGCCGCGCTCGCGTTTATCGGCAAGGCCTTGCGCCGCTCCCGCGTGCGTCGCACAAAAGGCCCTACTCCCTGTCGAGCGCGAACTTCCCCGGCCCGGCGGCCGAGAAGAACAGGAAGACGAAACAGTAGAGCGCCGCCAGCTCGCCTTTGTTGTGGATCGGCCAGAAAGCCTCGAGCGCGTGGAAGCCGAAGTAAGCCACGGCCATCTCGCCCGAAAGGATGAAGGCGACCGGGCGCGTGAAAAGCCCGACGAGCAGGAGCGCCCCGCCCACGAGCTCCAGCACGCCGGCGGCGCCCAGCGCCGAGAGCAGATTCATCTTGTCGAACATGGCGACATGCGGATAGCCGAAAAGCTTGGCCGTTCCGTGCTGCAAAAAAAGCAGCGCGGTCGCGATACGCAGAAGCCCCTGCACATGCGGCAGATAACGCTCCGGAATGATTCGCATGGTCATTGCAGCCCTCAGATAATCTTGGCCATGTCCTCGAAAGCGAAACGCGGCCCGCGCGCATAGAGCTTCGCGGGGTCGCCATAGCCGATGTTGATCAAGAAATTCGATCTAACTTTCGTCCCGGCGAAAAATTCCGCGTCCACCTTGGCCTTGTCGAATCCGCTCATCGGTCCGGCGTCGAGGCCCACGGCGCGCAAGGCCAGAATGAAATAGCCGCCCTGCAGCGTCCCGTTGCGGAACGCGGTCTCTTCGATGAGCGCGTCATTGCCCGCGAACCACGAACGCGCGTCCGTCGCGGGATAGAGGAAAGGCAGATGCTCGTAGAAGTCGAGGTCGTAGCCGATGATCGCCGTCGCCGGCGCAGCCATGGTCTTGTCGTGATTGCCGGGCGACATGGCCGGCGCGAGACGCGCCTTCGCCGCAGGCGAACGCACGAAGATGACGCGCATGGGCGAGCAATTGGCGCTGGTCGGCCCCCATTTGGCGTAATCGAGCGCGCGCTCCAGCAAATCGTCCGGCACGTCCTTGTCGAGCCAGCCATTATGGGTCCGCGCGGCGGTGAAGAGCTGCGCCATCGCCTCCGGCGTGAGATGCGTCGCGTCGGTCACAGTACCTCCCTCCCGTTGAAAATCTAAATATCGCGCCCTTCGACCTCGATGCGCAGTCGCTCCGCATTCTTGTGAAGCGAGTCGTTGCGCGGCTCGATCTCGAGCGCCTTACGATAGGCGCTGAGCGCCCGCTTCTTGTCCCCGGCCTTCTCGGAGAGGGCGCCGAGGGCCTCCAGCGCGTCGAAGCGCTTGGGCTCGATCCGCGCCGCCGTCTCGAGATCGGCGAGCGCGCCCGCGACGTCGCCTTCCGAGGCCATGACCCGGGCGCGGCGCACGAAGCCTTCGGGCCAGTTGGGAGATAGGGCGACGACGTAATCCAGCAAAGCTTTGGCGAGAGCAGGCGCGCCGGCCGCCTCCGCCGCGAGAGCGCGCGCGGCGAGCAGATCGACCGTGTCCGAGCCCGATTGCGACCAGCGGCGCAGGATCGCGGCCCCGGCCGACTGCGATTCACGCTCGTCGTCAGCGTCCCGCATACGGTCGAAAAGCCGGGCGAGCTCCTGCGCCTGACGCTCCTCGGGCGACTTCGGCGGTTCGGGCGGCGGATTGGCCGCGTTGGGGCCGAGGCGTCTGGGGGCGAGGCTGTCCTGGAGATCCGGAGGATTGCCGGGCCCGTAACCCCGCACGCCGGGCGGCAGCGGGATCTTCCCGATGCCGGGAATGAAGAGGAAATTCCCCCCGTTTTCGTCGTCGCCGAGCGCCGGCGGCTCATCCACCTGCGCGCCGGCGGGGCCGCCGCAAGCGAGGGCGATCAAGATCAGGAACCCGCCGATCGTTCTCATGAACGCACCATAAAGCATTGAGCGAGGCCGCGCCAATAAGCGGCGCGTCCAGAGTTAACCCTGCATTAACCTAACCATATGCGAAATCCCGTCGAATTTTCCTCGAATTCATTTTCGGTTCAGGGAGGGCGCCCCAATTTCTTTCCACGATGTTCACGATTGCTCGCCACAATCGGGAGCATCGCTTCAAACGAAGCTTGTGGCCCGCGGCCGGTTCTGACGCGCGCCTTTGGAGTTGAAGCCATGATCGAGACCATCCGCCGTCTTCTGCAAGAAAACGGCCGTCTACACACCCCGATTGACAATCTTTCCGACAGCGCGGACCTCTATTCGGCGGGCCTGACCCCCTTCGCGGCGATCCGCACGATGCTCGCGATCGAGGAGGCCTTCGACGTCGAGTTTCCGGTGAACATGCTCCGCCGCCAGAGCTTCTCCTCTGTCAACGCCATCGTCGCCTGTCTGAATGAACTCAAGCTTTCCGTCGCCGCCCGCCAGGCCGCGTGACGCCTCGAGGGCGACGTCGCTTTTCCCAAAGCCCGAAAGGAAGCGGCCCGGTTCCTGCCGCCTTTCGGGCTTGTGTATTTTAACGCTGGCATTCGCTTAAGCACGTTTCTCCAGCAAGTCTTAGCAGCTTCGTGATCAGATTCCGGCAAATGCGCCGGGAGATCCGTCGATGCTGCTGAACTTCGCCCCCGCCGAGGTGGATACGGCGCTCCTCTATGCGGGCCCCTGTCCGGCCATCCCCTTCCCAGACGTTCTCAGCCACCTGAACACGCTCTTCGACGGCGTTCTGGAACCGTTTCGCTATTCTCCGCTCTCAGCGGACGCCTCGGCGATGTTCGCCGGCTCGGGACTCTTCATCCTCATCTCGAAGCATCCCCAGCCCCTGGGACCGCAGGGTTTCGCGCAGTGTCTCGCCTCGCCCTATACGCACATGACCTTCGAGGACGCCGCAGCGGCGGTGGCGGGCCACCGCGCCAATATTTCCATCGCCGTGACGCATGACGTCCCCACGGGCTGCGCCGGCTCCGAGCCGAAGGCGAAACTCGGCGCCAAGCCTCCGCCACAGGCCGACGGGCTTTTCGACATGAAGCTCGCGATCTGCAAATTGCTCACGCAATATTTCTGCGACCGGACGAAGCCGACGGCGATACATTGGCGCCAGTCCAACCAGATCCTCCGCCCGGAGCATTTTCTGTCACTGGCCGCCAAGAGAGCGCTGCCCATGCCGCTCCTCCTTCATCCAAGCTTTTTCTCGAGCAACTGGACGGTTGGCGGGCGGCGGGTGATCGGCGCGCGCGGATGTTTCGCCGAGCACTTCCTCAACCGCGCCGTCATCTTCGAAGAAACGCCCATGCCGCCGGAATGGGTGTTCCTGCGCATCTGCGATTTCGTCGAGGCGGTGCGGGCGCGCGGCGGCGATATGATCCCGGACGGGGCGGCTTTGGACGCCGCCGAGGCCGGGACCATCCGCGTGCATCATGTCGGCCCGAGCGAGGTCGATCCGGCCGGCGTGATTTATCTGACGCTGGAAGGCGGCGCCGCGGCTCACCTCGTTCCGCTCCCCAAGGCCGCGGGCTTTGGCCAGCGTCTCAAGCGCCTCTTCGAGTAGGCGAACGCCAACCACGCGCGAGCCCGGCCCGCCTCCGCCGGCAAGGATCAGCCCACGAGACGACGGGCGACGACTTATCGCTTTTTACGATATATGTTATAGGCGCATGGAGCCTTTATGACGGTTGCGGGGACGCTCCGGCTGGGCTATCGCCTCCCGAACACTTCCCTGCGAGAAAGCAGTCGTCATGCCTCCCTATCGTTCCCGCACCACCACCCACGGTCGCAACATGGCGGGCGCGCGCGGCCTCTGGCGCGCGACGGGCATGAAGGAGGAGGATTTCGGGAAGCCGATCATCGCCGTCGTCAACAGCTTCACCCAGTTCGTACCCGGGCATGTGCATCTCAAGGATCTCGGCCAGCTCGTCGCGCGCGAGATCGAGAAGGCGGGCGGCGTCGCGAAAGAGTTCAACACCATCGCAGTCGATGACGGCATCGCCATGGGCCATGACGGGATGCTCTACTCCCTGCCCTCGCGCGAAGTGATCGCCGACAGCGTGGAGTATATGGTCAACGCCCATTGCGCCGACGCGATGGTCTGCATCTCCAATTGCGACAAGATCACCCCCGGCATGCTGATGGCGGCGCTGCGCCTCAACATCCCGGCCGTCTTCGTCTCGGGCGGCCCGATGGAGGCCGGCAAGGTCGTGCTCGCGGGCAAGGAGCATGCGCTCGACCTCGTCGACGCGATCATCGCGGGCGCCGACGACAAGGTGGCCGAGAGCGACGTGAGGGCCATCGAGCGCTCCGCCTGCCCCACCTGCGGCTCCTGCTCGGGCATGTTCACCGCTAACAGCATGAACTGCCTCACCGAGGCGCTCGGCCTCTCGCTGCCGGGCAACGGCACGATCGTCGCCACCCACGCCGACCGCAAGCGCCTCTTCGTCGAGGCGGGGCATCTCATCGTTGATCTCGCGCGCCGCTATTACGAACAGGACGACGCGAGCGTCCTGCCGCGCTCAATCGCGACCTTCGAGGCCTTCGAGAACGCCATCGCGCTCGACATCGCCATGGGCGGCTCGACCAACACCGTGCTGCATCTCCTCGCCGCCGCATATGAAGCCGAAGTGAATTTCACCATGGCCGACATCGACCGAATGTCGCGCCGTGTGCCGGTGCTCTGCAAGGTCGCGCCTTCCGTGCCAGACGTCCACATGGAGGACGTGCATCGCGCCGGCGGCGTCATCGCGATTCTCGGCGAGTTGCATCGCGCCGGCCTGTTGCATGGCGACCGGCCCACCGTCCACAGCGCGACGCTCGCGGACGCGATTTCGCGCTGGGATGTCGGCGTGACGACCAGCGAGACGGCCAAGGCCTTCTTCAAGGCCGCGCCCGGCGGCGTGCCGACGCAGGAAGCCTTCAGCCAGGATCGTCGCTACGACTCGCTCGACGCGGATCGCGAAAAGGGAGCGATCCGCGACGCGGCTCACGCCTTCTCCAAGGATGGCGGCCTCGCCGTGCTCTTCGGCAATCTCGCGCAGGATGGCTGCATCGTGAAGACGGCGGGCGTCGACGAGTCGATCCTGAAATTCTCGGGGCCCGCCCGCGTTTTCGAGAGTCAGGACGCGGCGGTCTCCGGCATCCTCACCGGCGCGGTGAAGGAAGGCGATGTCGTCGTCATCCGCTATGAAGGCCCGCGCGGCGGCCCCGGCATGCAGGAGATGCTTTACCCGACGAGCTATCTGAAGTCGAAGGGCCTCGGAAAGGCCTGCGCGCTGATCACCGACGGGCGCTTCTCGGGCGGCACATCCGGCCTTTCCATCGGCCACGTCTCGCCGGAGGCCGCTGAAGGCGGGCTGATTGCGCTCGTCCAGGACGGCGACCGCGTCGAGATCGACATTCCGAACAGAAAAATCACCCTCGCCGTTGCTGAAACGGAACTTTCCGCGCGCCGCGCGGTTCGAGCCTCCAAGGGGTTCCAACCGGCAAGCCCACGCCATCGCAAGATCTCGACGGCGTTACGCGCCTATGCGGCCCTGACGACGAGCGCCGCGCGCGGCGCGGTTCGCGAAATTCCGAAGGCTTGAGGATCCATCGGTGAAAAACGGCGGGCTTTGCGACAAAGGCGCGGCCCGCCAGCGGAGAGGCGCTGTAACGCTGGCAATGATCTCCGCAGCGCATAAAATCGCCAGATCGGTTTGTTAGTGGACCGCGCATGGCCGCGTCGAGAAAGTATCTGTCCTTCGAAACGGTCAGCCTGATCGTCGCCTTCGCGATTCTCGCTTCGGCCGGCGTCGTCACGATCCGAACCGAGGAGCATCGCCGCAACAGCGGCTCCCTCGTACGCCATACGCTCGAGGTCGAGAGCGCGTTGCACAAGCTCAACAGCGCGGTGCGCCGCGCGGAGAGCGAGGAGCGCGGCTATGTCATCAATCGCGACAAGAAGAATTTTTCTCCCGCAACGGATCTGGCCGGCGGCATCGAGCAGCAATTGACGGAGATCGGCGCGCTCGTCGCCGACAATCCGGAACAGAGCGAGAGGCTCGCCAGGCTCCGGCCGCTTCTGCGGGAGCGCACGGCGCTCCTTGAACGCAAGCTCGCCCTGATGAACGCCGGGCGCTTCAACGAAGCGACCGAGATCGTGCGCACGGGGCGCGGCAAGGCGCTGATGGATCAAATCGACGCCCTGATCAACGAGATGGTCTCGTTCGAGGAGGAGCTCTATCGCCAGCGCGACGAGCGCTTGGCGCGAGCCAACGATTCGCTTCAGTCCGCGATCGGCGTCATGATCGTTCTGCTCGCCGGCGTCGCCGCCTTCGCTGTGTTTCTGGCCCAGAAGCAGATCACCGCGCTTCGCAAATCCAGCGACGCCCTTAAGCTCGCCTATAACGAACTGGTCGGCGAGTCGACGAAGCGAAGCGCCCTGGAGGCGCAGCTCCGTCAATCGCAGAAACTCGAGGCGCTGGGCCACCTCGCCGGCGGCATCGCGCACGACTTCAACAACATGCTCGGCGTGATCGTCGCGAGCCTCAACATTCTGCGCCGCAAGCTGCGAAGGGAGGAGGCCGACGCGGAGCAGATGATCGACTCGGCGCTCGACGGCGCCGATCGCGCGGCGAAACTCGTGCGCCGCCTGCTGGCCTTTTCGCGCATCCAGCCGCTCAGCCCCACGCCGCTCGACGCGAACCAGCTCGTGACGGGCATGTCGTCAATCCTGCACCGAACCCTGGGCGCGCCAATCCAACTCGCGACCTCGCTCGGCAAGGACCTCTGGCTGACGAGGGTCGACGCGAACGAGCTCGAAAGCGCCATTCTCAATCTCGCCGTCAACGCCCGCGACGCCATGCCCATCGGCGGGCAGTTGACCATCGAGACCGCGAATGTGGAACTCGACGAACATTACGCCGCGGAAAATCCCGAGGCGAAGGTCGGCCAGTATGTCGTGCTGTCGGTCTCGGACACAGGCGCCGGCATGCCGTCGGATGTCGTGGCCAAGGCCTTCGATCCTTTTTTCACAACCAAGCCTATCGGCAAAGGCACCGGCCTCGGCCTCTCCCAGGCGCACGGCTTCGTCAAGCAATCCGGCGGCCACATCAAGATTTATTCGGAAGTCGGCCACGGGACCTGCGTAAAGCTCTATCTGCCGCGCTATGTCGAGGCGAACGAAAAGGCCGAGCCCCCTCCCCCGGAGCCCAAGCAGGAGGACTTTCCGCGCGGGCGGCCCGAGGAAATCGTTCTGATCGTCGAGGATGACGAGAGCGCCCTGCGCGCGACCTCGCAGGGCGTGCGGGAACTCGGCTACACGGTGCTCGAGGCGACGAGCGGCGAGGAGGCGATCCAGATCATTCGCGCGCGGCACGATATCTCGCTGATGATCACCGACGTCTTCATGCCGGGGATGGATGGCGCCCGGCTGGCGCGAGAGGCCGTCTTTCGCCGCCACTCCCTGCATGTGCTGTTCATTACGGGCTACTCGCAACACGCAATCATGCGCAACGGCCTGCTCGATCCCGACGTGAACCTGCTGACCAAGCCCTTTACGCTCGCGCAGATCGCGCGCAAGATCCGGGACGCGCTCGACGGCAAGGCGAACCTTCCGGCGGGAGTGCAATAGACCATTCGAGACGCCCGACGATCAGGCCTCGGCCTTGAGCGGCCGCATCAGCAGGGCGTCGATCGCCGCGTCGACGCTGAGGCGCGATGACAGAATGGCGTCCACCGCTTCGGCGATCGGCATCTCGATTTCCGCCGCCTGCGCCATTTCGACGAGCACGCGCGCCGTGAAGGCGCCCTCGGTGAGCTTGCCGCCGGACGCGTCCTTTACCGCCGTCCCCTGCCCGAGCGCCTGACCAAAAGCGAAATTGCGCGATTGCGCCGAACCGCAGGTCAGCACCAGATCGCCCAGCCCCGAAAGGCCCATCAGCGTCTCGCTCCGGGCGCCAAGCGCGCGGCCGAGCCGCATCAGCTCCGCGAAGCCGCGGGCGATCAGCGCGGCCTGCGCGCTCGCGCCGAGCCTGCGGCCCGAGGCCATGCCGGCGCCGATGGCGAAGACGTTCTTGGCCGCCCCGCCGATCTCGACGCCGCGAAGGTCGGTGGAGCGATAGAGACGAAAGGTCTTGGTCGACAGCGCCTCGCATAGTTGCTGCGCCAGCCCCTCGTCTTCGGCCGCGAGCGTGACGGCGGTCGGGAGACCCTTGCAGACGTCGGCGGCGAAGCTCGGCCCGGAGAGAACCGCGGGACGCGCCTGCGGCAGTTCCTCGGCGACGACCTCGCTCATGAAATGGCGCCGGTCGCGCTCAATGCCCTTGGCGCAGATGACGAAGGCCGCGCCTTCCGAAAGATGCGCCCGGGCGGCGCGCGCGACGGCGCGCATCGCCTGGGCCGGGACGACCGCCAGAACGATCCTCGCGTCTTTGATGCAGGAAAGGTCGCTTGTCGGCGCGACTGCGGCGGCGAGCGGCAGGCCGGGAAGATGCCGCTTGTTCTCGCGGTCTTTCGCCAGCGCCGCCGCATGGGCGGGATCATGCGCCCAAAGCGCCACGCGCGCGCGCCCTTGCCCGGCGACATTGGCGAGCGCGACGCCCCAGGCGCCGGCGCCGAGAACTGCGATGGAGTCGCGCATCACCTCATTCCGATCCGCTGATTGTCCGGACGCGCCCAGAGACGTTCGAAGGTCTCGCGGAAGCGCGCCGCCGCCTGCGCGCTCTCTATAACGATCAGATCGTTGTCCTGATAGGCTTCGCCAGAGACCGAGAAATTCGCCGAACCCGTACGTAGCGTCCGACCGTCCACCTGATAGCTCTTCAGATGCATCAGGTCTCGGTTGCGCGCCTTGAGCCGCACATCGATATTCGGCGCGCCCGCAACGCCAAGGATCGGCGCGTTGCGGCCCATCTCCTCGCCGTCGAGATAGACGCGCACGCGAACGCCGCGCATGGCGGCGCGCCCGAGCGCCGCGACGAGGGCGCGGTCGGTGAGCACGTAGGCCGCCATGTCGATGGAACGGCGCGCGCCGTCGATCAGGCGCGCGTCGACGGTTTGGAAGCCGTCGCTTGGCCCGTAGAAGATCTGCAGGCCCGAATAAAGCGGCTCCTGCGACAGAGGCCCCGCCGCCTGCGGCTGCGGCGCCAGCAGCATCGCCGCCAACGCCGCGAAAAACGTCCGCCGCAATGCTACGCCTTGCCGTGATGAGCGCCGCTCGCCACGGCGTCGAGCGGCCAGCGCGGACGCGGGGCGAAGCCGAGATCGTCCGTGAAGCCGCGCTTGAAACGCTCCAGCCCGGCCCAGGCGATGATCGCGCCGTTATCCGAACAGAGATTGCCGGGCGGCGAAACGAAGCGCAGGCCGCTCTCGGCGCACAGGCGCGTGAGCGCGCGGCGGATGGGGCCGTTGGCGCCGACGCCGCCGCCGATGACGAGCCCGCTCGGCCGTCCCTCGCCTTCCGTGAAGAGCTTCACGCCGCCGCGCACCCGATCGACGATGACGTCCACGATCGCCGCCTGAAAGGACGCCGCGAGGTCCTTGACGTCCTGCTCGCTCGGCGCGCCGAGCTTGAGGACTTCGAGGCGCACGGCGGTCTTGAGGCCGGAGAGCGAGAAATCCGCGCCGCCGCGCCCGACCATTGGACGCGGGAAATCGAAGCGACGG
Source organism: Methylocystis sp. JAN1 (assembly GCF_052186135.1). Classification (GTDB taxonomy): domain Bacteria; phylum Pseudomonadota; class Alphaproteobacteria; order Rhizobiales; family Beijerinckiaceae; genus Methylocystis. Next base: position 2,375,346 of record NZ_CP181499.1, on the reverse strand, counting down.
GGATCGCCGTCCTGCGCGAGCTTCTCGATCTGCGGGCCGCCCGGATATGGCAGGCCGAGCATTTTCGCGACCTTGTCGAAAGCCTCGCCCGCCGCGTCGTCCACGGTCGAGCCGATCCGGCGATAATCGCCCACGCCCCGCACCGCGACGAGCTGCGTGTGCCCGCCCGAGACGAGCAAAGCGAGATAGGGAAAGTCGAGATGGTCGGTAAGCCGCGCCGTCAGCGCATGGGCTTCGAGATGGTTGACCGCGATGAAGGGCTTGCCGGAGGCGAGCGCCAGGCCTTTGGCCGCCGTAAGCCCCACCAGCACGCCGCCGATGAGCCCCGGCCCGGCGGCCGCAGCGATCGCGTCGATATCAAAGAGCTCGACTTTGGCGTTGGCGAGGGCGCGGGCGATCAGCCGGTCGAGCACGTCGATATGCGCGCGCGCCGCGATCTCCGGCACGACGCCGCCATAGGCCGCGTGCTGGGCGATCTGGCTCAGAACCTCATTAGAGAGAATGTCGCCCCCATCCATTCCGAGGCGGTCCGACACGACGGCGGCGGCCGTCTCGTCGCAGGTGGTTTCGATGCCAAGCACGCGCATAAACGCTCCCTAGGCGCGAAACGCGCCTTTTTGACGCCCGCGGGCGACGCGCGCCCGCGGATAACTGCTTAAATGTTTAGTGGATTATGGTTTGCGAAGGGTTTACGGAGCTTCCTCCGCCACATCCGGCGTCCGCCACGCGAGATGCTGCCCGGCGTCCACCGCGATCATCTGCCCGGTGACGCTCTTCGCCCTGCTCAGATAGATCACCGCGTCCACGACGCCCGAGACCTCGGCCGCGTGGCCCAGGGGCACGCCATGCGTCTCGATCTCGAAATCCCTGTCGCCCAGCGCCTCGTTGGGGAAGACCGGTCCCGGCCCCACGGCGTTGACGCGAATGCGGGGAGCGTAGGTCTGCGCCATGGTGCGCGTCGCGGTCCATAGCGCCGACTTTGAGAGCGTGTAGCTGAAATAGCGCGGCGTGAGGCGCCAGACGCGCTGGTCGATGATGTTGACGATGGCGCCCTCGGCGCCCTCGGGCAGCGCGGCCGCGAAATCCCGGGAGAGAATCAGCGGGGCGCGCAGATTGATCGCCATCTGCCGCTCGTAGCGCTCCAGCGTGAAATCCGAGGCCTGATCCACTTCAAAGACGGAAGCGTTGTTGACGAGGAGGGTCGGCGGCCCAAAGGCGCGGGCCGCGAAATCGGCGAGCCCTCCGGTCTCCCGCGCATTGGCGAGATCGGCGACGGCGACGCAGGCCCGGCCCCCCTGCTGGCGGATGGCTCCCGCCGCGAGCTCCGCTTCCTCGGCTGAGCGCTGCGAAGAATGCAGGACGACCGGGCGCCCTTCCCGCGCGAGGCGGCCAGCGATGGCGAGGCCGATGCGCCGCGCGGCGCCTGTCACAAGCGCCGGCCCCCTATGTCTGTCGCTCGCCTCTGTCATCGCCGCTTCGCTCCGTCGCAGGGGATTCTCACGAGGCCATCAAGCGCGAGAGCGTCGATCGCCATCCGGCAAGTCTTGCGAATACCCGTTCGCCATACATGCCGGCTCCCCAGTCCCGGGCGGCAGGTTGAACCGAAAATTCGACGATTCGGGAATTAAATAATCCGATCCCATCCAAAGGCGGACCCTGTCGCCACGTCGCGGGGAGTCGCCTGAACGCAGTTTGCGGATCGCCTTTAAAGACTTGGAGCGCGCTTTTTGCATTTTTTCGCAAGCCGCGCTCCAGGCGGGTGACCAATGGCCCTGTCACAAGCGCACGCGGCCACTAATATACAGGGCGGCGCGCGCAGCGTCTTGGTCAGGAGGCATTTCATGGGCATTTTCGACTTCTTCACCGGCAAGAGCAAAGCGGCTCCCGCGCCTGCCGGCGCGACCGACAACTCGGCGGCCTCGGCCGACGTGCTGACGAAAGAGTTGCAAGACCATGGCTTCGACGTGTCGGGCGTCGACATCGAAGTCGACGGCGGCAAGGTGACGCTGAACGGCGCCGTGAATTCCCGAGCGGAGATGGAGAAGATCGTGCTGCTCGTCGGCAACACGAAGGGGGTCGCGCAGGTCGAGAACAATCTCATCGCGCCAGACGCCGACCCCGAGGCGCCGTCGGGCGTCTATGTCGTCAAGCAAGGGGACACGCTCTGGAAGATCGCCGAGGAAAGCTATGGCGACGGCAAACGCTATGAGGAGATCTTCGAAGCCAACAAGCCGATGTTAAAGCACCCGGACCGGATCTATCCGGGCCAGCGCCTGCGCATTCCGGGCGCGACCGGCCCGGCGGCCGCGAACGCCGTCGTCTGGGCGCCGCCCGCGGAAATCGCGAAAAAGGGCTGAGATCGGGTCACCTGCGTTTAGGCGGCTCCGCCTAAACGCCGCGCGATCCAGCGCCCGGCGCCGCTACGCCTTCGTCGCCTCGAAAGCGGGGACCTTCGTCGCGAAATCTTGCAGCCAGGCGGCGAGCCTCGGATGCTTGCCGCGCCAGGCGCCTTCGAAGCGGAGATCGAGATAGCCGAGCGCGCAGGCGACGGCGATCTGGCCGATGTCGACCGGACCGGCCGGCGGGGACGCCTCCAGAACGGCGAGCGCGCGGTCGATTTTGCCTTGCTGGAGATCGATGGCGTCCTGGTCGCGCAATTCGGGACGCCGCGTCGCGGTCTCGTAGCGGATGAGCAAGGCCGCGTCGTTGACCCCGTCTCCGAGCGCCTGCAGGCGCAGGACGTCGAAGCGGCCCGGAGCCGCCGGAATCAGTTTCCCGCCGCCGAGATGGTCGAGATAATCGGCGATCACACGGCTGTCGTAGAGCGCCGAGCCATCCTCAAGGACAAGCGCCGGAATCTTGCCCAGCGGGTTTTGCCGACGAAGCGTGTCGTTGGGGTCCGTCGTGCTCGCCGCGACGATCTCGATTCGCCCCGCGAGCCCAAGCAACTCCGCGGCGATGCGAATCTTTCGCGCATAGGGAGAGGCGGCGGAGTAGCGGAGGATCATCATCGGGCGGCGCCTCTCTGTCACACGGTTGTTTCACGCGCGCCCTGGCGAGACGGCGGCGTGAGAGCGAGGCATATTGGCTGGCGCGCGCGGCATCAAGAGCGCGGCGGCATTTCGGGCGGGTTCGAGTGCTGCGGCCGGGCGGCGAATTACCGCGTATTCTGGCCAACAACCTGCGTCTCGTCGTCCGTGTCGCTGAGCACGAGCGGACTGCGCCCGGATCGCATCGTATGCTCCAGCTTCTCGAGCGTGTTCCGCTTCTCGGCGGGAAGCCTGGACTGCGCCAGCCCCACGAAGTCGGATGTGGTGTGCGGACAGGCGGCGCGGCCTTTGAAAACGAGAATTCCGTTCGACGTCACGAGGCTGTCGCCGGCCCGCAACGTGCCGTCATGCAGGCGCACCTCGTCGCTGTCTGGATTGGCGCGCTCGGAAAGGCCCGCGGCGCAGAAGACGGCCTTACGGGGCTTTTCCCCGTCGCCGCCCTCGTCCGATTTGCGCGCCGAGCGGCGATCCTTCGACGATCGAACCGAAAAAGAGACGCTGCCGGCGGGCTGACGCCGACGCGCCTGTGGCGCCGAGGCCGGCGGGGCGGCGGTTTCGCTGCCGCCATCGCCAAACAAATCCTCAAAGAACCCCGCTTGAGCGCTCGTCGTCCATGCGGAAACGACGAGAATCGTCGCCAGGAGACCGCTCGCCCGTCGAATCTTCGCAGCGCAAATGACAAAACCCATGGTCGCCGCCCTCCCGATGAAATTCGATTTGCCGTCGTCTATCAAAAAAACGGCCCCCGCCGCGCGGCCGGTGTCGACGGGCGGTTAAGCCTTGGTCGTCATCCCTGGCTGCATTATCAGCATTTCTCAGCATAGGGAAAAGAAAAGCGCGCGCCGCGCGCCAGCGCACATCTCATAAAAGGGACAGGGTCAATTGAGCGGATTCGAAACGTCGCGGATCATCGAGGCCGGACTTCGCGCGACCATGTCTTCCAACCTCGTATACGCGCATGTCTTTCGCCGCGTCCGTCGCCTGGCGCCCCTTGCGCTCGCGGCGTTTATTTTCTCCAGCGCCGCCTGTCGAGCCGCGGACGAGGCGCTTCGCCAGTTGCTCGTCGAAAACTGCCGGCTGGCCGAAGCGATCGTAAAGGGGCGCATCCTTTCCTCGGAAACGGCGCCCAGGGATTTGACCCGCACGCGCTTCGCCGTGACATCCTCCTTGCGAGGCCCTTTCAAGTCGGGGGAGGTCGTCGACTACTTCTCGCTTCTGGAGAGCGGCGCGCGGAGGGGCCAGGAATTCGACAATGAAGTCGTGGTCTTCCTCAAGTCCAGGCGGGCGGCGGGCGAAACGCGATGGGGGCTCGCGACCGACTTCTCCGAATTCGCCTCCTTCCGCCTGACGGGCAAAGCGCTCGATCGATGCTTGAGAGCGAAATAGCGCCGTGACACGGAAGGCGTCACTCGCCTGTCAGCTGCTCGACCGCAAATCCCGCGCCCTCCCCCTGCGCCAGCCTTGCGGAGAAAAAAGCGAGGATTTTGCGCGCTTCTTCTTCGAAGACAAAGGGCGGATTGACCACGACGAGGCCCGTGCGCCGCAAGCCTTCGCCGCCGCTCGCAACCGCAAGCGACACCCGCAGGGCGCGCTTGACGCTCTTGGCCCTGAAGCGGTCGTGGAACGTCCGCTCCGCGGCCGCGTCCTTCGACGGATGCCATAAGGCGTAAACGCCTGTCGGCCACTTGCCGTAAGCGGCGTGGAAGGCCGAGAACATCGCCTCGAATTCATCCGTGCGCTCAAAGGGCGGATCGATGAGGACGAGGCCCCGCCGCTCTTTCGGCGGCGCAAAGGCTCCGAGGCCGGTATAGCCGTCGATATGAATCGTCTTGATCCGCGCGTCGCGGCCGAAGCGATAGCGCAACGCATCAAAGGCGTCGGGCCGAAGCTCGCAGAAGATGGCGCGGTCCTGCTCGCGCATGAGTCGCGCGGCGATGAGCGGCGAACCCGGGTAAAGCGCAGGCCGTCCGTTTGCGCCGAGGGCGCCGACGCAACCGAGATAAGGCGCCAGAAGCGCGCGCGTCTCGTCATCGGCGCAGGACAGATCGGCGAGGCGCCCAACGCCGCCCGCCCACTCCCCCGTGCGCTCGGCTTCGTCGGCCGCGAGATCATAGGCGCCCTCCCCGGCATGGGTGTCGATAACGCGGAAGGGCGCGTCCTTGCGCGCCAGATAGACGAGCAGGCGGGCGAGCAGCGCATGCTTGAAGACGTCGGCGAAATTGCCGGCGTGGAAGCCGTGGCGATAGTTCATGGCGTCCTATGGCACGCGGCCTCTCTCCCGCAAAACCCGGAAGTCGCAAATCAAAGCGGCGCGGGCACGGAAATTTCCCGTTGGCGGCAGCCATGCCGCACGACCTCCGGGCAGACGCGGAATTCGCGCAGATCCTTCGACAGGCAGATGCGCACTTCCTCCAGCATGTCGCGGCGGCAGGCGACCGCCATCATGCCGGGACGCAGGCGCGGATTCGCGTTGTAAAAGGCGCGCTCGATGTCGATGGGCGTGAAGGTCTGGTCGCGCGTCGGCCGCACGAAGGGCGCGGGGATCGTGACCGCCTCCCATGCGCGGGAGACGTCGGCGAAATAGTCGCTGGGGCTCTTGCCCGAACACGTGCCATGCTTACGCCATTCGTAAAGCGCCAGACGCTCGTCGGGAAAAACGCCGTTGGCGCGCTCAAGGGCGATGCGCGAGGGACTGCGCGGGCCGTCGCAGTCGCTCGGAAAGCCATGCTCATATTGCGGCCATAGGCCATGCACGACGAATCCGTGGCCCCGGCCCGGCTCGCACTGGTCGCGCGCGCCGCCGACGCTGTCACAAAAGCCGGGCGACCAACTCAAGGCGAGCACATAGAAATCGAAATTGCTGGAAGGCGCGCCGGAGCGGAAGCCGCCGCTTTCGCGGGCCTCGGTCTTTGCCTCAGGCTGGACCTGCGGCGCGGGCGCCGGCTGCGTCTTGGGCGGCAGCCGGTCGGCGCAACGGTCGAGAATGCAATCGTCGTCCTTGGCCTGCGCCGGGTTGAAAAACAGAACGGCGACGCAAATCGCTCCCGCGCGAAGGGCGGCGCTGACTGGATTGGCGAACATGGAGATCCTCGCGGCTCTGCAGCCAGGGTCAAGGTCCGGCGGCGCGGCAATTCGGACTGAACGCATGGTTGCGGTCAAGTCCCTCGACGCACCACGTCACGCCCGATCCGACGCCGATGAAGCCCAGCGCCTCGCCCACATTATAAACGACGCGGCGGCGCTTGCCGTCGGTGAAGAACGCCTCGCCCTGGCAATAGCGGCGGGGAATGTAGCTCAATCCGTTGGCGCGATAGCCGGTTTCGGCGGCGCTCTCAAAGGCCGCGATGGCGAGGCCGGAATTCCAATACTCCCTCTCCCGCGAAGCGAAACTGTCCAGTATTTCTTGCAGGATCCACGGGTCGGAGCAGAGCGGCAGCACCCCGGAATAAGGGGGATAACGATATTCGGCCGGCGGGTCATATTCGCGCCGCCCGCCTTCGCCGGCCGATGCCGGCGCAAGAGCCGACGCCGCGGCGGCGAAGCCCAGAACGAGGCGAGCGACGACCCATTTGCGCATAATTATGTTCCCTTTTTCGACTCGATGCGGATTGGGGGCGAAAGCCGCGCCTGCGTCAAGCCGCGATTTGCGCGGGGCGACCCGGTGCGCCATACTGGCGGCATGGCGAACGATCTGGCCAACCACTGCAAAGTCAATGCTTTCAAGCTGCGCCGCGCGCTCGCCGTCTTCCTGCTCGCATTCGCCGCCCTGCTCGCTTCGGCGCCGGAATCCTTCGCGCAGGATCCCTTCTCCGATTTCTTCGGCGGCCTGTTCGGCGGCCCGAAGCACGCCCCCGCCCCCCGCCCCGAAAGCCAGCCGCGCGTGCGCCGAATGATGCCGCATCAGGAGAACCGCCCGCCAACCTACTGGCGCAGCGGCGACGCCGCGCGCCCCAAGCGCGCCGCGAAACGAAGCGAACCCGCCGGCGGCCCGGATCAAAACGCGCCCGAGGCGGCCGCCAATTATTTCGTCGCCGTGATGGGCGACACGCTCGCCATCCAGCTTGCGGGCGGACTCGAGGAGACCTTCGCCGACAAGCCGGAGATCGGCATTCTCCGCAAGGGCAAGGAAAGCTCCAGCCTCGTGCGCGACGACTTTTACGATTGGCCGAAGGCGGCGAAGGAGATCGCCAACGGCCCGCAGAAGGTCGACGTCGCCGTGATGATGGTCGGCTCGAACGACCGGCAGCCTTTGCGGGCGGGCGCGCAGAGCGAAGAGCCCCTTTCGCCGCGCTGGCGCGAATTGTACGTCGCCCGCATAGACGCCGTGCTCGCGGCCTTCCGCGAGAAGAAGATTCCGGTCGTCTGGGTCGGCCTGCCGGTGATGAAGAATGAGAGCTTCTCGGCCGACATGGCGAAGCTCAACGAGATTTTCCGCGACCGGGTCGAGAAGGACGGCGGCGTCTTTGTCGACCTGTGGGAGGCGCTCGCCGACGAGAAGGGTCAGTTCAACGCTTTCGGCCCCGACGTAAACGGCCAGATCGTGAAGCTGCGCACGGCCGACGGCGTGCATCTGACGGACGCCGGCGCGCTGAGCGTCGCGCATTTCGTCGCGAACGAAATCAAGAAACTTTACGAGGGCCATCACCCGACCCCACCGCTCGAACTCGCGCCCTCGGCCGCCGCGCCGCCCGCCTCGGGACAACCGCCCGCGCAAGCGACCGCGTCTCCGGCGCCGCCCGGCGCGCCGCTCGTTTTCCACTCTCCGGTGAAGCCGTCGACCATGGAGGCGCCGGCGCTACCGGAGCGGCCCGCCATTGGTCCCGTGCAAAGTCTGACGGGGGCGGCCGCCGCGCAAGGCTCGGAGCTTGCGAGACGAGCCTCCGTCGCGACGCCCCCCGGCGCCGATGCGCAGGCGCTCGCGCGACATGTCTTCGTCGAAGGCGGCGACCAGCCTCCGCGCCCCAATCGCGCCGACGATTATTCATGGAAGCCCGCGGCGCCCTGAGAAATTGAGAACCCCTTAAGACGTGCGGCGATTTTGCGACAGCGAATTTTGTGCGCCGTTGACGATCGTGCGCCAGCGCACGGAACCAATTGCCTGGCTCCTGCATTGTTCAGCCCAGAAGACTTCTGGAGCCGCAAAAATGTCCGATTTCAAAAATCGCCTTCTGCCGATCGCCACTTTTGCGCTGATGAGCGCCTTCTCGACGAACGCTTTGGCGGAGAACAGCGGCTTCCTCGCGCTTTTCGAGGAGGCGACGCCCGCCGACGCGCAGGATTACAACGCCTATTATGGCGGCGGCCCGTCTCAGGCCTCCTATGAGCAGCAGCAGGACGACGCTCGCCTCCAACGCGAATCGCCGACTGTGACGCGCGAGATCGTCCCCGATCCCACGAATGAGCGGCCCGGCACCATCACCGTCGACACGGAAGGCCGCTATCTCTATCTCTCGCTCGCGAATGGCAGGGCGATGCGCTACGGCATCGGCGTCGGCCGCGAAGGTTTCACCTGGAAAGGCCGCGTCCACATCGGCCGCAAGGAGTCCTGGCCGGATTGGACGCCGCCCAAGGAAATGCTGAAGCGCCGCCCCGACCTGCCGCGCCACATGGCCGGCGGCGAGGAGAACCCGCTCGGCGCCCGCGCCATGTATCTCTATTCCGGCGACAAGGACACAATGTTCCGCATCCACGGCTCCAATGAGCCCTGGACGATCGGTCAGGCGGTTTCGTCGGGCTGCATCCGCATGACGAATGACGACGTGACGGATCTTTTCAGCCGGGTGAAGGTCGGAACGACCGTTGTCGTCCTCTGATCGACAGCCTTCCTCCCCCAAACTTAAAAAGCCCCGGAGAACCGGGGCTTTTTTGTCAGGCGGCGTCGCGCCTATTCGAGATTGCAGCTGAAGACGAAATTGGTGAGCGCTGAGAAAGTCACCTGAATGACGACCCAGATCCCGATCAGGGTCCAGCCGAGCTTCTTCTGCTCGCGGCCATAAAGGAAGGCGCCGACGAGCGGCAGCAGCAGAAAGAAGAATTGCCACGGCTGACTGACGAAGGTGTCGCAGTACCAAAGGTTCAATTTCTCGTCGACCATAATTTCCTCACCTTGGCAGATTTGTTTCGCCCATCAGGTGCAGGTCGACCGCATGGGCGCACTGGCGTCCCTCACGAATGGCCCACACGACGAGCGATTGTCCGCGCCGCATGTCTCCGCACGCGAACACTTTTTCGCGCGTCGAGTTATAGGCGCGCGTATCTGCCGCGACATTGCCGCGATTGTCGAGATCGACGCCGAGCTGTTCGAGCAGGCCTTCCCTGATCGGCGAGACGAAGCCCATGGCGAGCAGCACGAGATCCGCTCTCAGGATGAAGCTGCTGTCCGGGACTTCCTGCATCTTGCCGTCGACTTTTACGCAGCGCAGGCCCGTCAAAACGCCGTCCTTGCCGAGGAACTCCTTCGTCAGCACCGAGAAATGCCGCGGCGCGCCCGCTTCGTCGTGCGAGGAGGAGGTGCGTAGCTTGAGCGGCCAGTCCGGCCAGGTTAGGAGCTTGCTCTCCTTGACCGGCGGCTCCGGCATGATTTCGAGCTGCGTCACGGACAGCGCGCCATGGCGCACCGAGGTGCCGATGCAGTCCGAGCCCGTATCGCCGCCGCCGATGACGACGACATGCTTGCCCGTGGCGAAGATCGGCTCGTTCGTGGCGAGCGGCTCGCCGGAGACGCGGCGGTTCTGCTGCGTCAGAAAGTCCATCGCGAAATGCACCCCGCGCAGTTCGCGTCCAGGGATCGGCAGATCGCGGGGATTTTCGGCGCCGCCCGCGAGGACCACCGCGTCATGCCCGGCGACGATATCGCGGACGTTCACGTCGACGCCGACATTGACCTCGTAGTGGAAAATGACGCCCTCGGCCTCCATCTGCGCGACGCGACGGTCGATCAGATGCTTCTCCATCTTGAAGTCCGGAATGCCGTAGCGCAGCAGGCCGCCGGCCTTGGCGTTCTTCTCGAAGACATGCACGTCGTGGCCCGCGCGGGCGAGCTGCTGCGCGGCGGCGAGACCCGCCGGGCCGGAGCCGACGACCGCGACGCGGCGGCCGGTCTTGCGCTTCGGCGGCTCGGGAACGACCCAGCCCTCGTTGAAGCCGCGATCGACGATCGCGCATTCGATCGTCTTGATGGTGACCGGCTGGTCCTGCAGGTTCAGCGTGCAGGAGGCCTCGCAGGGCGCGGGGCAGATGCGGCCGGTGAATTCCGGGAAGTTGTTGGTGGAGTGGAGATTGGCGAGCGCGCGCTTCCACTCGCCGTGATAGACGAGATCGTTCCAGTCCGGGATTTGGTTATTGACCGGGCAGCCATTGTGGCAGAACGGGATGCCGCAATCCATGCAGCGCGACGCCTGGTTCTTGGTCGCCTCTTCCGAGAGCGGGATCATGAACTCGTCATAGTGACGGATGCGATCGGCCGCCGGCTTGTATTTGCGGTCCTGACGGTCGATTTCGAGAAAGCCCGTGACCTTGCCCATATTGCTTCCCAACCTTTTCCGCACCGGGCCCCAGCCGGGAGCGAGCCCGCCGCCGCCCCTGCGCGACTTTGCAAAAGTTCTAAACGCTTTCGTCCGAGCCCCGTCAAGCGCGTCCCGCCCGGCGCAGGGCGATCGGGCGAAGGTTTCCTCATCCTGAGGAGCCGCCAAAGGCGGCGTCTCGAAGGACGAGGAAACCTTCATTTCGCACCGTCTCGAACTCGCCCTCGTGCTTCGAGACGGCTCCTGCGGAGCCTCCTCAGCATGAGGGCGAGATTGTTGTCCTCCACCCGATTGCCTTGGCCCGACGAGGCGGCGCCGCCCCTACTCGCCGGCCGCCTTCAGCCGGCCCGGCTGCGCCTTCTTCTGCATTTCGGTCAGCGCGCGGCGGTATTCGATCGGCATGACCTTGCGGAACCTGACGCGATAGCTTTCCCAGTCGTCGAGAATCTCACGCGCGCGGGTCGAGCCCGTAAAGCGCAGATGCTTCTCGATGAGCTGGCGCAGGCGCTCGGCGTCGAAGCGCGTCATGTCGGACATGACGTCCACCTTGCCATGCGTCTCGAGGTCGCCCGACTGGTGATATTTCTCGGTCATCGCCGTCTCCTCGGCGCCGACCGGCTCGAGATCGACCATTGCGAGGTTGCAGCGCGTCGAGAACGTATCGTCCTCGTCGAGCACATAGGCGATGCCGCCCGACATGCCGGCCGCGAAATTGCGGCCCGTCTGGCCAAGCACGACCACCACGCCGCCCGTCATATATTCACAGCCATGGTCGCCCACGCCCTCGACCACCGCGACGGCGCCCGAGTTGCGAACCGCGAAGCGCTCGCCCGCGACGCCGCGGAAATAGCACTCGCCCGCAATCGCGCCATAGAGCACGGTGTTGCCGACGATGATCGAGTTCGACGGGTCGATCTTCCTGGCGTTGCGCGACGGATAGACCACGAGCCTGCCGCCCGAGAGGCCCTTGCCGACATAGTCGTTGGCCTCGCCTTCGAGCTGCAGCGTGACGCCGCGCGCGAGGAAGGCGCCGAAGCTCTGCCCCGCCGTGCCCACCGCGCGGATATTGATCGTATCCTCCGGCAGGCCGGCGTGACCATAGATGCGCGCCACCTCGCCCGAGAGCATCGCGCCCGTGGTGCGGTCCACATTCTTGATCGGCGTCTCGATCGAGACCTTGGCGCCCCGGTCGAGCGCCGGACGCGCCTCGGCGATGAGCCTGTTGTCGAGCACCTTTTCGAGGCCGTGATCCTGCGACTGCGAATGGCGGATCGCGGCGCCCTCGCCTGCCGGCTTGAAGAAGAGCTTCGAGAAATCGAGACCCTGCGCCTTCCAGTGAGCGATGGCCCTGGTCTTGTCGAGCATCTGCATCTGGCCGACGAGCTCATCGAAGCTGCGATAGCCCATCTGCGCCATCAGCTCGCGCACTTCCTCGGCGACGAAGAAGAAGAAGTTGATGACATGCTCGGGCTGGCCGACGAAGCGCTTGCGCAAAACCGGGTCCTGCGTCGCGACGCCGACCGGGCAGGTGTTGAGATGGCACTTGCGCATCATGATGCAGCCCGCGGCGATGAGCGGCGCCGTCGAGAAGCCGAACTCGTCCGCGCCGAGCAGCGCGCCGACGACCACGTCGCGGCCCGTTCGCAGGCCGCCGTCGACCTGCACGGCGATGCGCGAACGCAGCCCGTTCAGCACCAAGGTCTGATGCGTCTCGGCGAGACCGATCTCCCAGGGCGAGCCGGCATGCTTGATCGAGGTCAACGGCGAGGCGCCCGTGCCGCCGTCATAGCCCGAGATCGTGACATGATCGGCGCGGCCCTTCGAGACGCCGGCGGCGACCGTGCCGACGCCGACCTCGGAGACGAGCTTCACGGAGACGCCCGCCTTCGGGTTCGCGTTCTTCAGGTCGAAGATGAGCTGCGCCAGATCCTCAATCGAGTAAATATCGTGATGCGGCGGCGGCGAGATGAGGCCAACGCCCGGCGTCGAGTGCCGGACCTTGGCGATGACCGCGTCGACCTTGTCGCCGGGCAACTGCCCGCCTTCGCCGGGCTTCGCGCCCTGCGCCATCTTGATCTGGATCATGTCGGCGTTGACGAGATACTCCGTCGTCACGCCGAAGCGGCCGGAAGCCACCTGCTTGATCGCCGAACGCATCGTGTCGCCATTCGGCAGCGGCTTGAAGCGGTCGGGCTCCTCGCCGCCCTCGCCCGTATTCGACTTGCCGCCGATGCGGTTCATCGCGATGGCGAGCGTGGTGTGCGCCTCGCGCGAAATCGAGCCGAAGGACATGGCGCCCGTCGAGAAGCGCTTGACGATCTCGCTCGCCGGCTCGACTTCCTCTAGCGGAACCGGCTCGCGGCCGTCTTCCTCGGCGCCCTTGATGCGAAACAGGCCGCGCAGATTGAGCAGGCGCTCGTCCTGCTCGTTCAGCGCCCTGGCGAAAGCGCGATATTGGTCGCGCGCGTTTCCGCGCACGGCGTGCTGAAGCAGCGACACGGTCTGCGGCGTCCAGCTATGGGCCTCGCCGCGGATGCGGAAGGCGTAATCGCCGCCGACATCCAGCGCGTCGCGATAGACCGGCGCGTCGCCGAAGGCGAGACGATGACGGCGCACCGTCTCCTTGGCGATCTCGTCGAGGCCGACGCCCTCGACCCGCGTCGTCGTGCCGGTGAAGAACTCGTCCACGAAGCTTTGCGCGAGTCCCACGGCGTCGAAGATCTGCGCGCCGCAATAGGACTGGTAGGTCGAAATGCCCATCTTGGACATGACCTTCAGCAAGCCTTTGCCGACCGCCTTGATGTAGCGCTTGACCGCCGTCTCGGCGTCGACGTCCTTGGGGAACTCCGAAACGGAGGCTTCCAGCGTGTCGAAGGCGAGATAGGGATTAATCGCCTCGGCGCCGTAACCGGCGAGACAGGCGAAGTGATGCACCTCGCGCGCTTCGGCTGTCTCGACGACGAGCCCGACCGAAGTGCGCAGCCCCTTGCGGATCAGGTGATGATGCACCGCCGCCGTCGCAAGCAGCGCCGGGATCGGGATACGGTCCGGCCCGACCATGCGGTCGGACAGGATGATGATGTTGTATTTTCCGTTGACGGCGTCCTCCGCGCGCTGGCACAGGCGCGCGATGGCGCTGCGCATGCCCGCCGCGCCCTTGCTGGAATCGTAGGAAATTTCCAGCGTCTTGGTGTCGAAGCTGTCCTCGACCATGCCGATCCAGCGGATCTTTTCGAGATCCTCATTGGTGAGGATCGGCTGGCGCACTTCTAGCCGCTTCTTGTTGGCCGAACCCTCATGGTCGAGAATGTTCGGACGCGGCCCGATGAAGGACACGAGGCTCATGACCAGCTCTTCGCGGATCGGGTCGATCGGCGGGTTGGTCACCTGCGCGAAGTTCTGCTTGAAATAGGTGTAGAGCAGCTTCTCCTTGTCGGAGAGCGGCGAGACGGGCGTGTCCGTGCCCATGGAGCCGACGGCCTCCTGGCCGGTGACGGCCATCGGGAACATCAGCGTGTAGAGGTCTTCCTCGGTGTAGCCGAAGGCCTGCTGGCGATCGAGCAGCGTCACGTCGGCGCGCGCGGGGCGCGACTCGACTGGCTTCAGCTCTTCGAGCTGGATTTGCGTGCGCGCGAGCCACTCCTTGTAGGGATGCGAGAGCGACAGCTCCTTCTTGATCTCGTCGTCGGAGACGATGCGGCCCTGCTCCAGATCGACGAGAAGCATCTTGCCCGGCTGGAGCCGCCACTTCTGGACGATCTTCTCTTCCGGAATGGGCAGCACGCCCATCTCGGACGCCATCACCACGAGGCCGTCCTCGGTGACGAGATAGCGCGCCGGGCGCAGGCCGTTGCGGTCGAGCGTCGCGCCAATCTGGCGCCCGTCGGTGAAGGCCATGGCGGCGGGGCCGTCCCAGGGCTCCATGAGCGCGGCGTGATGCTCGTAGAAAGCGCGGCGGTCCTCGTCCATCAGCGGATTGCCGGCCCAGGCCTCGGGAATGAGCATCATCACCGCATGGGCGAGCGAATAGCCGCCGCGCACGAGGAATTCGAGCGCATTGTCGAAACAGGCGGTGTCGGACTGGCCCTCATAGGAAATCGGCCAGAGCTTGCTGATATTGTCGCCGAAGAGCGGCGAGGAGACGGACGCCTGTCGCGCCGCCATCCAGTTGAGGTTGCCGCGCAGCGTGTTGATCTCGCCGTTATGCGCGACGAAGCGGTAGGGATGCGCGAGGCGCCAGGAAGGAAAAGTATTGGTCGCAAAGCGCTGATGCACGAGCGCGATCGCCGAGACGAAGCGCTCGTCCCTGAGGTCGAGGAAGTAGCTGCCGAGCTGCGAGACAAGCACCATGCCCTTATAGACGATGGTGCGCGTCGAAACGGAGACCGCGTAGAATTCGCGGCCGCCATTTCCGATCGCGTAAATTTCATTCGAGGCCGATTTGCGCGCGAGATAGATGCGGCGCTCGAAATCGCTTTCGTCCGTCACGCCCGGGCCGCGCCCGATAAAGAGCTGCATGTGATGCGGCTCGACGGCCTTCACCGCCTCGCCGAGATCGCTCGAATCAACCGGCAGATCGCGCCAGCCGAGGACGACGACGCCCTCGTCCTTCATCTGCTCTTCGAGGATGGCCTTCGCCTTGGCGCGCACCTCCGGGTCGCGCGGCATGAAGAACTGGCCGATGGCGTATTCGCCGGCGGCCGGCAGGTCGAAGCCGAGCTTCTTGCATTCCGCCTTGAAGAAATCGTGCGGGATCTGGATAAGGATGCCGCAGCCGTCGCCGAGCTTGGGGTCCGCGCCGACCGCGCCGCGATGGTCCAGATTGAGAAGGATCTGCAAGCCCATCTCAACGATGGCGTGCGACTTCTCATTGTGCATGTTGGCGACAAAGCCGACGCCGCAGGAGTCGTGCTCTTTCGACGGATCGTAAAGCCCCTGCGCGGCCGGCAGGGCCGGATCGCGACCGATGGCGATCTCCTGGCCCAGGACCTCCTGAGTGGCCTTGTTGTCAACGACCTTCGTCATGGCGGCGTCTCCCCGACGTGGCGCGGCCATCCTCGCGGCCGTCGTCCCGTCACATCTTCGATTTAAAAAACTGCATAGAGCAAGATCGAAGCGGATAGAAGCGCGCTTGCGCCTCGTCCCGCCCCTGCTTGCGGTCGGCCAACGGATCGGCCGCCATTCCCAGCGCCCGTCCCGGCCGGGCCGCCGCGCCGTCAGGCAAAAGGCGCGCCAGACCTTTCGATCCGTCAGTCGTTCGCCCCAAGCATCCGCATCGAATGGCGGCGCGTCGGGAAAAGGCGACTTGCGAAGGGCGAGCGGCGACGAAAGGTCAGCAGCACTGACATATCGGCGCACACGATAGTTGCCAGATTTATGCCCCGGTGACAAGCAACCGCCCAAGAAGAAGGCGGTTCCATCTCGCGTCCAACGCTCGCCTCAATCGGGGAGATGATGGTAAAAGCGATTGGGGCCACGGTTAAGGATAGTCGATCATGTCTTCTGCTTGGCGGAAATGGGGAGCCCCGCTGGCGCTGGGGCTCGCGCTCGCCTGCGCGGCCCGCGACGCGGCGACGGCGCAGTTTTACTTTCGGCCTTTCGTTCAACCCTTCCGCTACGACCTGCCGCCGCCCGATGTCGAAGATGATTTCGACGCCCCGCGTTTCGCCTCGCGCCGCGCGGTCGCCCGCATTCTGGCCCGCGAAGGATTTCAGCTTGTCGGTCCACTCGGGCGTCGCGGCGACCAGATCGTAGCAACCGGCGTTAGCCGCCGGGAGGGCGAGACGCGCTTCTTCATCGATCCCTTCGAGGGGGTGATTCTCCACGCCGTCAGCACTGGCGCGCCGCCGCGAGGCGACGACGGGTTCGTGCCCCCGCTTGGCGGCTCGCATCCGGTGGTCAAGGAAATTGGCCGCGGCCGCGCCCAGCCGCCGGAGGAAACCCGCGAGAACGGGCGCATCCGCTCCGTCGCGCGCCCGGCGCCGCAGCTCAACGCGCCCGTGCCGACGCCGCAGGCCCCATCGGCGCCGATCGCCGCGCCCGCGCCCAAGGCGGCGCCGCAACCTGCGGCCGTGAAGCCGGTCGAGACCGCGAAGCCCGCGCAGCCGCAGAAGCCTATCGAATGGGCGAAGCCGGCCGAAATATCAAAGCTTGGCGAGCCGCCGGAAGCGCCAGCCGGGCCGCCCAAGGCTGCGGAAGCGCCCAAACCGCCGGAATCGGCCAAGTCCATTGCGGCGAAGCCGATGGAGCCGGCGAAGCCCGTCAAGGCGGCGAAATCTACGGAGCCGCCGAAATCCGTGGAATTGGCCAGGCCCGCCGCTATTTCGAAGGTTCCCGAGCCGTCAAAAGCGATAGAGGCGCCGAAGCCGGTCGCGGCTAAACCCGTGGAGCCCGCGAAGCCTGTCGCCGCGAGGCCAGCCGCCGAACCGGCGAAGCCCGTGGAGGCCGCGAAGGCGCCCGTCACAGCGCCGGCGATAGAGTGGAAGAAGCCTGTCGAAGCCAGGGTCGAGCCCGCCGCCAAGCCGGCGGCGCCGCCGGTCACGGAAGCGGCGAAACCGTCTGCGCAGGCCGCCAGGGCCCCTGCCCCGCGCGCGACGGCGGCGCGTTCGACCGGGGGCTCTCACCGCGCGATCGTGCCGCCGGCCTCAGCCGAAAGCGTAACAGTCGTGACGCCGTCGACGCCCGCGACCTCAACCGCGCATTCGGCGCCGGGCGCGCGAACGCCGCAAAGCGTGGCGATGCCGAAAGAGCAATAAAAAGAGGCGCCCACCGGGCGCCTCCGTCATTTTCAGATCTTGCATGAGCCTTAGGCGGCCTTCGACTCCACGACTTTCGGAGCCGACGCGCCGCCGCCAATTTCGATGCGGCGCGGCTTCTGGGCTTCCGGAATTTCGCGAACGAGGTCGACATGCAGCAAGCCGTTTACGAGACTTGCGCCGGTCACGACGACATGGTCGGCGAGCTGGAAGCGGCGCTCAAAGGCGCGCGCGGCGATGCCTTGATGTAGCATCTCGCGGCCTTCGGCCGGCTGGGTCTGTTCCTTCGAACCCTTGATGGAGAGCGTGTTCTCCTTGGTCTCGATCGTCAGCTCCTCGCGCGAGAAGCCCGCGACGGCGAGGGTGACGCGATAAGCGTTCTCGCCCGTCCGCTCGATATTGTAAGGCGGATAGGATGACGCGCCGTCGACGCCGCTCGCCTGGTCGAGAAGATTGAAGAGACGATCGAAGCCCACGGTCTGACGATAGATGGGCGAAAGATCGAAGTGACGCATGACATATCCTCCGTAAGAAGCGACATGCGGCGCGCTGCGTAACGCGCCGCGCCTTTCCGCGCGTCCGGTGTGGCCCGCGCTGACATCGAGGTGGGAAGCGTTTTCGCGAACGTCAAGAGGGTCGTCTGCGGCAAAGCTTGCTTAAAATCAATTCAAGTTGCGCAAAAAGCACACTCCAAGCATATCTTTGAATTTGGAGACTTTGTCGCATGCCGAACAGCGCTCCGACGATCTAACTTGGCCATATGCGGAATCGAGGGGGCCATATTTTCAGCGCAAATAAGCGCGGCGTCGGATTCGCCAGCTGGGCGCGGCGCGCCCTTGCGCTGGCGATGGCGCTGTTTTTCGTCGCCCAGGGGCCGGCGGTCCATGCGCAGGGCGCGCGATCGAACCATGGCGCGGCGATCGGCCAGAAATGCGAAAGATCCGACGCCGCCCTCCCTGGCCGCGAGACGCGCCCGCCGGCGACCGAAGCTCAGCATGATTGCGAGACATGCCTCGCCTGCGTCTTCGCGTCGATCATCGACGAACGGCCACGCTTTCTCGCGTCGCCAGTTCCCGCGAACGGGATCGCCGCGGCTTTCCCGGAGGATTTTCCGGCGCCCGTCCCGCGCTGGCGCGCCGCGCATCCGGCCCGCGCGCCCCCGCTTTTCTCCTGATCCCCTGAAGACCCAACCAATCGCTGTTTAACCGCCGCACCCCGGCGGATCGGGAGAATCTTGTTATGTCACGTCATGCCCTGACGCGCGGCGCATCCGCCGGCGCGATCGCCATTGTTTTGCTTGCCGGCGCCGAAAATGCCGCGCTGGCTCAGACCCCGCTGCCCGACATCACGATCGCGGCGGCGCGCAGAACCGGCGCCGCGCGTTCGGCGCCCGCCGCCGCGCCGCAAACGATCCCGACCATCGCGCAGCCCGCAAAGCCGCTCGGCGCGACAATTATCGATCAGCGCCAAATCGCCGATGAACGGCCCGCGGCCGTGGACACCGTGCAGCTCCTGCGGAACACGCCCGGCGTGAGCTGGTATGAAGCCGGCGGCGTCTCGCGCCTGCCCGCCATTCACGGTCTGGCGGACGATCGGCTGAACGTGCTGGTGTCCGGCATCCCGGCGGCGTCGGCCTGCGCCAATCACATGAATCCGCCGCTCTCTTACGTTTCTCCGTCGCAGGTCGGAAAAATTCAGGTCTATTCGGGCGTCGTTCCCGTCAGCGTCGGCGGCGACAGCGTTGGCGGCGCCATCATTGTCGACCCGCCATCGCCCGTCTTCGTCCCTTCCGGAAAAGCCGCTCCGGGCCAGGCGGCGAACGAGCCGTCCCGCCTCGCTTTCGACGTGGACGGCAAGCCGGTCCTGTTCAAGGGAGAGGTCGGCGCCTTCTATCGCAGCAACGGCAACGGCTATGGCGGCCACCTCTCCGCGACGGCGGCGACGGACCGTTTCAGCGTCACCTATAACGGCTCCTATTCGCGGTCCGAGAATTATCACGCGGCCGCAGCCTTCAAGCCGGCTGGCTACGCCTTCTCATTCGTCCCGCTGCCGCTGACGCGCTTGAACCAGTTCACGCCCTGGCTTTCGGGGAGCGAGGTTGGCTCGACCTCCTATCAGGCGCAAAATCACGACGTCAGCCTCGCCTTCCGCCACGAGAACCATCAGCTCCAGGTGAACGTAGGTTTTCAGCACATTCCCTATCAGAACTTCCCGAACCAGCGAATGGACATGACGCTGAACCGCAGCGTTCAGGGGAGCGTCCGCTATAACGGGCAATATGACTGGGGCCTGCTCGAGGGGCAGTTCTACCATCAGACCGTCCGCCACGGCATGGATTTCGGTCCGGACAAACAATATTATTACGGCGCGCTCAACAACATCCTCGCTCCCGGCATGCCGATGGAGACCAAGGCGCAGAACACCGGCGTGAAGGCCAAGGCCGACATTCCCCTGTTCAATATTCACAATCTGCGCCTGGGCGCGGAATACCAGCAATATCGCTATAATGAATGGTGGCCGCCGTCGCCCTTCGTGCTGCCGCCCGGCAAGACGTCCGGCGGCATGGCGCCGGCGGCCTTCATCGCCATCAATGACGGACAGCGCGATCGCTTCGACGCCTTCGCCGAACTCGAATCGCGCTGGAGCCCCGAATGGTTGACGCTGGTCGGCTTGCGCAGCGACACGGTGTGGATGAACGCCGGCCCCGTGCATGGCTACAATGTGATGATGTACGACTCGGCGCCGCTTTTTCCTGCGACGACGTTCAATCTCTCGAACCGCGCTCGCACGGATCAGAACTGGAACGCGACCGCGCAGGCGACCTATACGCCGAGCGCCGCGCTGACCTTCTCGCTCGGCTACTCGCTCAAGAGCCGGTCGCCCAACCTCTACGAACGCTATTCCTGGTCCCCGGCCACGATGCCGGCGGAAATGATCGGCTGGTTCGGCGACGGAAATTTCTATGTCGGCAACCTCAACCTGAAGCCGGAAGTCGCGAATACGGTCAGCGCGACGGCGGACTGGCATGACGAGGCCAACCAGCGGGGGATTCGCTTCACGCCCTACTTCACTTACGTCTCCAACTTCATCGACGTTCAGCGCTGCCCGCTTTATGTCTGCGGGAACACCCCGACGACGCGCAACAATCTGGTGACGACATACGGCTTCGTCTTTCTCCAGTTCGTCAATCAGGACGCCCGCCTTTTCGGCGCGGATCTCTCGGGACATGCGGTTCTGGCGCAGAGCACGCCGCTCGGCGACTTTACCGCCCGAGGGGTCGTCAGCTACGTCAACGGGCAGAACATCGCGACGGGCGGCAATCTTTATCAAATCATGCCGATCAACGCGAAACTGTCGCTCGAACAGAAGTTCGGCGGATTGACCAATCTGATCGAAATGCAGGTGGTCGGCGCCAAGGCCAATATCGAGCAGGCCCGCAACGAGCTGAAGACCTACGGCTACACGCTGTTCAATTGGCGCAGCAGCTATGAATGGCGTAACGTCCGCTTCGACGTCGGCGTGGAAAACATCTTCAACGCCTTCTACTACCAGCCTCTGGGCGGAGCCTATATCGGTTACGGCGCCACCATGTCGGGGAACGGCGCCGGCGCGCCGGCCTGGGGGATACCCGTACCGGGAATGGGCCGGAGCGTCTATGTCGCCACGAATGTGAAGTTCTGATTTTGTCTGCAGCCCTGCGGCGTCTCGACCGGGCGGCTCGCGCCGCCCGGTTTTCGTTTGTGGCTTCATGACCGCCGCGCGATGGCGTATTGGGAGGGAATGAAAATGATGCGCTTCCTGACGATCCTGTTGGCGCTTTTCGGCGCAGCCGCGACCGCCCGCGCCGAAATTCTCGGCATGCAGGTTGAGCGCGCCGTGACCGAGCAGGACATGAAGGACTCGCTGCGCGCGATCGATCTCGTCGACGAGAAAGGCGCACCGTTCGATTTGCGCGCGATTCTCGCCGACGGCAAGCCGACGCTCGTCTCCATCTGGGCGCATTGGTGCCCGAACTGCCTCGCGGAAGCGCCGGGTTACAAAGCGCTGGCGAAGGCCTGCCCGCAGCGCTGGAACGTCGTCTTCGTCTCGTCGACGCCGAAGGATTTTCCCAAGGACCTCGCCAGGTTCAAAACCTACGGCCTGCCCTGGAAAATCTACCGCATCGCCGACACGACCAGGACCGACGCCGCCAAGGCCAGAGCCGCGGGCGCCTTTTACGGCCTGACGAAAGAGGGCGGCGTCGTCACGCCCACGCATTATTTCGTCAACGCGGCGGGCGGCGTCGAGGCGATCGTGAGCGGCAGAATAAATTTTGCGGAGCCAGAGCGGCTCGCCGCCTTTTGCGGGAGCTGATTCCGCCCCGCTTTTCGACAGCGGGTCGAAAATGCACTATTGCGCGAACAGATTCGGCTTGAGCGCCACGGAGAAGACATGCTCGAACTGGTCGCGACGCCAGACAATCCTATTCCCGACGGCGCCGTCGTCCATCAGCTGAAGAGCTATGACGGGAGGCGCCTGCGCGCCGCGACCTTTCCCGCCCGCGAGACGTCGCGCGGCACGGTCGCGGTTTTCCAGGGTCACAACGAATTCATCGAGAAATATTTCGAGACCATCGAAGATCTGCGCAAGCGCGGCTTCGACGCGGTCGCGCTCGACTGGCGCGGCCAGGCGGGTTCGGAACGCGAATTGAACGATCCGCGCAAGGGCCATGTCGACGATTTCTCTCAGTATCAGCGCGATCTCGAGGTCTTCGTCGCGCAGGTTCTGGCGCCTCGCCCGCAGCCCTGGTTCGCGCTCGCGCATTCGATGGGCGGCGCCATCATGCTCGACATGGCGCATTCCGGCCGCCCGCCCTTCGAGCGGATAGTCGTCACCGCGCCGATGATCGACCTCGCCAATCTCGTCTTTCCGCGCGGGGCGCGATGGCTCGCCGACACGCTCGACATGCTGGGGCTCGGCGGTCAATTCATCCCTTTCGGCCGCGGCCGCAATTTTCTCGAACTGCCCTTCGAGGGAAACAAACTCACGACCGATCCCATGCGCTTCGCGCGCAATGCGGCGATTATCCGGGCGGCCCCGTCGCTCGTGATCGGCGACCCCACGATCGGCTGGGTCAACTCCGCCTTCCGCCTGATGCGCCGCTTCGAGGCGCCGGAATACGCCCGGCAGATCCGCACGCCGATCCTCGCCTTCTCGGCGGGCCTCGAAAATGTCGTGTCGAATCCCGCCATCGAACGCTTCACGCAGAATCTCAACAATGGCGCCCTGATCCCCATCGCCGGCGCCAAGCATGAGATCCTGATGGAGCGCGACCCGCTGCGGGAGCAGTTCTGGAGGGCGTTCGACGCGTTCGTGCCGGGGACCATCCGATCTTCGTGAGGTTCACGGGCGCGAGATCATTGAATCGATTGATCGCGCTAGCGCCCTCTCCCCGCAAGCGGGCAAGCGGGGAGAGGGTGATAGCGCCATTGGCGCGCTTATTTCGCCGCGGCGTCTACCCCCCCCAACAGTCTTAGCGCGGCCTCATGCAGCGCCCGGTCGCCCGCCGCGACGATCGCGCCGCCCTTTGACGGGTCGCCGCCGTCCCAGGTCGTCACGACACCTCCCGCCCCTTCTATGATCGGGATGAGCGCCACAATGTCATAGGGATTAAGGCCCGCTTCGATCACCAGATCGACGTGGCCCGCCGCCAGCGCGCAATAGGCGTAGCAGTCCCCGCCATAGCGCGAGAGGCGCACCTCGGCCTCGACGCGATGGAAGCTCTCGCGTAGCGAGGGGTCGATCAGCAAAGGCGAGGTCGTCATCAGCGTCGCCTGCGAAAGCTTCGGGCACGGGCGGACGACGAGCCTGCGGCGCTCCTCCGGCGCCTTGCCGTGGCGGGCCGGGCCGCGCCAGAAGGCCGCCTCGCCGTCGCCATGGAAGCGCTCGCGCGTGAAGGGCTGGTGCATCAGGCCGTAGCAGGGCCGGCCGCGATGCTGGAGACCGATCAGCGTGCCCCAGGTCGGAAAGCCGGAGATGAAGCTTTTGGTGCCGTCGATCGGGTCGAGCACCCAGACATATTCGGCGTCTGCATCCTTGGCGCCGAACTCCTCGCCGATGATGCCGTGGCCCGGAAAGGTGCGCTCGATCAGACGCCGCATGGAAAGCTCGGCGGCACGGTCGGCCTCCGTCACGGGATCGAAGGCGCCGCCATGCGCCTTGTCGTCCGCGGCGATGGCCGTGCGGAAGAAGGGCATGATCGCGTCGCCCGACACGTCGGCGAGTTCCTCCACGAAACGTTCGAAATCGACGACGGTCATTGCCTCTCCAGCGCCGCGCGGGCCGCGACTTATTCGGCGGCCATCCGACGCGGGCCGCCAAGGGTTTCGTCGAGTTCGACATCCTGTGCGAGGCCTGCGACGACTTCCGTCAGATCGGCGACGACCGCCTGGAAGCGCGCGCTCTTCTCCAGCGTCGCCTCATCCATGTAAAGCCCCCGCGAAACTTCGATCTGCAGCGCGTGCCATCCAGCCGCCGGGCGGCCGAAATGCTCGGTGATGAAGCCGCCCGCATAGGGTCGGTTGCGCTGCACGTTGTAGCCGCGCGCGCGCAGCCGCTCCTCGACGCCGCCCACGACGCCCGGCGCCGCGCTCGCCCCATAGCGGTCGCCGACGACGAAATCGATACGCTTCTTCTCGGCGCGGGCCGCGACCGAAGGCTCACGGGCGCTGGTCGACGGCATAGAATGACAGTCGACGAGCACGGCGAAGCCGAATCGTCGCTGGGCGCGCTCCATCAGCCCGCGCAGCGCCTCGTGATAGGGCTTGTAGAGCGCCTCGATTCGCCGCAGCGCCTCTTCGAGCGAAACGCGCCCGGCGTAGATCTCGCGGGCGTCGGCGACGACGCGCGGAATCGTGCCGAGCCCCGCCGCGACGCGCAGCGACCGGGTATTGGCGAAAGAGGGCAAAGGTCCGTCGAAGAGCTTGGGATCGAGCTCATAGGGCTCGCGGTTGAGGTCCAGATAGGCCCTGGGGAAAAGCGCGCGCAGCATTGGCGCGCCGACTGCATGCGCCGCTGCGAAGAGCTCGTCGACATAGGCGTCCTCCGAACGGCGGAGGGAGGCGGCGTCGAGCCGCGCGGCGGCGAGGAAGCGCGCCGGATAGATGCGCCCCGAGTGCGGCGAGGAGAAGACCAGCGGCGAGAGCAGCTCGGCCGGCTCGACGATCTCGAAGGGCGCCAGGAGTTCAGGCTCATGCGGCTCGATTGCCCCGCCCCCTTCCCTGCGTCCTGATTTTTGCCCATTCATCAGCGCGCCCTGCCTTGGTCTCGCCGGATCGACGCCCTTCATATTAACAGGCGGACGTCGCGCGGCTCGCCCAAGCACCGCGAATTTCCACATTATCGCGACCTAAGTTAACGTGAGGCAGCCTGAGTTTCACCTGATATTTACGAAACTCCGGCTCTATGGGGAAAACGATACGAGGACTGCGATGAACGAGAGGATAAACGCGAAGATCCTGCTTGCGGAAGACGACAACGACATGCGTCGTTTCCTGGTTAAAGCCCTGCAGCAGGCCGGCTTTTCCGTGACCTCCTTCGACAACGGCCTCTCGGCCTATGACCAGCTTCGCGTCGAGCCCTTCGAGCTTCTGCTGACCGACATCGTCATGCCCGAAATGGACGGAATCGAACTGGCCCGCCGCGCGACGGAGCTCGACCCCGATATCAAGGTCATGTTCATCACGGGCTTCGCCGCCGTGGCGCTCAATCCGGACAATCAGGCGCCGCGCCAGGCCAAGATTCTCTCCAAGCCGTTTCACCTGCGCGACCTCGTGAGCGAGGTTCAGCGGATGCTCGCCGCCTGATTCCGACGCTCGAGCCGACAGATACAGCGGCTGGAGCGCGGCTCGCGAAAAAGGGGAAACCGGCTCTTTCGCCTGAAGCGCGCCCTGAACCTTTAGAATATCGGATAGCCCGGGTTTACCGCCTAAGCGCAGCGATCTAGCAGGCCACGAGACGCGCCAGCGCCCTTTCGAGCAGGCTGCGCCGCCGGTGGACCATGATCCCCGCGATCTCCAGCGTCTGATCGTTAAAGGGAACGTGCGGCGGCCCGTCCATCAGGGTGAGATCATAGGACTGCGCCATCAGCGCTATTTCGGAGGCCGTCATTTCCACGACGACCTGCGGCGCCTGGGGCAGTTCCGCCGTCACATAATGCAGGGCGATCAGGTTTGGCGCATCCTGGCGCGCCAGGGACTGGGCGTTTTTCCGGATCGTCCGCCCGCCGGCATGAATGCTGTAAGCCCCACTCGTCTCCGTCGATCGGATCAGCAAAGCCGCCAACCGCCCATCCGTGTCGAACGCGCATTTTCCGCCACGCGGCAACTTTATCAGGGGCCCGTCGAAGACCGTGCTTTTATGGTCGAGGCGCCAGGCCTTGCTGGACAGCGAGGCCTGCGAAGCGTCGAGATAAGCGAAGCTCAGCTTTCGTCCCGCGTCGTTGGGAACAGGCAGCGGCGCCTGCAAACGCGCCGCGACCGCCTCTGCGACGCGCCGTGAGGCGGCTGCGTCGAGATGTTTGGGATCGACGAAAAAACCGGGGTCGATCTTGCCGAGAACGTCGCTCAGAAACAGCGTCGCCACCCCTCGCGCCCGCGCCGCCTCCCGGTAAAGGCGATCGAGGAACAGCGAGCCTTCCGCCTCCCCGCCGCCGTCGCGCGGGCGAAGGCACAGGCAGAGGAAAAGGAGCCGAATCCTTTCCCGCGCGCAGATCGTCATGACGTCGTGCAGCGTTTCCACGACGGTTTCCGGCTCGAGGCTGTCCCCCGCCATCCACACCGTGTCGTTCAGCGTGTATTCGAAAATCACGGCGTCCGGGCGCGGCTGGCCGTCGCGAATCATTTTCAGGAGCCGCAACAAGCCGAAAAGCGAGCCAACCGCTCCCAGGAATCTGTTCTCGATGACGTGTTCGCCGGCGATCTCTCTCAGGATGGCCGCCCAGCCAGTCTTGGGTCCGGAATTGGATCCGCCGAGAATCATTACGCGCAAAAGAGCCCTCCATCGCCGCCGAGCGGCGCATTTCTAGGAAAACGGCGCGGCGGGCGCGAGTCCTTGAGTCGTGTTTTCGCCTGAGATATGACGAGCCTACAAGAACGTCCGGCATCACTTTTGCGCCGTTTCCGGCGTCCGCCCAGCGCCTTCTCGCTAACCAAAGCGGCATCAATGAATTTTATTGTCGACGGCGACACCGGTTCCGTGATCAGTGGTTGGCTCACGCCCGACAATCCCTCGGCGACTCCTTCCTTCGTCGTCGTCATTCCCGGGCGGGACGAGATCGAAATCCGAGCCAATGTCGACAGGCTGGACATCCGCGATCTCGGCATGCACGGCACCGGGCAATGCGGATTCCGGGTAGATCAGGAAATCGTTCCCGATTTGCCCAGTCTTGTGGACGTCGAGATCCTCGAAGCCGAAACGCGGCTTCCGATTTTTCGGCGCTTTCAGCCCGATGACGAAGTCGAGCGCAAAGTATTCGTCTTCGATTGCGCGATCATTCCGCAACGTCGGCTGGTGGCGGAAATAAAATCCAGATTTTCGCTCACCTACTTCAATTCCGAGCGCCACGGCCTCGAAACCACCGTTGCGATGATCGCCAATCCCGCCAACCGGTCGGTTTTCATCTCGGGCCGGACGAATCTCATGCGATATGATTACCTTCTCAAGGAGAAAGGTTTTCTGCGAGTCGCGCTTTTGCGCGAACCGCATGAGGAACTGGCTGAGCGGCTCTATTTCTTCAACTTCCTCGTCCGCGAAGGAGACGCCTCGTCCTTTTCCACTTATACAAGCGGCGTGCGAAGCCTGCTGGATTTCGCCCGCGACCTGCCCTTCAACGACCTCAAGGCGCTGACCGGGGCCTTCCGCGCGTCGAGCGAGCAGCACCGCCGCGAGCTGATGAGCCCGATGACCAAGGTTTTCGGCTGCGACGTGGACGAGCCGCCGAAACACGCCAATGTGTCGAGGGCGCTGGACAGCCTTGCGGATTTCGACGTCGTGGGGACTCGCGAACGCTTTCCGCTCTTTAAGGACCTGCTCGCGGGGGCGATCGGGTCGAATATTCTCGGAGACGAGGAGCCCGTGGTCTTCCAGAGCGTCAAGACGCTCGCCGCCAATCTGGCCAAGATCGGAGTGGTCAACGACCTCCTCGCCGATGATCTCGCCCTCTATTCCTACGCGGAGGACGCGATCAACGAGGGCGTCCTCAACCCGGACTTCAAGCTTCAACGGCAGGTTTAATTCGCACGGGGGCGCTGACGGCTTGCCGAAGCAGACGCGTTGCGCTAAGAGCGCTGCAAAATCGTCAAACTGAACCGGCCGCCCCCCGCCGAAAGGCGTATCGAGGTCGTGGCCGTTTAATATCGCAGGAAGGACGCTTTCCATGAAAAAGGACATCCACCCGGACTATCACACGATCAAGGTCGTGATGACCGACGGCTCCGAATATCTGACGCGTTCGACCTGGGGCAAGGAAGGGGACACGATGAACCTCGACATCGACCCCAAGACGCACCCGGCCTGGACGGGCGGCTCGACCCAGCTCCTCGACCGCGGCGGCCGTCTCTCGCGCTTCAACTCGCGCTTCGGCGGGCTCTCCTTCGGCAAAAAATAAGCCGCTTCGTGGGAATTGTTTTCAGAAACGCCGAGGCCCTCGCCTCGGCGTTTCTTCGCTTTTCAAGAAAAAAGCGGCGGGACAGTCATCCCGCCGCAGATGGCCGCAAGCGCTGAAGCGCCGCTTTTAAGGCTGGGCGAAGGCGTCACGCAGCTTTGCGAGCTGCTCCTGCACGGAGCTTCCAGCCGGCGCGTTGCGCGACTGGGTCGTTTCCGGCGTAGCGTAGAAGAGCTGGTCCAGATGGATGATGCGGGCCTGCAGACGCACGGAATGCAAGGCGAGATCGCGCAGACGCTCCGGCAGGCGCTGGAAAATATCCGGTGCGGAGGCGAGTTCCTGCTGATGAAGCTTGACCCGGTGGCGGTCGCTCGCCGCCTGGGTGCGGGTCAGTTCGCCCTGATTGACCGCACGCTGCAATAGGAGCCAGGACGCGATCTGCATGAGTCGCGTCGTTAGGCGCATGCTTTCCGCCGCATAGGCGAGGGCTTCCGCCCGAGGCAACTCCTTCGCCTCCTCGCGGCCCTGCCCATCGAGATAGGCCGCCGCCTCCTCCACCAGACCCATGCCTTCCTTGAACATCATGCCGAAAGCTTCGGAACCGGCGAGCTTTTCGACGAAGGAAACCGGCTGGCTGTCCTCGCCCCGACTGTCACTTAAACGACCCATGCCACGCTCACGCCGCTATATCACGCTGCGACGGGGCGGACCGCCCAATCGCAAAAAACGTGATCGCCTCCACAATCTGGCGCGCGTCTCACGAAAAACCGGTTCCCACTTTTTCGCTGCGCGCTCTCGCCGGCCTGATTGACGCCGACGAACTCGATACATCGCGACATTAGCGCAATTGTAATGGACGCGCTTGCTTAGCCGTTTTTTAACCTTAACGCTGGCAATGAATTTTTAACGCCAAAAAGAGAGCCGCGAAAGCGGCTCTCAAGGCTCATGACAGGGAGGCGTCAAGGACGAGTGGAGAAGAGATTGGCCACCCGCGTCCGGAGTACGGACAGGAAAAGGCTGAGCGCGATTCATTAATTCACGGTTAACCCGCTCAATTTTCCATGCATGCGCATCGCATGCGCATCGCGCCCGCCTCATGAGCCTAGCGCGCGCGACCCGGAGCGGGGAGGTCGAGGCGGTCCTGTAAAGCCCTTACATCCGCTTCTCTGGAGCGGCCACGCCTGCGTCGTCGTCTGCCCTCTCCGCATGAGAGAGCTGAACAATTCCCAGGCACAGGACGACGAGTATCAGGGTCCGAACAAGCTGACCGAGGGTAATGCGGGAGAATTTCGGGCGCGGCGCGTTCCGGGGCGCCGCCGGCTGCTCTTCCCTATGCGCGTTGCGATACGCCTCGACAATCGCGCGCGGACGTCGGCCCGGCTGCATCCCGAAATCGACGTCGATATTCGCCATTCGAAGGACTCCTTTAATTTCTTTCGTAGAATTTAGTCGGAAATCTTACTTTTTTGTAAAGCTTGAGCTAACCCCGCGTTACTGCTTGACGCGCGGACAGGGGGCGGGCATTTGAACCCTCCTCCCCGCTCCCGAGGCCTTCCCGAATGATTCGTTCCGCGTTGATGAATGTAATGACCGCCGCCGCGATCAAGGCTGGGCGCGGGCTGAAGCGAGACTTCGGCGAGGTCGAAAACTTGCAGGTTTCGGTCAAGGGACCGGGCGATTTCGTCACCGCCGCCGACAAGCGCGCCGAGAAGACGCTGTTCGAGGAGCTCTCCAAGGCCCGTCCCGGCTATGGCTTCATCATGGAGGAAGGCGGCTCGATCGAAGGATCGGACAAGAGCCACACCTGGCATATCGATCCGCTCGACGGCACCTCCAACTTCCTGCACGGCGTTCCGGTCTTCGCCGTCTCGATCGCGCTCGAGCGCGACGGCCAACTCGTCGCCGGGCTTGTCTACAATCCCGCGACCGACGAGATGTTCGTCGCGGAGAAGGGACAGGGCGCCTATTTCAACAATCGCCGCATGCGCGCCGCCGCGCGCCGGACGCTCGCGGATTCCATGGTCGCCTGCGGCATCCCTCCCCTCGCCCGCTCCCGAGACCATGAATCTTTCAAGCGGGAGCTTGCCGCCGGCATGGCCAAGATCGGCAATATTCGCCGCATGGGCGCCGCCGCCATGGATCTCGCCAATGTCGCCTGCGGCCGATTCGACGGCTATTGGGAGCGCGGCATCAATTCGTGGGACGTGGCGGCGGGTATCGTTCTCGTACGCGAGGCCGGCGGTTTCGTCACCGATCTCTCGGGCGGCGGCGACATGCTGGCCAAGGGCGAGATCTGTTGCGGCAACGAGGCCATCCACCGCCAGCTTCTCGACGTGATGAGGAAGGCGTGACCGCTCTGACCGGCGCGACCCACGGCGTCACCCCTCCGCCCGACCCGGCGCGCCTTCGGCGACGCGGGGACGCGAATCTTCCCGAAATGCTCGATCTCTGGGTCGACTCATGGCGTGCAGCCTATCCCGATATCGACTTCGACTCGCGCCGCCCCTGGCTCTCCAACCAAATCACGACGCTGGAGCAGAACGGCGCGGTCACCCTCTGCATTTTTCACGCCGGCGCGCTGGCGGGCTTTGTCGTCATCCACCCGGAAACCGGCTGGCTCGACCAAATTTGCGTGGGCGAGGCCTTTAAGGGCAACGGATGCGCGGAAGCCCTGATGGCGGCGGCGCGCGCAATGTCGCCCGGCGTCGTCCGTCTCGACGTCAACGCGGACAATGTTCGCGCGATCCGTTTCTACGAGCGCAACGGCTTTGTTCAAATCGGCCGTGGCGAAAACACGCTTTCCGGCCGGGAGACAATGCAAATGGAGTGGCGGGCGGCGGAATAAATCGCCGCCACGCTTCCATTCCCGCCGCAACGCCCCCATATAGGCGTTGTCGAGTTTCGGCCGAACGATCTTGCTCTCTCGTCTCAAGACGTGCGGCGATGACATTCTCCCAAAACTTCGATTGAAAGACGCCGCATTCTCGCGGCGGTCTCTTCGTGTCTTGAAAGGAAGCGCCATGCAGACTGGCGTCGTTAAATGGTTCAACGCCCAGAAGGGCTTCGGCTTTATTCAACCGGACGCCGGCGGCGGCGACGTCTTCGTACATATCAGCGCCGTCGAGCGTGCGGGTCTGAGTAATCTCGCGGAAGGCCAAAAGGTGAGCTACGAGATCGTCGTCGACAAGCGCAGCGGACGCTCTTCGGCCGACAATCTAAAAATCGCCGCGTAATTGGAAAGGGGGCCGGCGACGGCCCCCGGTTTGTCGCCAAAACTTCCAAGGCGGCCTCGTCCTTCGAGATGCGAGCTGTGATCTCGGTCCCGCCCAAGATCGCAATTCTTGTTTTGTGCAAGTCGGGAAAACCCGACTTGCACCCACTCCTCAGGATAAGGCCCAACTGTTTGGCGCTGATGGAAGAAGTCCCTCATGCCGAGGGGTTTGCGCAGCAAGCGTCTTGAAGCGCGAGGGGCGCCGCCGCTACCTTGTCAGCAGCCCGGGGGCCGGCGACGGCCCCCTTTTTCTTACGCCGCGTCGTCCGCCAGGCTCGCCGCCTCCCCCACATGCGCGATGCGGATCATATTCGTTGCGCCCGGCGAGCCGAAAGGCATGCCCGCGACGATGATGACGCGATCGCCATCGTCTCCGAAGCCTTCGCTCTTCGAATATTCGCAGGCGCGCTTCACCATGTCCTCGATATCCGATGCGTCGCGCGTCTCGAGGGCGTGAACGCCCCAGACGAGGGCGAGGCGGCGCGCCGTGTCGCGCTTCGGCGTCAAGGCGAGGATCGGCGACTGTGGGCGCTCGCGGGCGATGCGCAGCGCCGTCGTGCCCGACGAGGTCCAGGCGCAGATCGCCTTGGAATGCAGCGTCTGCGCCACGTCGCGCGCTGCGACCGCGATGGCGTCGGCCGAGGTCGGGTTCGGCAGTTCGCCACGCTGGGCGTTGATGATCGAACGGAACACGGCGTCCGTCTCGACCTCCTCCGCGATGCGGCTCATCGTCGCCACCGCTTCCTGCGGATATTGGCCGGCGGCGCTTTCGGCCGAGAGCATCACCGCGTCGGCGCCTTCGAAAACGGCGGTCGCCACATCCGACACCTCGGCGCGGGTCGGCAGCGGCGAGAGGATCATCGATTCGAGCATTTGCGTCGCGATGACGACCGGTTTGCCGAGGCGGCGCGCCGAACGGTTGATTCGCTTCTGCAGACCGGGCACGCGTTCGAGCGGCACTTCGACGCCCAGATCGCCGCGCGCCACCATGAGCGCGTCGGAAACCTCAATCACCTCTTCAAGGCGATGAATTGCCTGCGGCTTCTCGATCTTGGCCATCACCAGGGCGCGGCCCTTGGTGATCTGCTTCACCTCGATCACGTCCTCGGGGCGCTGCACGAACGAGATCGCCACCCAGTCGACGCCCTCCTTCAACGCCGCGTCCAAATCGGCGCGGTCCTTGGACGTCATCGAGGTGATCGGGATTTCCGTATCCGGCAGGCTGACGCCCTTGCGGTTCGACAGCCGCCCGGCGACGTCGACCACCGCATGGGCGCGATCGGGCGCCGTCTCGACCACATGCAACCGCACGCGGCCGTCGTCGATCAGGATCGTGTCGCCGACCTTGAGAGCGGCCAGGATTTCCGGGTGCGGCAAGCGGACCCGGGTGACGTCGCCGGGCGCCTGGTCCGAATCGAAGACGAAAACGTCGCCTTTGCGCAGATGGATCGACCCCTCCTCAAAGGCGCCGATGCGCAGCTTCGGGCCCTGAAGATCGCACAGAATGCCGATCGCCCGCTCCATCTCGGCCTCGATCTCGCGGATGATGCGCACATAATTGCCGAGCGCCGCATGATCCGTGTGACTCATATTGATGCGGAAGACGTCGGCGCCCGCCCGCACGAGGCCGGCGATGACCGCCTTGTCGACTGTCGCCGGTCCCAGCGTGGCGATGATCTTGGTCCGCCTCAGCCTTCTCATGTCCGTTCCCACACCCTCGTCTCGTTCACGCGCGCCTGTCGCGAAAAGGGCTCCGCCTCTCCGCAGCGCGCTCTCCGGCCGCTATAACGCGGCTCTATGTCATTGCGCTGGCGCCCCGTTCGGGTCCGTGAGCTGGACCGTCCAGCTCTTCGCGTCGCGCCCGGTGTCGATCTCGAAGAAACCCGTCCGCTCGTAGCCCCGCGCGAAACAGTCCTCACGTCCGTCGATTCGAAACTCGCGGTCGCGCGTGCACATGAAGGCCTTGCCCTTCCACTCGCCGCCGCGCTCGTCCATCGCATACACATAATAATATTGCGCGGCGAGCGGCCCGCGCAGCAATGTCTCGCAGGCCGAGGGGCGCAGGTTCCACCACCCTTCGGAGAGCCAGTTCTTCCCATCCGTATAGGCGATGGCGACGCTGACCCGCGTGTTGGTGTTGTTGCACAGGCGAAAATCGGCGCGCGCCGACCCCGTCAGGGCCAGGACCGTCAGAATGGCGGGGAGGAAAAGGCGTCGCATCATGGTTGAGGGCGAAACTTGGAAGGATCGGTCCTGAGCGGCGCCGAAGCGCCGCCGCTCAGGGAGAGGCAAACCACGTAGGGGCTGGTTTGGCAACCCATTTGACCCCTGTTTCGGTCCCGTTCGGGCAGCCAGGCTTTCCCTAAAGGCCGCAGGTCCCGCGACAGCGCTCATCTGCGCCCGCGCGACGGACGCGCTTGTGGCGGCCGGCGTGACTTCTGGACGCGTTGAAAGGCGAGCGGAAGCGTTCAAATTAGTCCGGTCTTTAAACAGGAGCAGGCATGTCGAAGCGTATCGCGATCATTCAGGGCCATCCCGATCCCGCGCCCGAGCGGCTCTGCCGCGCATTGGCCGACGCCTATGCGCGCGGCGCGGCGCGGGGCGGTCATGAGGTCAAACGCATCGACGTCGCCGCGCTCGACTTTCCCCTGCTTCGCAGCCAGGTGGAGTTCGAGCGCGGCGGACCGCCCCCCGCCATCGCCCAAGCGCAGGAGACGCTGCGCTGGGCCGATCATTGGGTGATGGTTTATCCGATCTGGCTCGGCGATGCGCCCGCCCTTTTCAAAGGATTCATCGAGCAGACGTTCCGCCCCGGCTTCGCGCTGCGCTACAGGGACGGCCGCATTCCCTACGGCCTGCTCAAGGGAAAAACCGCGCGCGTCATTGCGACGATGGGCATGCCGAGCCTGGTTTATCGCTTCTTCTTTTTCGCGCATGGTCTGCGCAATCTGAAACGAAACGTCCTGAATTACGCCGGCGTCTCGCCCGTGCGCGAGACCCTGATCGGCTCGACCAGGGGCATGCTGCCCGAGACGGCCGAGAAATGGCTGACGTCCATCGAGGCGCTCGGGCGCGAGGGCCGCTGATACCGGGCCACGAGCAAAGTCGCTTCGGAACAATCCGAGCCCCCTCTTGTTTCGGACGGACGCAACGGCGTCCGTTCCGTCGGGAGGCGCATATGGAAAACACCGAAGTCATCAAGACGCTGAACAATCTTGCCGAGATCAGCCGCGACGGAGAGCGAGGCTTTCGTACGGCTGCGCAAGAGGCGCGCGATCCTCAGCTCAAGAACGTCTTTGAAACGGCGGCGGCGCGCTGCGCCGACGGCGCTCGCGAGCTGGAAACTCAAATTGCCACGATGGGCGGCTCTCCAACGCATTCCGGCTCGGTCTCGGGCGCATGGCACAGGGTCTGGACCAGCCTCAAGGCGATCGTCACCGGCCACAGCGACAAGGCCATCCTCGATGAGGTCGAGCGCGGCGAAGACGTCGCCAAGACCGCCTATGAATCGGCCATCGCCCAAGAGCTGCCGCCGAACATTCACGAGATCATCGCCAGGCAGTATCGCGGCGTGAAGGAAAATCACGACCGCGTGCGCGACCTTCGAAACCGGGCGGCGTAACGCTCAACCTGCGTCTTGCAGGAGGCGTGCGGCGCGCGGCGCGAAATAGGTGAGCACGCCCGACGCGCCCGCGCGCTTGAAGGCCAGCAGGCTCTCCATCATGGCGCGCTCTTCGTCGAGCCATCCCTGCTGCGCCGCCGCCATGATCATCGCGTATTCGCCCGAGACCTGGTACGCGAATGTCGGCGCGTGGAAGGTTTCGGCGACGCGACGCACGATGTCGAGATAGGGCATGCCGGGCTTGACCATCACCATGTCTGCGCCTTGCTCCAGATCGAGCGCCACCTCGCGCAGCGCCTCGTCCGTATTCGCGGGATCCATCTGATAGGCGCGCTTGTCGCCGCGCAGCGTCTTGCTGGTGCCGATGGCGTCGCGGAACGGCCCATAAAACGCGGAAGCGTATTTTGCGGCGTAGCTCATGATCTGCACGTTCTGAAAGCCTTCCGCGTCGAGCGCGGCGCGGATGGCGCCGACGCGGCCGTCCATCATGTCGGAAGGCGCGATAATGTCGGAACCGGCGCGCGCCTGCGTCACCGCCTGCCGCGTCAGCACCCCCACCGTCGCGTCGTTGACGATCTCGTCCCCAACGAGCAGCCCGTCATGACCATGGCTCGTATAAGGATCGAGCGCGACGTCGGTGATCACGCCGATGTCGGGCGCCGCCTCCTTGATCGCGCGGCAGGCGCGGCAGACGAGATTTTCCGGGTCGAGCGCGACGCTCGCCTTCTCGTCGCGGAGCCTGGGATCGGTATTGGGAAAGAGCGCGACAGCCGGCACGCCGAGCGCGGCGGCCTCCACGATCGACGCGACCGCGAGGTCGATCGACTGCCGGAAAACCCCCGGCATGGAGGCGACCGGCTCACGGCGCCCCTCGCCCTCGATCAGGAACAGGGGCCAGACGAGATCGGAAACGTCGAGCGTCGTCTCGCGCACGAGACGTCGTGACCAATCGCTCTTGCGATTGCGGCGGGGCCGCTGCACAAGCGGAAGCCGCGTCGAAGAAATCTCCCTGTCGGTCATGGTCGCCTCCCTTTTCGCGGACGCTTGACACGCACGCCAGCGTCTTTCGACTCCGACGCGCGGGAACGTTATAGACATATGGCGCGTCCGTTGCGCTCGCGCAGGGAGAAAAGATGGCCGCCGCGGGCAAAGTCTCGTCGTCATTCGCCATGATCGCCGCCGCCGGCCTTGCCGGCGCCTTATGCGTCGCCGCGACGCCGATTCTTTCGCAGGACGCTCAAAGGCCCGCGGCGCGAACGCCCGCCGCGCCGAAGACGAAGCCGCAGAAAGACGACGCCGAGCAGAAACCGAGCTCCAGGACCGGCGTGAAACCGGCCGCTCCCGCGCCGACGGCGACAAAACAGAACGTCCCGGCGAAGGCTCCTGCGCAACAGCCGGCGCCAAGAGCCGCGCCGGTCGAACCGACGCCGCCCACGCAAACCAGGCTCGCGCCGCTGCCGCCGGTCGACACCTCCTCGCCGCCGCCATCATTGCCGCGCGCCTCGCGAGATCGCATGCGCTCTTGCGCCGAGGCGTGGGAGAAGATGAAGCGCGCCTCGAACGCGAACCTGCCGATGTGGCGCGATTTCGCTACCGGCTGCCTCACGCGCTGAGGCGAGAAATCATAAAACCCTAAAAAAGTTTCGCCCGAGGAGCGCTTGGCGCGCGATCCCGGGCGAATACTCCTGCGCGAAAGCGCGTTCACGACGCGCGATCCCTTGATCACGCATGGCGCAAACGCCCTGATCAGGCGCCCTCGGTCGGCGTTTCCGGCGGAGCTACCTTCACCTTGCGCGGCGCACGCTTCTTGGCCGGCGCCTTGCGGGCGGCGGTCTTCTTGGTCGCGCGCTTCTTCGTCGCAGCCTTCTTGGTCGCGACGCGCCTTTTGGTCGCTACCTTGCGGACGGCCTTGCGAGCGGTCTTCTTCGTCGCGGTCTTCTTCGTCGCGCGCTTTTTGGTCGTCGCCTTCTTTACTGCGCGCTTCTTGGTCGCCGCCTTCTTGGTCGCGGTTTTACGCGCGCCCTTCTTCGCCGCAGCCTTCTTGGCCGGCTTACGCTTCGTTGTAGCTCTCGCCATAATAAGTCCCCTTGATCCGAATTGCCGGAGTTATGGTCGACCGACAATACGCGCAAATAGCGTAACGTGGTTAATCGCCGGTTCAAGTGGCGCCGCACGACGCGTATGCAAAACAAGCCTTCGCGCATCCTGTCGCAGCATCGTCGAGCGCGAAGAAGAGCGCGTCGAAACTCCTGTCGACGCGCTGCGCGATTGCTTTCCGCATCGCGTCGACGCGCGCGGAATTCGCTCTCGACCCGCTTGCGCGCGCGCATGCAAAAGCATCGCGCACGCGGCGTTCGCCGCCACTGGCGCGATGCCGCGACTGTAATTCAATATGTTGTTTTTCTTTGTGATCGGTTTGAATCCGACGCTCGCTTGAATAGACGCGCACAAGTCATGGAAACGCTTGCGCGCGTGTTTCGCTCTCCGCCGAAAGGCCGCTCGCGCGCCATCGCTAAAAGAGCGAGGAGAGGTTTGGACGCAGGCCTGCAAGCGCAGGTTCGAAGGGGCGCCGTCGGAGGTGCGACGCGCCTTGAAAAAAATTTGTGCGCAAGACGCAAAAAGGCAAAAAAAATGTCGGCTGACACCGTGCGCGAGACAAAAAATCGCGCAAGACGCAGCCGACTGTGATTCGCTCGCGGAAAAGAGCGGTTGGTCAGACGCCCAATTTCTGTTTGAGGAGCTCGTTTACGGCTTGCGGATTCGCCTTGCCGCCAGTCTGTTTCATCACCTGGCCGACGAACCAGCCGAGCATGGTCGGCTTCGCCTTCGCCTGCTCGGCCTTGTCGGGATTGGCGGCGATGACGGCGTCGATCGCGGCTTCGATCGCGCCCGTGTCGGTCACCTGCTTCATCCCCCGCCTCTCGACGATCTCCTTGGGATCGCCGCCCTCGGTCCAGACGATCTCGAAGAGATCCTTGGCGATCTTGCCCGAGATGACGTTGCTGGAGATGAGGTCGATGATGGCGCCCAGGGCCTGCGCGGAGACCGGCGAACGCATGACGTCGAGACCTTCCTTGTTCAGGCGGCCGAACAGCTCGTTGATGACCCAGTTCGCAGCAAGCTTGGCGTCGCGCCCCTTCGCGGTCTCCTCGAAATAATCGGCGCTCGCGCGTTCCATCACGAGCACGCCGGCGTCATAAGGCGGCAGGCCGTATTCGTCGATGAAGCGCTGACGCTTGGCGTCCGGCAGTTCGGGCAATTCGACTTTCAGCGCATCGACATAGGCCTGGTCGAACTCGAGCGGCAGCAGGTCCGGATCCGGGAAATAGCGATAATCATGCGCTTCCTCCTTCGATCGCATGGAGCGCGTTTCGCCCTTGGCGGGATCGAAAAGGCGCGTCTCCTGATCGATCTTGCCGCCGTCTTCCAGAATGCCGATCTGGCGACGCGCCTCGACCTCGATCGCCTGGCCGATGAAACGGATCGAGTTGACGTTCTTGATCTCACAGCGCGTGCCGAGCGGGCCCCCGGGGCGACGTACGGAAACGTTGACGTCGGCGCGCAGCGAGCCCTGCTCCATATTGCCGTCGCAGGAACCGATGTAACGCAGCAGCGCGCGCAGCTTCGTGACATAGGCGCGCGCCTCCTCCGCCGAGCGCATGTCGGGCTTGGAGACGATCTCCATCAGCGCGACGCCGCTGCGGTTGAGGTCGACATGGCTTTCGCTCGGCGAAAGGTCGTGCAAGGATTTACCGGCGTCCTGCTCGAGATGCAGGCGCTCGACGCCGACCGTGATGCGTTCGGTCGGCGACACGTCGACGATCACCTGGCCCTCGCCGACGATCGGGTGTTTGTATTGAGAGATCTGATAGCCCTGCGGCAGATCAGGGTAGAAATAATTCTTTCGGTCGAAGATCGAACGCAGATTGATCTGCGCCTCGAGCCCCAATCCCGTGCGGATCGCCTGCTTGACGCATTCCTCGTTGATCACCGGCAGCATGCCCGGCATGGCCGCGTCGACCAGAGAGACGTGATCGTTGGGCGCGCCGCCATACTCAGCGGAAGCGCCGGAGAACAGCTTGGCGTTCGAGGTCACCTGGGCATGGATTTCCATGCCGATGACGACTTCCCAATCGCCGGTCGCGCCTTTTATGAGCTTGGATGGAGCCGCCTGTGTCGCCATATTTTCCTCGCTAAACCTACGCCTTCCATATAGACCACGGCGCGCGCGAGCGGAACGGGGCGAGGCGCCGCCAAAGGAGGAAGCGAGAGCGATGGGCGAAAAAAAAGACATCAGGAGCCGTATCTCCCGCATCGTCGAGCGCATGCGCGGCGCGCCCCCTTACGTCGCTGTTCCCACCGGACTCGGCTTTGTCCTCGGGGGCACGGTCCTCGCGCCACTCCCGGTTTTCGGCGTCTGGATGGTGCCGCTCGGCCTCGCGATCCTCGCGCCGCACTGGCCGGGCGCGGAGCGGCTGTCTCGCCGTCTGCATTGGCAGCGCCTGAAATTCCTTCGCTGGTCGATCCGCCACGGATTCGTGCGTGTGAAGCGGGCCGAGCGGAAGGGCGACGAGCGCGCGCCCGACGCGGAAGGGTAAACGCGGTCAGCCGGAGAAGGGATCGACGAGCGGAACGCAGAGGTCCTGAAAGCGCTTTGTATTGCAGGTAGCCAATGTCATGGAATGCGCAGCAGCGATCGATGCGATGACGCCATCCATGACAGGGAGGGGCTCGCGAGCAACTTTGCGAATGGCGCGCAAGTTCGCGAAATGCCGCGCCGACATTTGATCGAAGGGCAGAATGCGCCCCGCAAATTTCTCCCTTTCGATCAATTCGCACGCGCGCAGCAACGCGTCGCGCTTTCTGCCCGAAGGCGGGATTCCCGCGCCATATCAAAGTTCCGCGGGAACCGGCGCGCAAAGATACAGGTCGGATTTGAGCTTGGAGCTCAACCAGGAGCGGACGGCTGAATTCCCGTCGGGCTTCATGGCTTGAGAAATGACGTTCGTGTCGAGAAGGATCACTCGA
The DNA here is from genome assembly GCF_052186135.1 of Methylocystis sp. JAN1. GTDB lineage: Bacteria > Pseudomonadota > Alphaproteobacteria > Rhizobiales > Beijerinckiaceae > Methylocystis. The sequence goes on along the minus strand of NZ_CP181499.1, from coordinate 2,335,455 downwards.
AATCGGGCCCTGGCCGCTCGGCATTGTCGCGAGGCTGTATGAAGTCGTCCGTCCAAAGTTCCGGCGGCACGAGCATATGGAGTTCTTCCCCTAGCCCATACTCCGAAGGCCTCGGCGCAGCCAAAGCCCGCTTCAGTAGCGCCTCGATTTCTCGCGACAGGCGACGTTTGTTGGCGCGAGCGCGTTCCTCAATCTGCCGCTTCAGATCGTCGGGAATGTTTCGAACGAGGATATCAGACATAAGCAAGAGCGCGTCAGATTTATCGCCGGATTACTCCCCCTTCGGCGCCCGATCTCCCATCAGACGCTCTTCATACTGGATCGACCATTCGATGATGGCCGTCCACAAATTCATCGCGACCTCGACCGAGAGCCCCTCGCGCCGCGCGGCGCCGAGCACGCGCGCCAGCACCTCGTCGACGCGGTCCGGCACGCGCGCGGGAATGCCAAGCGCCGGCTTTACTTTCGCCGCCCGCTCGATCTGGCGCTGGCGCCTGGCGAGCAGGGCGACGAGATCGTCGTCGAGTTCGTCGATAACGCGACGCACGTCTGACATTTCGTCCTGCGCCGCCTTGAGGTCGGGCTCGGTTGCGGCCTTGTTCATCAGCGCCACCACGGCTCGGGGAAGCCGAACTTCGGCGCCGCCTGCTCGATCGCGGAAGCCAGCGAGAACAGCGTCTCCTCGTTGAAGGGACGGCCAATGAGCTGCAAGCCGAGCGGCAGACCGTTGGCCGCGAGGCCGCCCGGAACCGAAATGCCCGGGAGACCCGCCATGTTCACCGTCACCGTGAAGACGTCGTTGAGATACATCTCGACGGGATCGGTCGATCCCTGCTCGCCCTGCGCAAAGGCCGTCGAGGGCGTCGCGGGCGTCAGCACGGCGTCGACGCCGGCCGCGAAAGCCTGATCGAAATCCCGCTTGATGAGGCTGCGCACCTTCTGAGCGCGCACGTAATAAGCGTCGTAATAGCCCGCTGACAGGACGTAAGTGCCGATCATGATGCGGCGACGAACTTCGGCGCCGAAGCCCTTGGCGCGGGTCTTTTCGTACATGTCGATGACGTCGCGGCCCGGCTCGCGCAGGCCGTAGCGCACGCCGTCATAGCGCGCGAGGTTCGACGAGGCTTCCGCCGGCGCGATGATGTAATAGGTCGGCAGCGCGTATTTTGTATGCGGGAGGGAAATCTCGACGATCTCCGCCCCCGCGTCCTTCAGCCACTGCACGCCTTGATCCCAAAGAGCGGCGATCTCGGCCGACAGGCCGTCCAGCCGATATTCCTTCGGGACGCCGATGCGGCGGCCCTTCACCGACGCGCCGACGGCCTTCTCGTAATCCGGCACGGGCGTGTCGACGCTCGTCGTGTCTTTGGGATCGTGGCCCGCCATGGAGCGCAGCATGATGGCGGCGTCGCGCACAGTGCGCGCGATCGGGCCGGCCTGATCAAGCGACGAAGCGAAGGCGACGATGCCCCAGCGCGAGCAGCGGCCGTAAGTCGGCTTGACGCCCACCGTGCCAGTGAAAGCCGCCGGCTGACGGATCGAGCCGCCCGTATCCGTCGCCGTGGCGCCGAGGCAAAGATGTGCGGCGACAGCCGCCGAGGAGCCCCCGGACGAACCGCCCGGAACGATCTTGGCGTTCGGGTCGCCCTTGCGCTTCCATGGCGAAATCACGGGGCCGAAGGCGCTCGTTTCATTCGACGAGCCCATGGCGAATTCGTCGAGATTGAGCTTGCCGAGCGTAACGGCGCCGTCGCGGATGAGATTGCCGGAGACGGTCGACTCGTAGGGCGGCGTAAAGTCGTCGAGAATGCGGCTCGCCGCCGTCGTGCGCACGCCTGCGGAGCAATAAAGATCCTTGACGCCGAGCGGCAGGCCCTCGAGCGCGCCGCCCTGCCCGCTCGCAAGCTTCGCGTCGCTCGCCTCGGCCTGCTTCAGGGCGAGTTCCGGCGTCTCGGTGATGAAGCAGTTGAGCGCGCGCGCGCCTTCCATCGCGGCGATATGCGCCTTGGTCAGTTCCACGGCCGAGATTTTCTTCGACTTCAGCGCGTCGCGCGCCTCGGCAAGGGAAAGATGCGTCAGATCGGACATCGAGTCTCTTTATATATCGGAAGCGGGGACGGCGTGACGCGGCGAGCTTACTCGACCACCTTGGGCACGACGAAATAATGATCTTCCTTGACGGGCGCATTGGCGAGCACGTCGTCGGCGATGCCGCCGTCCGTCACGACGTCGGCGCGCTTTTTCATCTGCATGGGCAGAACGGAGGCGATGGGCTCGACGCCCTCGACGTCCACCTCGGACAGCGTCTCCACGAAGGAGAGAATGGCGTTGAGCTCGCCACGCAGACGCTCGACCTCGTTCTCATCGACGGCGATGCGGGCGAGATGGGCGATGCGGCGAACCACCGCGGAATCGACAGACATTGGGAAGCTCCGCCGGATGAACCTGCTACGGCGCTATAGCGCCTGGGACGGCAAGGCGCAATGCAGCGCGCCCGGCGCCGCCCGGAGGCCGTAAGACATATTTATCGACGCGGCGAGTCGTGTTAGCGCGAAGCATGACCGCCAACGCCACGTCGCTCGAGGAGATCGCCCGGTCGCTGCCCCCTAAAGGCCGCCTCATGGGGCTTGATCTCGGCACAAAGACCATCGGCCTCGCCCTCTCGGACATCGAACGCCGGCTGGCTTCGCCGCTCGACACCATCAAGCGAGTCAAATTCTCGGCCGATGCCGAGGCGCTTCTCAAACGCGCCGCCGATTTCGAGATTCAGGCGCTCGTCTTCGGCCTGCCTCTGAACATGGATGGGACCGAAGGGCCGCGAGCGCAGGCGACCCGCGCCTTCATGCGGAATTTGCGCAAATTGACGCCCCTGCCCTTCGTTTTCTGGGACGAGCGCCTCTCCACCGCCGCCGTCACCCGCGAGCTCATCGCGCAGGACGCCTCACGCGCCAAGCGGGCGGAGGTCGTCGACCGCATGGCGGCAGCCTATATACTGCAAGGCGCGCTCGACCGTCTGGCTAGGCTGGCGTGAGGAAGTTCGATAACTCTTCATCGACAAAGTAGAAAACCCAAAGGTTTCGGTGCGCGCTCTTTGTATACAACTTATACGAGTAAATTTTGCTTGACATCCATGAGCTGAGCATTAAGGAAAAGACACGTTAAGGTCGTGTCTTATCCATTTTTTGCGGAAGCTCCGGACCACGGAGGCTGAACAGATGGGCCGCTCAACCATGTCCCCGTCGAGAATGTCGAAAGCCCCGGCAAAATATGCCGAAAGAGCGAATATCGAGCGCCGCTCGGACGAGGATGCGGCCGCGATGGCGAGCTATATCGCTGATATGGCCTCCGAACTTTCTCAATTGGCCGGGCGCGCGGAAATGCCGATGGTCGCCTATTTTCTAAGCCTCGCTCGCGTCGAGGCGGAAATGCGCTCGCGCGAACTCGGCGGCGCAAAGATCAAGCGGGAAGAATAAATCTACTTTAAGTTGTAATAAGGGAAACCGAATTTGCGCCGTGCCGCTCAAGGCGGCCGTCGAGGTCGAGTTCGACGAGAACGCCTTGAACCTCCCGCGCCGGCAGGCCCGCAATCCTGATCAGCTCGTCCACCGCGACAGGGGCCGGTCCGAGCAACGACATGACCAGCTCCCTTGCATCCGCGCATGGCTCCACAGGCGCCGGCGGCGTCTCGCGAGCCGCCGTCGGCTCCGGATACTCGGTTGGCTTGGGCCCGCTCTCCTCAAAAGCGAAGGCGCCCTGCGCGGAAAAAATATCCAGCTCGTCGAACAGCGGCTCGTCGTCCGGCGACCGGTCGGCGTCGTCGAACAGCGATCCCGCCGGCCGGGGGCCGCCCGCGGCGAGCGCGTCAATCACATCTTCCGGCCTTGCGCAGAGCGTCGCGCCCTGGCGAAGCAGGTCGTTGGTTCCTTCCGCGCGCGGGTCGAGCGGCGAGCCAGGCACGGCGAAGACCTCGCGGCCTTGCTCATTGGCGAATCGCGCCGTGATGAGCGAACCCGAGCGCCGCGCCGCCTCTACGACGACGGTCGCGCGGCTGATCCCCGAGATGATGCGGTTGCGTCGGGGAAAATCCCGGCCGCGCGGCTCCCATTCGAGCGGCATCTCGGAGACGAGAAGCCCGTGCTTGGCGATCTCCGCCACGAGCCGCTCGTGCTCGCTCGGATAGGGGCGCGCCTGCCCCCCCGCGAGCACGGCGATGGTTCCCGTCTCGAGCGTCGCCCGATGCGCGACAGCGTCGATCCCGCGCGCAAGGCCGGAAACGGCGACGTAATCCGACCGCGCGAGACTTCGCGCGATGCGCTCGGCGAAAGCGAGCCCGGCGGCGGAGGCGTTGCGCGACCCCACCAGCGCGACGCCGTCGCGCCGCGCCGTCCGCGCGACCCCGCGAATTGAGAGGATTGGCGGCGCGTCCGGAATTTCGCACAAAAGCGGCGGATAGTCGGGATCGCCGGTGGCGACGAACCTCACGCCCATCGCGGCGGCGCGCTCAATCTCGCGCAATATCTCATCGCGCGGAGCAATGCGGATCGTCCGACCGCGCAAAGATTTGGCGGCAAGACCAGGAAGCGCCTCCAGCGCGGCGCCCGCGCCGCCATAGCGATTGATCAATTGGCGAAAAGTGCGCGGACCGACGTTTTCACTGCGGATGAGGCGGAGCCAGTCGACAAGCTGCTCGTCGGACAGCCGCGCGCCCGAGGCCGGGCCGCTCATGCTTTTTGACCGATGCGGCTTTCCGTGCCGGCGCGCAAGCGGGCGATGTTTTCCGCATGCTTGCGCCACAGCAGCGCCGCCATCGCGCCGACGACAAACGCTTCTCCGGCATGGCCCAGCGCGAGGAGAATGAGCGGCGCCGCCGCGCTGGCGACGAGCGCCGACAGCGACGAGTAGCGGGTGACGGCCGCGACGCCAAGCCATATGCCGCAAAAGGCGAGACCAACCGGCCAGTGCAGGCCGAAGAGGCAGCCGAGAAAGGTCGCGACCCCCTTCCCACCCTTGAACTTCAGCCAAGCCGGGGCGATGTGGCCGACAAAGGCGGCGAAACCTGCGATCATCGCGCCCTCGGGCGAAAGCCTGGCGCCGACGAGGACGGCGATGGTCCCCTTGAGCGCATCCAGCAGCAATGTCGCCGCCGCGAGATCCTTACGCCCGGTCCGCAGCACATTGGTCGCGCCGATATTGCCCGAGCCGATGGAGCGCAGGTCGCTCGTCCCGGCGCCGCGCGTCAGAAGCAGGCCGAAGGGGATGGAGCCGAGGAGGTAGCCTAGTATGAGCGCGAGCGCGTCTGGCAGGAATGACATCGGGACCGTTCGAAACCTGATATGGGGGAGCGCCAGCGAAAACGCGGCGAATGCTAACGGAGCCTTGGCCAGGCTGCAACCGGCGCCGATTCCTACTCCCTTTGTAAGACGTTCTGACAAAGAACGGCGAGCGAAAGAATGACTTTCGTCCCACACGATCATGACGCTCCCGTTTTGCCGCCGAAAGCGCTAAAGGGAGGCGAGAACCCGGGAAAACTTCAATGAGCAACTCAGAGCGCAAACCGCGCCCCCGCGCCTTTCGCCTCAGCGGCGACGAAACGGTCGTCTCGAAGCCCGCCCCGCAGGTCGAGCCGGAGACCGATATTTTCGCGGAAGCCGCGGAACTTGTCGACGGCGCGCATGGGGGCGAAGCGGCCGCGAAGGCGGCCCGCGCCAAGGGCGTGCTGGACCGTTACATCTTCTCGTCGGGCGGCGTGTTCCTATCGGCGGTCACGGGCCTTTTCACGCTCGCGCTGAGCATCTGGATCTGGAATTTCGTCGAGGATCTCTTCGCCCGCTCGCCCGTTCTCGGCGCGATCGGGCTGGCGCTCGCCGCGGCGGCGGGCGTCACGGCGCTGTTGTTCGTCGCGCGAGAAATCCGCTCGATCCTGCTTCAGAACCGCATTGCGAAGCTTCATGCGGCGCTCGCGCAGGCGCGCGCGGCCGACGATGCCGCCGCGGCGCAGATCCGCGTGCTCGAGCTCTGTAAAATCTACGAAGGACGCCCCGATCTCGGTCGCCCGCGCGCCCTGGTCGCTGATTACGCCAAGCAGATTATCGACGGCAAGGATCTGATCGATCTCGCGGAACGCAACCTCGTCGCGCCGCTCGACGAATTGGCGAGACGCGAAATCGCCGGCGCGGCGAAGCGCGTTTCGGTCGTCACCGCCGTCAGCCCGCGCGCGATCCTGGACGTGCTTTTCGTCGCCGGACAGGCGGTCGTGCTCATGCGTCGCATCTCGGAAATCTATGGCGGCCGGCCTGGCCTGCTTGGCTTCTTCAAGCTCGCGCGCTCGGTCGGCGCCCATCTTGCGATCACAGGCACAGTCGCGGTCGGCGACACGCTGCTGCAACAGGTGCTGGGCCATGGCGTCGCCGCGCGCATTTCCGCGAAGCTCGGCGAAGGCGTGCTCAACGGCCTGTTGACAGCGCGCGTCGGCCTCTCCGCGATGGCGGTCTGTCGCCCCACTCCCTTCGTCACGCAGAAACAGCCCGGCGTGAAGGACGTCGCGCCGTTCCTCTTCGGCGACAAGACCAAGGCTCAATGACTTTGAAGATCACGACCTGGAACATCAACTCGGTGCGCCTGCGTATGCCGCTCGTCGCGCATTTCCTGAAGACGCGCGCGCCCGACGTCCTCTGCCTGCAGGAAACGAAATGCCGCGACGCCGAATTCCCCATGAAGGATTTCACGTCGCTCGGCTACAACCATGTCGAGATCAACGGCCAAAAGGGCTACCACGGCGTCGCGGTGGTCTCGAAGAAGCCGCTGCGCCTCATCGAGAAGCGTGATTTTTGCGAAAAGGGAGATGCGCGCCACATCGCTGTCGAGATCGAAGACGACGGCGGGCCGATCACGCTGCATAATTTTTACGTGCCGGCCGGCGGCGACGAGCCGGATGTCGAGATCAATCCCAAATTCGCCCACAAGCTCAGCTTTCTCGACGAGATGAAAGCATGGGGCGAGAACGGCGCCTCCAGGGGGCGCGTCGCGCTGGTCGGCGATCTCAACATCGCGCCGCTGGAGCACGACGTCTGGAGCCATAAGCAGCTCCTGAAGGTCGTCAGCCACACGCCCGTTGAAGTCGAGAAGCTCGCCAATGTCTTCAGGGCCGGCAAATGGATCGACGCCATGCGCCGCTTCGTGCCGCCGGACGAGAAGCTTTACACCTGGTGGAGCTATCGCGCGGCCGACTGGGCGGCGTCGAACCGCGGCCGGCGCCTCGACCACGTTCTCGTCAGCGAGGCGCTCGGCGGCGCGCTGAAGAAGCTGGACGTGCTCACCGAGGCGCGCGGATGGGAGCGGCCTTCCGACCATGTGCCGGTGACGATCGAATTGTCGGAGTGATTGCAGAGCGACAGGAGGCCCAATGATCGCTCGCGAATTGATGAATCGGCATTTCCCTTACGTCACCGCCGACGCCGATGTCGATTATGTCGCCAAGCTGCTTTCCGAATGCGACATCGGCGTCGTGCCGGTCGTCGACGAAGCGCTTTCGCCGATCGGCATCGTCACGCGGAGCAATCTGGAGCGCGCACGCGCCCCGATCCGGGCCGATCTCGGCGACATACCGCCGTTCCTGCTGCGCAACCGCGCGAAGCCGACGTTTCATCCCGGCCCCTTCGCGCTGCGCGACATCATGACGAGCCCGGCCATTTCTGTTTCGAGCGGCGCGGCGCTTCCGGAAATTGCAAAGGTCATGGAGGATCATCATCTCAAGCGCGCGCCGGTCGTCGACGGTCACAAGCTCGTCGGCTTCGTGCTGCTTCGGGAAGTGATTCAGGCGATCGCCAGCGGCGGCGCTCTCCCGCCGCACGAACGCCCCGTCCTCTCGATCCGGCCGCGCGAGCGGAATTTCTGCGAGGTCGCGACCGCCGAGGAATTTCGCCAACTTGTCGCGGCGCATGAGCGCGAGCTGGAGGCCGAACGCGACGAGCGGCGCCGGGCCGTGGCGGAGATGCGCGAGCAGCGCATTCGCGAGCTCGCGGCGCAGCGCCTCACCGACGCGCAATGGCGCGAGCTGCTCGCCAATGCGCGCAAGGCGGCTTCGGCGGGCCTGGCCGAGCACATGCTGACCCGCTTTCCCTCGCAGCTCTGCGTGGATGGCGGCCGCGCAATCAACGCGCCCGATCCGCATTGGCCGGAGACGCTGCGCGGCGAACCCGCCGACGTCTTCCGCCGCTGGCGCAACGAACTGCACCCGCGCGGCTTCAAGATCGCGGCGCAGATTATCGACTTCCCGCAAGGCCTCCCCGGCGACGCGGCGCTCTTTCTGATGTGGGGCGGACGAAGCTGATTTAACGCTGGCGCGCTTCCGCGTCCGCGCGTAGCGCCGCGAGAGACGTATAGCGCTGCGTTCCCGACGAGCTGCGCACTTCCACCGATCCGTCAGACATCATCACATAAGTGGCGTCGCCCGCCGTATAACGGTCAACCTCTATCGACTCTTCCTTGGCGGGAGCGCCAATGATCGAGGAGAAATCGGGCCCCTCGAAAGCCTTGTCGGGATCTTTCGCAAGTTCGACTTTCGCCGACGCGTTTTCGGGTTTTGCTTGCGGCGCGCTCTCCCCGGTCTGCGCGTGAGCGGGAGGCGAAGGCGAAGGCTCCGCCTCGCCGCGCGGAACGAGCGCCGCGGCCGCCATCACGCCCGCGCCGAGCCGCGCAAGATGCGCGATGACGCGGCCGAGCGCAATCGTGACCACGCCTCCAGAGAGAGCGACGGAACCGGCGATGAAGAGACTCCATCCGCGTTCGAGCAGGATCATGTCCCAGCCCGTCCACATGGCGTAAAGGCCGCCGGCGGCCAACGCCAGGCCCAGCGCCGACACGCCCAAACTAGAGAAGCTGCGTTTCATCCGGGTCTCGTCTCTTCCGACGCCGATCTTTTAGCATATAGGCGGGAGGGAGGCGCAAGGCGGCCGCGAATGGCGCGAAACAACTATACTTGCTTTACTTTGAAGGGCGCGCCATCGCTTCCGCTCCAAACGACGCGGTTTTTCTAGTTATATGACTATTGCAGACATATATATCAATATGTTGACACGGAGCTTTCGGCCGGCCGCATGGACGATTGCCGCTAAATAACGTAATTTCAGTGTGTTATATGTTTAAAAGAAGCTGCGTCCTGATGACGCATAGTAAAGGCCATATCCAATACAAACATCCAGCCGACCGGCCGATCGAGCGGCGGGCGACGGCGAGGGCGCCGTCGGACCACACGGCCTGACATGTCTTGATGAGGAGACGAGCATGAGGGGTTTGTTGAAGCGCGGCGTCTTAGCGGCTGCGCTGGGCCTTGTCGCCGCATTCGGGCTGGCGCCCTCCGGCGCCTCGGCCCATGGCGGCGTAAAGCTGGAGCAAGACGAATGCGTGTTGCGCATCGGCCAGAGCACGATGCATTTCATCGGCTATCAGCGCACCGGCGAAGAGCAGGAATTCTGCGAGGACATCGCCCAGACCGGACCGACCGTCATCGCGCTCGAAGCGGTCTCGGACGATCTGCGCGACATGGCGATCGGCGTCCGCATCATCAAGGATGTGGGCGGCGAGGCCAATGAGAAGGGCGACCTGACGGCCGCGACGGTCTTCAAGCTGGAGCCTAAAGTCTATCGCAACGGCATTATGACGTTCGAGCACGACTTCAAGGACGCAGGTCACTATGTCGGCATCGTCACCGTGCGGGACGATCTTGGAAATGAATGGGTATCACGCTTCCCCTTCACAGTCGGGCTCTATACCTTCTGGGGAATGATCGAATACATCCTCTATGGCGTGGGTTTCGTCTCGCTGGTCGGCGTGATGTGGCTCGCTTTGAGGGCGAAATCGAACAAGCAAAAGGCCGAGCACGCCGGCATGACGGCCTGAACCGGGCAAGCTATCCAATCCGAAGAACGGCCCCGCTTCCCGCCGGGCCGTTTTTTGTTCCGTCCGCCAGATTTTAGAATTATTCTAGTTCTTGCCGCTTCGCGGCGACGGGTCTAGTTAAACGCGGGGCCCCGGAGTCCTATCCCTGTTCAGGAGAGCATTGATGTCCTTCACCCTTGAAGACCTCCCCTACGCTTACGACGCCTTGCAGCCCTATTTGTCGCGCGAGTCTTTCGAGTACCATCACGACAAGCATCACGCGACCTATGTCACGAACGCCAATAATCTGATCAAGGGCACGGAGTTCGAAGGCAAGCCGATCGAGGACGTGATCGTCGGCTCCTTCGGTAAGAACACGCCGATCTTCAACAATGTCGCGCAGCACTACAACCACCATCATTACTGGAAGTGGATGAAGCCGAACGGCGGAGGCGCGGCTCCCGGCAAGATCGAGAAGCTGATCGTCGACAGCTTCGGCTCGTTCGACAAGTTCAAGGAAGAGTTCCAGAAGGAAGGTCTCGGCCAGTTCGGCTCGGGCTGGGTGTGGCTGGAGCTCAAGGACGGCAAGGCCGCCATCCGCAAGACGCCGAACGCAGAGAACCCGCTGGTGCATGGCGCGCAGCCGCTGCTTGTCGCAGACGTGTGGGAGCATTCCTACTACATCGACTACCGCAACCGTCGCGCCGACTATCTCAAGGCCTTCCTCGATCATCTCGTGAACTGGGAACACGTCGAGGAAATGTACGACGCCGCCAAGTAGGCCGGCGCGCCAATTGGATTGCGCGCGGCGGCCGGCCCCGCCGCGCGCCAAATCTTTCGGGTCAGTAGCAGACGGTGCGACGCACGCCGCCCGACCATACCGTGCGGCACACGCGGCGGACTGGCGCGACCGGGCGCGGCGCATGACGGCCGCGCCACGATAGCCCGCGCAGCCGGCTCGGCGGGGGCCGGCCGCACAAACGGCGGCGCTCGCCCCTATCGACTCGACCGTCATCGTTGCAGCGAAAGCCATGAGGCCGAGAGCGGCCAGCACCGTGAATCTCATGTGAACCTCTCCCGCTCATCCGAAGATGCGGCAATCACACCGACTCGCCCGAGGGGCAAGCGGCGCATTTTTCAGCGGGCGGACTTTCCCCGACTGGAATTTGAGCGCCGAGGCGGACAAGGAGACAAGCGCGAAAAAAGTAAGGACCGCAGACGCCGCGTGGGAATATTCCCACTGGCGCCGCGCCTCCTCGAAATGCACGGGGGCGAGCGTCCAGTTCCGGGTCTCCACATTGACGGGATAGGTGTAGGTCCAGAAGATCGCCTGCGTGGAAAGCAAGGCGATAAAGGCGGCGGCGGAGAGGGCGGCCGCCGTTCTGTTGCTGCGGGATAACAGCATATGCGTGAAGCTCGCGGCGAGCGCGACCATGATCACGACTCCGAACGTCGCCCAGCCCGCATAAAGCTGCTGGGCGACGATATACGCGTCCGGCGACAAGGCGAGCTTGTTGGGGAGCTCGAACAGGTGAGCGCCGGTCGGCGCAAAGTAGAGCGCGACGCTCGCGATCGCGAGGAGCTGGAGAAAAAGCATGATCGCTCTCCGCGCCCCGCCGACATTATCTATTCGCTCGGCAACGCCTTCGGCGCGGCCTCGACGATCGCCTTGAGATTGGCGAGCCCCTGCTCGAACTGGCCGCCGACCATTTTGTCCATATTCATGAAGGCGTGCATTGCCTTGGCCATGAACTCATTCCGGCCGGACATGGCCCAGACGACTTCCGTCTTCGTTTCGCCGATCGGCTTGAGGTCGAACTGCACGTCGTTGACGGCCTGCATCGGCTTGAAGAACTCGATCTTGATGCGCACGCGCTCGTTCTGGCTGCTTTCCTTGATGGTCATCCTTCCAGCGCCGACCTTGTTGTTCCCGGACCACTCCAGCGTTGAGCCGGCGCCGAGCGGCGAGCCGCCATAGGTCGTCTTCTGGTCAGGATCGAGCCGCGCCCAGGGCGACCACTTCTCCCAATTATGGAAGTCGTTGATCTCGGGATAAATTCGGTCCGGCGGCGCGTCGAAGATCGCGGAACGCGCGATTTTGAAGCTGTTCGGTTGAAGCGAAATATAGGCGATAAGCCCGCTCACCGCCGCGAGCACTATGAGAAGAAAAAGGGTCATGGGCGCGTTCCGTGAAATCCGCCGCCAGTAAGCGGCGACGCATTCGCGCAATTTAGGGAGCGAAATGCGCCGCGCCTAGGGCGCGCGGCCCACGGCGCCGCGACACGACGGGGAATCAGCTTCCAAGCCGGCTTTCACAACTCCCGATGGAGATAGATAGACGTCAGGAAAAGCCTACTTCAGGCTCGCGCAGAAGGCTTGAATCTTCGCGCAGGCGGTCTCCAGCGTCAGCGCCGACGCGGCGTAGGAAATGCGGAAATTCGGCCCCGTGCCGAAGGCCGAGCCGTGCACCACGGCGACGCCTTCCGCCTCGAGCAGCTCGGTGACGAAATCCTCGTCGGTCTTGATCACCCTGCCCGTGGGCGTCTTGCGGCCGATCGCCTCCGCACAGGAAGGGAACACGTAGAAGGCGCCCTCCGGCGTCGGGCATTGCAGATATTTCGCCTGGTTCAGCATGGACACGACGAGGTCGCGCCGCTCCTCGAAGGCCTTGCGGAAGATGCCGAGATGCTCCTGCGGCCCGTCGAGCGCCTCGACGGCGGCCCATTGCGCGATGGAGCAGGCGCCCGAGGTCTGCTGCCCCTGCAGAAGGTCCATGGCCTTGATCAGCTTGCTCGGCCCGGCGGCGTAGCCGATGCGCCAGCCCGTCATGGCGTAGGCCTTGGACACGCCGTTCATCGTAAGCGTGCGGTCCATGAGGTTCGGTTCGACCTGGGCCGGGGTGACGAATTTGAATTCGCCATAGACGAGATGCTCGTAGATGTCGTCGGTGAGCACATGCACATGCGGATGGCGGACGAGCACGTCCGTCACCTTCTTCATCTCGTCGCGGCTGTAGGCGGCGCCCGAGGGATTCGAGGGCGAGTTCAGCACCAGCCACTTGGTCTTCGGCGTGATCGCCGCCTCGAGCGCCTCCGGCTGAAGCTTGAAGCCATCCTCCATCTTCGTGTCGACGAAGACGGTCTTGCCGCCGCAAATGGCGACCATCTCGGGATAGCTCACCCAATAGGGGGCGGTGACGACGACCTCGTCGCCGGCGTTGATCGTCGCCAGAAAGGCGTTGAACAGAATGTGCTTGCCGCCCGTCGCGACGATCGTGTCCGAGGCCTTGTAATCGAGCCCGTTCTCGCGCTTGAACTTCCGGGCGACGGCCTCGCGCAGTTGCGGGATGCCGAGCACCGGGGTGTAGCGGGTCTCGCCGCGGTCGATCGCCGCCTTGGCGGCGTTGCGGATGTGCTCCGGCGTGTCGAAATCCGGCTCGCCCACAGACAGGCTGATCACTTCCCTGCCCTGCGCTTTTAGATCGCGCGCCTTCTGCGTCACGGCGATTGTGGCGGAGGGCTTTACGCGCGAGAGAGCGTGGGCGAGGAAGGTCATTGCCGTCATTGTCCGGTAGGGGAAGTGTGCGTCGCACCATAATTTGCGGGGCGACGACCGGCAATGAAAATCCGCAGTCCAAGCTCTCGGCTGATTCCGCGCCCATTAACCCGGGGCGGCTATCGTCCCTCCCTCTGGCGACGGCGAAACGGGAGGAATGATGCTGGCGGCGATCAGAAGCGGCGATTGGATGACGCCCGAGCGTCTGCGCGTCTATCCCCTCATTCTGCTCGCTTTCTACTCGCTCGCCGCCTTTGGCGCGGTCGCGACCTCGCAGGGCCGCATGGGGCCGAACAATCTGCCGCTCGGCTCCGATTTCAGCCAGGTCTGGGTCGCGGGCAAGGAAGTCCTCGCCGGACATCCGGAAGCGCCTTTCGACATCCTGCGCCACGTCGAGGCGCAGCGCGCCGAGTTCGGTTCCGGGACGGGCGTCTTCGGCTGGCATTATCCGCCCTATTTTCTGGCGCCGGCGGCGCTGCTCGCGCGCCTGCCCTATCTGCCCGCGCTGGCGCTATGGCAATTCGGGACGCTGGCGCTCTACGTCCTTTCCGTTTTCGCGATCCTGCGCCGGTCGGGCCTCGGACGACGCGACGTGCTGGTCGCTGCGCTCGCCTTTCCGGCGGTCATCGTGAATCTCGGCCACGGGCAAAACGGCTTCTTCACCGCCGCGCTGCTCGGCGGCGGCTTCGTCCTGCTGGACCGGCGGCCGTTGATCGCCGGCGCACTCTTCGCGCTCCTCGCCTACAAGCCGCAGTTTGCGCTCGCGCTTCCGCTTGCTCTGCTGATGGGCCGTCATTGGCGGGCGCTGGCGGGCGCCGCCGCGACCTTCCTGGCCATGACCGCCGCAAGCGTCATGGCCTTCGGAGTCGAGAGCTGGCGCGCCTTTTTCCAAAGTCTAAGCTTCACGCGCCGCATCGTGGAAGAAGGCGCGACGGGCCTCGAAAAAATCCAGAGCGTCTTCGCCGCCGTGCGGCTCATGGGCGGCGAGTCGTCCACCGCCTGGTTCTGCCAGGGGCTTTCGACGATCGTCGCGCTCGCGGCGCTTATCTGGGTGCTGCGCTCCGCCGCTGACGCGCGAGTGAAGGCGGCCGCAACAATTGGCGCCATGCTTCTGTCGACGCCTTATTTGCTCGATTACGACATGATGGCGCTCGCGCCGGCGATGGCGCTGCTCCTCTCGCACGGACTCCAGAAAGGCTTCCTGCCCTATGAGAAATCGGCGCTCGGCTTTGCCTATGTCGCCCCGCTGATCGCTCGGCCGGTTGCGATGGCGCTCCATCTGCCGATCGGCGTCCTCGCCCTCGTCTGCTTCTATGCGGCGGTTGTCCGGCACGCACGGAAAAACAAACAAGATCAGAAGATTGGCGGCGGCGGCAGGGTCGCGGGTTCCGGAGTTTCCGACATCCGATTTGCGGACCGTTAACCCCAATGCGGGAACATCTTAAAATTTTATGAATAATTCGACGCGGGCATGCAACTTTTTCGGCTCATCGTCGTTTCTACTCCGAGCTCGCAAGCGCGGAGACGCAGGGAGGTCACCTGAGGCGGCAGAGGGAGAGGCCGCGGAAGGGAAAAGCAAGGGCGAAGACCCGAGAGGATTTAGGACGATGTCGCTCGTTGATAAATTCGACGATCAGATTGAACCGGCCTTCACGCGTAGCTTCGATCGCGAGTCGGCTCGTCGCCAGTTTCGAGTTTCCATTTTGCTTGTAGCGGCTATGGCGACGGCGGCTTTTGTTCTCGGCTTTGCGCTGCCGATCAACTCGGCTCAGAGGGCCTCGACCCCGGTTGCCGATAATACCGAATTTTCGGGCCGTCTGGTCAGCGTCGATCGCTGATCGCTTGGTCTCTGAGGGAAAAGCGCGCGCCAGACAGGCGCGCGTTTGTTTTTGGGCGTTTACGGGGGGCTGTGGGGGCTTCCGACCGCCAGTGGCCGGGGCATCGCCTTCAGCGGCGCGGGCTCTCTCCCGCCCGCCGGGGATTGTCGGCGACCTTTGAAAAGCGGCGGGCGCGGCTTCGGCCGCGCCCGTTGTTTTGCGAGGATACGCGCTCCCGCGCCTATTTCTTCTCCTCGTGATGATGGTGGTCGTGGCTGGCCGGCGCAGCGTCCTTCGGGCCGGACGTGTCCTTGTTGTGCGCTTTTTCCCAGCGCTCCATGGCCTCGGCGTCATGGGCGTGCTTGGCGTCGGGCGCATCGATCGCAGCGTCGATAACGACCTCTCCCGCTTTCTCGAAGACGAGGGTCATTTCGAGTCCCCAGCCCACTTCCAGATGTTTCTTGGCGCCCAGCAATGCGACATAGACGCCGCCCGGCGCAGCCGTCACCTTGCTCTTCGGCGGGATAACGATCGGCGCCTCCAGCTCGAGGTTCTTTGGGTCGCCGTGAATCACGGCCTTCTCGAACTTCTCGACCTTAACGGCGACGAGCCTGTCGGGCGTGTCGCCGTTATTGTGCAGGAAAGCATAGAAGGTCGCGTTTTTTTCGTTGTCGCCCGGCGCGCGCAGCCAGGGATGCTCGACCTTCAGCTTGCCCACCTCGTATTCATGCGCCTTGGCTGCCCGCGAAGGAATGAAAACGCCCATGGCGACGCCCGCGAGCAAGGAGCCGCCGGTCGCCAAAAGATCACGCCGCTTGATGGTCATGTTTCTCTCCCTAAAACGGCCGGCTTTTCCCTGCCGACGCGAAAAGACGCCCCACGCGCGTTGCTTGAGCCTGTGCCTCAGTGAGAATGCAGGCTGATCTCGACCAGCGGCTCGTTCGCCATCATGGCCGCCTGGGCGGCGAACTGCGCCGCGCTGCCGTCGTCGGCCCCGAATTGCTTGAAGCGCGCCCGCACATAGCCCGAGCGGTCCACAAGGAAATGCGCCTGCGCGATCTCGGGCGTATAGGGAACGTTCGGATAGCGGTTGATCACCGAATAGGCTTTCTCGACCGCCGCCGGATGCAGCGCCTCCCTGGCCTTCGCCTCGGCCGGGCAGTCGCCCGTATAGACCGTGACATGATTCACGTCGGCCGACTTCGCGGCCTCCGCCGCCTTCAACAGGCTCGCGTCCAATTCCTTCTTCTGGTCCCCCGTCGCCGTGCAGCGCGCGAAGGACAGAAGCGTCGGCTTACCGCGAAGCTTGAAGAAGGTCGTGATCTCCTCCTTCGGGTCGATCAGCGCGAAATCGGGCGCAATGAGCCATTGGATCATGGCCTGCGGCCCGATGAAGCGCGAACGATTGGTGCTCGACAGCATCAGCAGATAATTGATCATGTCCCAGCGGTCGTCGACGTCGAGCACATGGGAGAAGCTTGGCATCACCCCGCTCTGGCCCCCAAAAGTGAGCCAGTGGAAGATGTCGCCGATCGTATGCGTCCCGACATGCGGCGCCGTCAGATCCGCCGGCTCGATCTTCAAACCCTGCGCGTTTTTGAGGTCCTTGGCCATTGCGCCGTTGCCCTCGCCCAAGGGACCGTGGCAGGCGACGCAATTCTCCTGGAAAGCTCCCATGCCGCGTGAGATCGACTCCGCGGTGAAATCCTGCGTCGGGTCGTTATAGGTGTCGGTATAGGCCTCGGTCGAGAATGAGACGGCGAGGCAGAACAAAGCTCCGATCGTCGCCGCCGGCGTTGCGTAGATGCGCTTCTCGCGAGTCGCTGGCGTCCACCAGACAAGCGCGGCGATGATCGCCAGAACGCCGGCCGCAATCGCCCACCACCAGATCGGCGAGGGGAAGACGGGCTTTTGCCCCCAGGTCGCGATGTAGGAAAGGCGAAACGGGAGCGGCCAATAAACATCCGTCTCGTGAGACGCCGGCGTGATGACCGCAATATATCCCGCGATCGCCAGCAGCCCGAGACCGAAAACCGCCTCGAGGCTGCCGATCTTGCCGACCCAGTCGACGTCGAACTCGCCCGCCGGCCGCGTACGCATGTAACGCACGATGGCGAGCGCGCAGAGCAGGACGGCGCAGAGCAAGGTGAGCTTGAGCGTCAGCAGCCGGCCGTAGGGCGTCGCGAGCATATTCGGCACGCTGCCGACATTCTCATACGCCATGGCGACGCCCGTCACGGCGACAAGCCCGACGGCGGCCTTCGCCACCAGGGACCAGCGCTCGGCAAGTTGCGCCGCGACTTCCGGGGGCTTGCTCCGCGCCGTAAACATCCACCAGATGAGGCCGAGCAGGCCGCCGAGCCAGGTGAGGCCCGCGGCCGTATGCAGCAGAAAGCTGATCTGGGTCCAGACCGGCAGGCCGTCGTCAATCGCATGGCCGGTGACGGAGACGACCGCGAGAACGACGACGCCGGCAAATAGCGTAACTCTGTCGAGCAAATTGGAAGGCGCGAAGAATCGCGCGATCGTCAATCCGGCGAAAATCAGCGCGAGCGCCTGAGTGGCGACCCACGCCTTTCCGACGCTCGTGCCGAAGGTGAACTCCGACAGCAAGCCGGCGTCGATCGGCCTGTCGGCAGGAATGATGTTGCGGGCGATCAGGTAGAGCAGCGGAACGCCGAGCAACGCTCTCAGAACCGCCGCCGCGGCGACCGGGATTTTGAAGCGCCCCGGATCTTCGCCGATGAGACGCGGCATCAGGAGCAAGCCGACCGCCAACGCCGATGGCAGACTCTCGAGGAATCGTATGAATGCGAGAGAAAGATACATCGTCGTTTCTCGCCCTTTGCCCGTTCCGCTTTTTCCAGGGGAGGAATTTGCGCCAAACGCCCCGGAGCGTACGTCGCCGGATGTTCCAGCGACGCTTCGCTGTCCGTTTGGAGTTCAGCCGCGCCTTTACTTGGGATCGACCGTGAATTCGTAGTTGCCCTCGACAACATGGCCGTCGGTCGAGAGGACGCGGTAACGGACGATATACTTGCCCGGCGCGAGCTCCGGCGCGTCCATTGACAATTCGCGGGGTTTGTCGGGCACGCCGTTCGAGCCTTCGCCGAGAACTTTGCCGCTCGCATCCTCGATCGTCAGCTTCGAATATTTCGGCTCAACTCCGCCGCCAAAACGCAACTTCACGGTCTTGGGCGCTGTCGCGACGTGATCCTTCGACGAGGGCGTCGCCTCGACGAGGAACGAGTGCGCGCGGGCCGGCGCCGTTGCGGCCGTGGCGGCCACGACGCCCGCGAACACGAAACCGATCACGCGACGCGAAGGAAAGTTCAGTCCATTCATGACGTTTCCCCTAAAGGCGCACCCGCCTTTTATCGTTCTTTTTCTCCTCGAAAATGCTCACGACCCGCCGCTCCTTCAAGACGCGACGGTCTCCTTGGCCTCCTTCTTCTTGGATGTCGGATGGGTGTGTTTCCAGTAGACGAAGACCATTCCGCCGATGAGAATCGTGCCGGCGATCTGCGGCACCCAGGCCCAGAGGGTCTCGCCCACCATGAATTTCAGCATCTCGGTCTGCTGCTCGCCATTCTCGCGCGTCAACGTGACGAGGGTGATGTAATGGCCGTTGCTCTTGAAGTCATGCTCCAGGCTGAAGGTGCCCTTTGTATATTTCTTGGCCGGCACATGGAGCTCGGTGAGGGCCTCCAGTTCGGCGCCGGTCGGCAGAGTCGGCATCAGCGGATCCCGGATGATGCGCACTTCGAGCGGCAAATCCCGGAATGCCGGCGTCTCGATGTCGAACGCCATTATCGTGCGGCCGGTCGACGGGATCTCGTCGCAATATTCGCTGCGAGACTTGTCCGGCTGGAAAACCGTGATGTGGATCATGTCGTAGCCGAACATGACCATGCACATATTGCCCATGGACATGGCCTCCGGCCCCGCGCCGCCCTCCGCGCGCGCCTGCGGCGCAAGACCGAATGAAAGCGCCGCGCCGAAAAGGGCCGCTGCAAGGCTACGCCAATTCATCATTTCATCCCTCGACTTCGAAACGCGCTTTCATGTGCGCGCTTTCTTCTTGAGTTACCGGCCGACTGGCCATCGCCGCCTGTATGATAAGGCGTCCGCATTTCTTAAGCTTCCGGTCCGGCGACGGCCGAAAGATGCGCGATCGCGCGCGCTCAAGCGCTACTTTGTATCCAAAACAGGTCGGGGCGCGAGCAAAAAGCCGTGACTGGATTTGCGTCTAAAGGACGCACCAATTGATTTTCAGCAAACAAAGACGGTCGAAAATCTCGCGAATTCGACCCTGGGCGCGGCGCCGGCGCCGGGAACGCGAAGACGTCATCGACGCGCAAAAAAAAGAACCGGCCGGACAGAAGTCCGGCCGGCCATTGATTTAGGCGATTTTGGCTCGCTTAGGGCATATCGCCGGCGACGAACTTCGGAATCACCGGGCCGCCGATTTCAGCCGCGAAGCGCTTGCCGTCCGGCGAGAAGAAGAACAGCAGGCCGCCGATCTGGCTGTCGGTGTCGTAAGCCAGGTCAGACAGACGCTCGATGTCCCAACGCGCGTCCTGGATCTTCACGACGATCTCCTTCGACTCGCCGGGCGCGATCGTGTCGTCGTTCGACAGGCCGCGGTCGGCAAGCAGGTAGTCCGGGAAGTCAGGCTTCGTGGTGAACACGGACGGGTTCAGGAAGCGAAGGCCAGCCGCCGTATATTCGCCGAGGCGAACCGGCTGCGACGTGCCGTTCTTGACCTTCACGTTGATGGTCAGCTCGCGGCCCGGAACCTTGTAGACGCCGCCGTTCAGCTCGGTCGTCACCTGCTCCTTGCCCACGCCCGCCGTGCCTTCCGTCTCGATCGGCGTCAGCGGCTTCTGCAAGCCGGCCTGAAGCGGGATCGTGCGCGGGAAGGTCGAGTTCGTCACGGCGTAGCCGACAATCGTCGCAAGGATCGTCAGAGCCAGGACGATCGCGCCAATGCGGCGGTCGTCGTCGCCAATGACGTCTTCCGGACGGCCTTCAGCAACGCGGATATAGGACGAGATGATGCCCTTCCGGATGAACCAGAACAGGATCCACGCCGCGCCAATCGCCAGCCACGGCAGATGCCACGCGTAAACGCGGCTGATGCCGAAGTGCTCAAGGTCGACCGTCGAGCCGTCAAGGAGCGTCACCGGGTCGGTGAAGTCCTTCATGTCGCCCTTGATCTCAATCCACTGGCCGGGGCCGATGATCGGACCGCCGCCCTCGACGTTGATCTGGGCGTGGACGTGCCAACGGCCGGCGCGACGGCCGCGCAGGTTGATCGAGAAGGCGTAGTCCTTGCCGATCTCAAGCGACACCGAACGAGGAGCGAACTGCTCGCCGATGAACTGGGCCGTGCGAACCAGAACCGGGCCGGGCTCGCCGGCGTTCAGGAACGACACGCGCGGATTCGCGACCGCCTGCGGCCACGCCGAGAAGACGTGAACCTTGCCGGACAGAACCAGCTCTTCATTGACGTTGACCGTCGTCTTCGACCACTGAACGTCATACCAGTTCAGCGTGCGCATGCGAAGGAACGCCTGCTGCGACTTCTCGCCGTGCGCCGAAGCCGGAGCCACGGCTCCCAGCGTCGCCGCCACAGCAGCCGCCGCGCCAATGGCGGCGAGCTTGACTAGCTTTTTCATGAACAAACCTCCCAGGTTCCTCTTCCGGCCGGCGCCTCGCGCGCCAGCCGATTTTTTCAGCCGCGGACCAGCAGGCCAAATCAACGACCCAACCAACTCCAGTCCGCGTTTCTCTTTTCGAGTTGGGCCGAAGAAAACCCCGGCCAAGCCCGCATCAGATGGTGTCGATGACCTTGGTCGTGGAATACCAGCGACCCATGAACCACCACAGGAAATACACCATCATCGAGACAAAGCCCGAGAAGAACGCCGCAACCGGCACAACGTCCTTACCGAACGTGCGCAGCGTGCCGCGCTCGACCATGCGGATGTATTCCGGCATCGACGTGCGGACGAAGTGGAAGCCGATCAGGTCGGCAAGCGTCATCAGCTGGCCATGCTGCTCGGTCGCCTGGTGGAACGCCGCAATCGCCGGCCAGTTGTTCGGGTAGAACAGCAGACCCCAGCCCAGCGAGCCCACAACCGCCGTGATCACATAGGAGCCCGACAGAAGCAGGATCACGTCAAGCCAGATCGCCGGAACGATCAGAGCGGACGGGAACACGAGGCTGATCGGGAAATACGTCCAGCCCCAGAAGTTGACGTAGCGGTTGATCCACTCGCCGACCAGAAGGCCCAGAGCCGCGAAAACGGCGCCGAACGGAAGGCGGAAGTTAACCCACCAGAAAGCCTGCGAAGCCGCGCAGAAGGTCACGCCCAGAATCGGCACGACCGTCGGCCACATACGACGATCCTTCCAGTCAACCCAGAAGTCCCAGTCGCCCGCCGTCAGCATGAAGTGGACGTGATAGCCGCCCAGAACGGCAAAGAACAGCAGAACCAGAAGCATCCAGTCCACCGTCGCGACGCAACCCGCCGCCTCGGCGACGGAGTTGAACGGACCGACCGCCCCCCCGCTTTTCGATTGTGACATCACTCTTCTCCTTGGTGTTTCTCGGAAACCCTCCAGGCCCCGAGCTTTCTTATCGCCGCAGACCCGAAGCCTCGCGCCCCCGGACCCGCGCCCGGACTGGCGGAAAAACCCGCCCGCCCGGTTTTCTCTCGCGCAGCGCGCTCGACGCAGCGCCGCGAAACCTTCCCTTCACAGCCGGGTTAACCCCGGTTTTCGACACGAAACGAGAGACCCGGTCGCCTCACGCGGCCAGACATGCCCGCTCCCTTGTCCGTTTAGAAAAAATCCCGCGCCCAGACCGCCGCCCGCGCCCTTGGGCGCGAGCGGCCTTGTCCGTCATTACTCGGCGGTCAGGAGGGCGACGCCTTCCTTGCCGATCAGCGCATGAATGCGGGCCAGGAGCTGAAGAACCACGCCGAACACGCCCAGCGCCATCCAGCCGAAGAACACGAAGCCCCAGTGCAGCGGAGCCACGAACAGCTCTTCCATGAACCAGAAGGTGTGGCCCCACTCGTTCAGGCCAACGTTCGGGATGATCATGAACGGACCAATGGCCACGATCAGATAGGCCAGCGAGTAGCCATGAGCAAAGAACGGAATCCGCGTCTTCGCATAGAAGAACGCCCCAACCGCGATCACCGAATAGATCGGGTAGCTCATGTAAAACTCGATGATGTGCGACGGCGTGAAGTCCGTGTCACGGATAACCGTCATGTGCCAGGTGCCGTCCTGCTCCGTGAAGAACGACGCGCCCCAGTAAATCGCAGACGCGTAAACAACCAGCCACTGGATGTTCACCGCAATGCGCCGAAGCTCCTCACGAGGCGCAACCGCGTCAACGTTGCGGTCGCGCGTCTTCCAAAGATAGCCCGCAAGCGCCAGGCCGGAAACCAGCTCCAGAGGAATCTCGGTCCAAAGGATCGACATCCAGTAAGTCTGGAATTCCGGCGCAAACGAATCCAGGCCAGCGCGCCAGCCATAGATCTGCTCGTAAATGCGCACGATCAGATAAAACGTGTTCAGCAGAGCCAGTCCAATCCACATGCCACGAAGATCGACTACGGACTCTACCTCAGCAGCTGCGCCAGCAGCAGCGCTAGTCGTCGAGCTCATATTTAACTCCTCCTATGTGCTCCCAGGGATATGCGCGTGACCGGTAAAAGCTCCGCCTCCCAGAACGGAACCGCTTCGTCCTCGTTTGATTAAACGTTAGGCTGGGCCCGTCCCAAAACGTCGCCCCACGCCATACCGCCCTTCTTGCCGCAGCCCTCAGATCCCCAATCCCAGAGAAACCTTCCCCAAAGATCGAACATCCAATCCAGCCGCTTGTTGTTATCGGACGAACACCGACGTCGCCGCCTAAACAAAGCCCAAAACCCGACCCCCGCAAGGACCAGACCAAGACCCCGTTTAGCGTGGCCCAACCATTCCCCCTCACCAACATAATATCAATATCCCTTGGTATAGCTGAAAACTGTCTATCGAATAGTAATAACAACCCCAGTGGACTGGATATAGACAACCCTTATGGGTAGCAAGGCGGCGGCCGCGACGGCTCGCGGACGTCAAGCTAATCTTTTGATTTTCTGGAATTTTGCAGCACGACGCCATCGTCGCGTCACAGGTTTGAAGAAACTGTGGCGCCAAGCGGGGCCGCCCCGCCTCTAGGACTGCGTCGATCTGTCCAAAATTCTCGACGAAAGGCGCCGTCGGCAGGACCACGCAGGAAGCAGGCTTGAAAAGAGCTTTTCCACAAGCGGCTTGCGCAGGATCAAGCGGCGCAGGAAAAAAGGGGCGCCCGCGGGAGCCCCTCAGATTACTGACAAAGCAGCGGCGGCGCCCCTCGTCCTTCGAGACGCTTGCTGCGCAAGCTCCTCAGCATGAGGGGCTTTTTCTTTCGACGCCAAATAGTTAGGCCTCATCCTGAGGAGCAAGTGCAAGTCGGGTTTTCCCGACTTGCACAAAAAAGAATGTTGATCTCAAGCCCAAGATCGCAGCTCGCGTCTCGAAGGACGAGGCCCCTCGGGAAGTTTGTCAACAAACTGAGGGCGCCCGCGGGCGCCCCCAATATTGTTCTTACTGCGGGCGCGGCGTGTCCTTGGCGCGCGCCGGCAGGATTGGATAAGACACCTTTGGCTGCTCGCCGGTCAGCGCGCCCAGAAAGGCGACAATGGCGGCGTTTTCGTCCGGGCTCAGCGCCGCGCCGAGTTGATCCTTCGCCATCACGTCGACGGCTTCCTCGAGCGTCCAGGTCGCGCCGCTGTGGAAATACGGCGCACGCAGGGCGACGTTGCGAAGCGGCGCCGAGCGGAAGACGAAGGCGTCCGAATCGTTATTCGTGACCTTGGCGCGGCCGCGGTCGGCCACAGGCAGAATCGCCGCATCGGGCTTCTGCGCGACGCCGAAGGGGAAGTAGCCGTTGCCGCCGACATTCACGCCGCTGTGGCAAGCTGAGCAGCCCTTGTCCATGAACAGGCGCAGGCCCTTCTTCTCCGTGTCGTTCAGCGCGTTGACGTCGCCGGCGAGGAACTTGTCGAATTTCGAGTTCGGCGTCGTCAGCGTCGCCTCGAACGCCTCGATGGCGTTGGCCATATTGTCGAAGCTGACGGGATTGGCGTCGTTGGGAAAGGCCGCCCTGAACTCGGCGACATAGGCCGGCATGCTCTTCAGCGTCGATTCGACGGCCGCCGGCGTGTTGTTCATCTCGACATCGGCCTGGACCGGGCCCTTGGCCTGGGCCTTGAGGTCGATGGCGCGGCCGTCCCAGAACTGGGCGACGTTGAAAACGGCGTTGAGAACGGTCGGCGCGCGGCGCGGGCCCTTCGCCCAGCCATGGCCGATCGAGGTCGGACCGGCGTCGACGCCGCCCGTGCCGAGATTATGGCAGCTATTGCAGCTGATGATCTGGCTCCTGGACAGGCGGGGATCGAAGAACAGCTTCTTGCCGAGCTCGATCTTGGCGGGCGTGATGGCGTTGTTCTTGACCACCGAATTCACGGTTGAGGCGTCAATCGGCTTGAAGACCGCATTGGCGTCGGCGCGCAGGTCGCCGGCATGGGCCAGTACGGGAAAAAGCAGCGCCGCGCCGAGCGCGGCGACCCGAAGTCCGGACATGTGTTTCTCTCCCCTTGCAGCTTTGATCGTTGAAAGCTGACCGCCCCGCCGCGCATGCGCGCGAAGCTGCGCCTTCGGCTATCACAACCCCCGAGACGGCGGAAGCCCTTCGGCGCCCAGCTTGGTCCGAAGGGGTCCATAAGGGCCGGTCTGCGGCGGGCCAAACCGGTTCGTCCGGGCCTGGGGGTCGCCTTGCGACGAATAGCGAGGCTGGCACTTGTCGGGCGCGATCGCCGCCCCACCCTCAAGTTTGAAAGCGCGCGGCCCAAGCCCGTCGCTATGAGAGGGAGCAAACGATGCGTTGGCAGGATTTGGCGCACAGCCCGGATGCGCTCGCGGGCGCCGTCTTCGGGATCGCGATCGGCCTCGGCGTCGCGGCCGCCGAGCCTCTCGGCCTGCCGCCCGTGCCCGTGCCCTCGAACAATCCACAGTCCCCGGAGAAGATCGCGCTCGGCGACAAGCTCTTTCACGACAAACGCTTCTCCATCGACGGCACGGTGAGTTGCGCGACCTGCCATGAGGACGCGAAAGCGTTCACGGACAGCCCCCTGAAGGCGTCCCAGGGTCATCACAAGCTGACCGGCACGCGCAACGCCCCGACGGTGCTCAACGCCGCCTATTTCACGACCCTCTTTTGGGACGGACGCTCCTCCTCGCTGGAGGATCAGTCTCAATTCCCGATGGTCAACCCGGTCGAGATGGGTCTTCAGGATCACGCGCCCGTGCTGAAGATCGTGCGAGAAGACCCCGCTTATGTCGACGGGTTCAAAAGAGCCTTCGGAAAGAGCGGCGACGGCGTCACGATGGAGGAGGTGAAGATGGCCATCGCCGCCTTCGAGCGCACCATCGTCTCCGCAGACTCGCCTTTCGACAGATGGTATTTCGGCGGGGACCCCAAGGCGATCGGCGATGCGGCGCGGCGCGGCTTCGAGGTCTTCATCGGTCAGGGGCGTTGCGTGTCCTGCCACGTCATCGAACAGACGCAGGCGCTCTTCACGGATAACAGGTTCCACAACATCGGCGTGGGCATCAACCGAATCCAGGCGGACGTGCCCAGATTGGCGGGCGAATTCCTTAGAGCGAAGGCGGCGGGAGCCGATGTCGACAAGGCGGTGCTCTCGGATCCGAAGACGTCCGACCTGGGCCGCTTCGCGGTGACCAACGCCTTCGACGAGATCGGGGGGTTCAAGACCTCGACGCTGCGCAACGTCGCCTTGACCGCGCCCTATATGCACGACGGCTCGCTGAAGACGCTGAAGGACGTCGTCAAACACTACAATGAAGGCGGCAAGAGTCCCGGCGACCCCAATCCGATCAATCCTTATCTGTCCGGCGGCATACGCCCGCTCAACCTGACCGACCAGCAGATCGACGATCTCGTCGCGTTCATGGAGACGCTGACGAGCCCGTCCGTCGCCGCGGCGCAGAAGAAATAAGGCCGAGGGAGAGAAGCATGACCAAACCTGTCACTAGGCGAAGCGTGATGGCGGCCGGCGCCGCGGGACTCGCGGGAACGCTCGCGACGCTGCCGATCAGCATGGTGCGTCTCGCTTTTGCCGGAACGCGCGAGGACGTCTCGTTCACCTACATCTCGGATTCGCATATCCAGCAGATCAAGGGCGCGAATTTCGTGCGCAACTGGGATATGGGCCTCAAGCGCGCGGTCGCCGAAGCCAATCTCATCCAACCCGAGGTCGATTTCGTGATGTTCGGCGGCGACCTCGCGCAGCTCGGCAAGCGGGAGGAGCTCGATCACGGCGCCGAAATGCTCTCGGCGCTGAAGGGCAAGCTCTACGCCGTCATGGGCGAGCACGACTATTATCTCGACCTCGGCGACTACTGGTCGAAGCTCTATGGCCCGCAATGGTACAGCTTCGACGTGAAGGGCGTGCATTTCATCGTCCTGAACTCGATCCTGACCACGGATGAGTGGACTTTCCATCGCTGGCCGACGGCGGAGCAGCGCATGCTGGAAATGGCCGGGCTCGACAATCCGAACGGCTCGCCTTTCATGGTTGGCGAGAAGCAGCGCAAATGGCTCGCGGACGATCTCTCGAAAGTCTCCAAGGACACGCCGGTCGTCGTCTTCTCGCACTCTCCGCTGCAGAAAATCTACAAGGGGTGGAATTTCTGGACGGACGACGCGGAAGAAGTGCAGGCGCTGCTTGCGCCTTTCAAGAGCGTGAACGTCATCTACGGACACGTTCACCAGATTCAGTACAACCAGATCGGCAACATCGCCTTCAACTCCGTGATGGCGACAGCCTGGCCCTGGCCCTACCCCGCGACCTATGCCCAGGCGGAAAGCCATCTGCCCGTGCTCACCGTGCCGATGAACCGCGCCGATCCCTTCTTCGAGCGCGACGCCACTGGCTGGCAGCTCATCGACGTGAATTCCGGCCGGGTCACCGCGCGCTATCAACTCTGGGACAATGACCGGCGCGTCGTCGGCTTCGATCCGGCCCAGGGTCATCCTGTCGACAAGACCTATCAGGACGCGTCGCGCCGCAAGATCGCGCAGGCTCATTATTGATTGGGAGGAACATCATGCGTCTGCACATTGCCGCCCTCGCTGTTCTCGCGGGGTTCGCCGGCGTCCCCGCTTTCGCCGACGAGTTCAAGAAGTCGGATATTGAGCGCTGGCAGGCGGAATATGAAACCGTCGCCAAAAAAGGCCGCGAACTCTGGACGAACGGCGCGGTGGGAACGAACGGCGTGGCCTGCGCCCAATGTCATCCCAATGCGGCCAACACGCATCCGGAGACTTACCCGAAATTTCAAAAGCAGATTGGCAAGGTCGCGCAGCTCTGGGAAATGGTGAACTGGTGCATCCGCAATCCGCTGCAGGGACAGTCGCTCGCGGCCGACGACCCCAGGATGACCGCCCTGCTCTCCTACATCCATTATGAAAGGCGCGGCGTGAAGCTCGAGCCGGGCAAGCATTGAACCAGGCTCGGGCTTGCGTCCCACTTTAGCTTCTGCATTCGGATCGCTTACGCAGTCATGGCGACGCCCCTCGTGCTTCGAGACGCCTGCTTCGCAGGCTCCTCAGCATGAGGGGCTTCTTTATCCTGCGTCAAACACTTAGGCCTCATCCTGAGGAGCGCGCGCAGCGCGCGTCTCGAAGGAAGAGGCCGCCTCGGAGGTTTACTGTCGTCTTTCCTCAAACGCCCGTCGGATAGTTCGGGCTCTCGCGCGTGATCGCCACGTCGTGCACATGGCTTTCGCGCAGCCCGGCATTGGTGATGCGCACGAATTGCGCGCGGTCCTGGAACTCGCGAATCGTCGGCGCGCCGACGTAACCCATGGCGGAGCGCAGGCCGCCCGCGAGCTGATAGAGAATCGGGCCGATCGGACCGCGATAGGGCACCTGGCCTTCAATGCCCTCGGGCACGAGCTTGAGCTGATCCTTCACGTCGCCCTGGAAGTAGCGCGTCGCCGAGCCGGCCGTCATGGCGCCGACCGAGCCCATGCCGCGATAGGCCTTGAAGGAGCGGCCCTGATAGAGGAACACCTCGCCGGGCGACTCCTCCGTGCCGGCGAAGAGCGAGCCGATCATCACCACTTCGGCGCCCGCCGCGACGGCCTTGGCGAGATCGCCGGAATATTTCACGCCCCCGTCGCCGATTATCGGCACGTCATGTTTACGCGCCTCCTCGGCGACCTCCATGATGGCGGTGAGCTGCGGCACGCCGACGCCGGCGACGATGCGCGTCGTGCAGATGGAGCCCGGGCCGATGCCGACCTTGATCGCGTCGGCGCCCGAATCGATGAGCGCCTTGGCCGCCTCGGCGGTGGCGATGTTGCCGGCGATGATCTGAACCTTGTTGTTCTCGCGCTTGACGCGCGACACCTGGTCGATGACGGCCTGGGAATGGCCATGCGCCGTGTCGATCACGATGCAGTCCGCTCCTGCGTCGATGAGCTGAAGCGCGCGCTCATAGCCGTGATCGCCCACGGTGGACGCCGCGGCGACGCGCAGACGCCCCTCGGGATCCTTGCAGGCGTTAGGGTGCTGGGTGGCCTTCTCGATGTCCTTCACCGTGACGAGCCCGACACACCGATAATCCTCGTCGACGACCAGCAGCTTTTCGATGCGGTGCTCGTGGAGGAGACGGCGCGCTTCTTCCTGCCCTACGCCTTCGCGGACGGTGACGAGCTTCTTCGTCATCAGCTCGGCGATGGGCTGGCTCCTGTCCTGGGCGAAGCGCACGTCGCGGTTCGTGAGAATGCCGGCGAGTCTGCCCTTGCCGCCGGCCGCGCCGCGCTCGACCACCGGAATGCCGGAAATGCCGTTCGACGCCATAAGCGACAGCGCGTCGGCAAGGGTCGCGTCGGGGAAGATGGTGATCGGGTCGACCACCATGCCGCTCTCATAGCGCTTCACTTTGCGCACTTCGGCGGCCTGGTCCGCGGGCGAGAGGTTTTGGTGGATCACGCCGATTCCGCCGGCCTGCGCCATGGCGATGGCGAGCCGCGCCTCGGTCACCGTGTCCATGGCGGCCGAAATGATCGGAAGGTTGAGCCCGATCTCACGCGTGAGGCGCGTCGAGACGTCGACGGCGGAGGGCATCACGCGGGAATGGCCGGGCCGCAAGAGCACGTCGTCGAAAGTAAGCGCTTCGGTCAACGTGGCGGTCAATCGGGCCATGGGGCCAACTCCTTCATCAAGCGGGACAACGGCGGTCGCTCGCGCGCCGCCGTTCGGGGTTGGCGGGTGCTCATAGCATTAATCTTTGCAAAGGCAAATGGCGCCGTCTCGACAGACTCGAAACGCCCGCGTCGCGGCGCACTCCGACAGGCCGGGCTTACGCTCGGCGGCCACAGGCGCGATTGAGATCGAAACAGGGGCGCGCGATGAGGGTCTCGGCGCCCCCGGCGCGGCGCGGCGTCAGCGCCGCCGCAGCGCGATAATATCCTGCGCGGTCGACCCATCGGCTATGTAGCCGACGACGTCGAACAGATGAGCGGCGTTCGCTTCGAACCATCTTGCCGTGACGAAAGCTTCCGCATAGTCCGACGTATTCGCGCGAGGATCTGGCAGGAAAAAAAATCCGCCCTTCTCAATTTTGTCGATCACCGCCGGTATGTCGTTGCGCGGCAGTCTCTCGGCGATCAGTTTTCGCCAGAAATCCACCGTCTCGCCCTTTTCGAGAGCATGATGCGCGTCGATCATGCCCTTCAGGAAGTGCGTTCCCAGGATCGTAAGGAACACGAGCCCGCCCGGTTTGACCACCCGGGCGAATTCCACAATCCATTCACGCAGCCGCGCCTCGGTGAGATGCGTGAATATCGAGTACGAAACCAGAAAGTCGGCAAAACCGTCTTTGAAAAGGAGCGGCGGATGCGGATCGCTCTTGACGAAGTTGATCATCGCATTGTGCTTGCGCGCCTCGATTATGAAGTCATAAGGCTCAACCGCATAAATTCTCGACGCAGCGAAATCGCGCATGAAGGCGCGGCAAATTCGTCCCCAGCCGGCGCCGAAATCGATGAGCGCGTCTCCTTCTTTTGGAGGCCGGCCGCATTGCGCGGCGATTTCGAGGCACTTTTCCCTGAAATGCAACGCTCCACGGATCGCAAGCTCGTTTGGCGCCCCCTGCAGGTGACGCTGTAATTCAGGGTCGGGAAAGCTTGGGAATGAAAACCCCCTGACTTGGGTTTCAGTTACGCTCTTAACGAGGTCGGAGCGCCATTCAGAGACAGGACGGTCTTTGTAGAAATTATGGATCGCATCGATTTTGTCGTCGACCAGGAGCGTCATGTTGAGATCCTTGGGATTTGCCCTCCCTTGAACTCTACCGCCAACGCCGCCCTCAGACAACGGCGCATTTTGGTTAAGCCACTAATCCAACAAAGTTTTTTGGCGGACAAACCTTATTCGGCCGCCTATCCGGCGGTCGCCCGCTCCGTATCGAATTGCAGCTTGGCGAGGCGGGCATAGAGGCCGCCGGCGGCGCTCAGCGTCGCATGCGTTCCCTCTTCCACGATGCGGCCGTCGTCCATCACGACGATGCGGTCGGCTTCGAGCACGGTGGCGAGGCGATGCGCGATGACGATGCTGGTGCGGCCTTCCATGACGTCATGGAGCGCCGCCTGCACGGCCGCCTCGTTCTCCGCGTCGAGCGCGGAGGTCGCTTCGTCGAGGAGCAGCACGGGCGCGTCGGCGAGAATGGCCCGCGCAATGGCGAGGCGCTGCCGCTGACCGCCGGAAAGCGTCACGCCGCGTTCGCCGAGCATCGTGTCGTAGCCCTGCGGCAAGGCGGAAATGAATTCATGCGCCTGGGCGCGTCTGGCGGCGGAGACGATCGCCTCGCGCCCGGCGCCCTCGCGGCCATAGGCGATGTTCTCAGCAACCGAGACGCCGAAAATCACCGGGTCCTGTGGCGCGAGCGCAATGGCTTTGCGCAGGTCGACGGGGTCGAGCGCGCGCAGATCGACGCCGTCGAGCGTAATCGCTCCCTTGTCGACATCATAGAAACGCAGCAGCAGCGAGAAGAGCGTCGACTTGCCGGCGCCAGAAGGGCCAACGAGCGCGACGCGCTCTCCCGGCGCGACCGTCAGCGTCAGATCGCGCAGCGCGGAACGATCCGGCGCGGTCGGATAGGAGAACCCGACATGCTCAAACGCGATCCGGCCCCGCCACCGCGCGGGAGCCGGCGTCGGATGGGCGGGCGCCAGGATTTTCGGCTTCACCGCGAGAATTTCCGCGATGCGCGAAGCGGCTCCGGCTGCGGCGACCACTTCGCTCCACACGGAGGACAATTCGCCAAGCGAGCTTGCGCCGAGAACGGCGTAGAGCACGAATTGCGACAGGAGGCCCGAACTCATGCGGCCGGCGAGCACGTCCTGCGCGCCGAGCCAAAGGACCGCGACGATGCTGGTGAAGACGACGAGAATCGCGCCGGCGGTCACGAAGGCGCGCGC
Source organism: Methylocystis sp. JAN1 (assembly GCF_052186135.1). GTDB lineage: Bacteria > Pseudomonadota > Alphaproteobacteria > Rhizobiales > Beijerinckiaceae > Methylocystis. The sequence continues at coordinate 2,303,593 of NZ_CP181499.1, read as the reverse complement.
GAGCGTTGCGGCCTGCGCGGCCTCATAGGCGGTCTCGACGCCCCGCTTGAAGCGCGCGACGGTCGAAGCCTGCGCGCCGTTCGCTTGCATCGCGCGCACGGCCGAAAGATTTTCGCCCGCATAGGCGGCCGCCTCGGCCAGTGTGTCCTGAGCGCGCCGGGAGCGCTTTCGCACGCTGCGCCCCGACGCGATGAGCGGCAGCACGATGATCGGGATCGCCGCGAGCGCCAGTCCCGCGAGCTTCGGACTCGTCGCGAACATCATGATGACGGCGCCGACGAACATGAACATGTTACGCAGCGCGACCGACGCCGAAGAGCCAAAGGCCGATTTGAGCAATGTCGTGTCGGCCGTTAGACGCGACATCAATTCGCCGGTCTTCGCCGTGTCGTAAAACGCGGCGTCGAGCGAGGTCAGATGCTTGAAGAGATCGGCGCGCAGATCCGCTACGACGCGCTCGCCGAGCGTCATGACAAAATAGTAGCGGGTGGCGGAAGCCAGCGCGAGAGTCGCAGCGACGCCGATCATCGCGCCGAAATAGGCGTTCACGGTCCCCGCGCTGTCCGTCGAGAAACCATGGTCGATCATGCCGCGCACGGCGGCCGGCAATGTCAGCGTCGCGCCGGACGCGAGAAGCAACGCGGCGAAAGCGAGGGCGATCGTGCGCTTGTAGCGCAGAGCGTACGGCAAGAGCGGGCGCAGCGGCGCAAGCGTGGCGCCGACAAGGCGATTCGAGCCGGCGGGAGCGGCGGCGGATGCAGTGGGGTTGATCTCGGTCATGACCCGTCCCTATAGCGCCCTACGCCGGCGAAAACGACCGTGTCTCAGAGGCGCTCCTTGATGCAGCGCAATATAAAAATGTGCGCCGCGTCATAAAAATTTTTTGTCAACCGATTAGACCGATTAGCGGGGCCGTTCGTTGGAGAGCGGCCGAATTGTCCATTTTTTCAATGATTTGCTTGGTGCGACATGTTGTCGCGGAAAAAGGGCGCGAAGGCTGGACAGGGCGGAAACTTATGCTACCTTTCCCCTGCGTCGAATTGACGCGCCACCACAAAAGTGGGGTAAAGCGCCAAGGAAAAACAAAAGCATAAGGCGCGGCTCTGGGAACGAAAGAGGAGTGAAGGTTATGGCTGACAAAGAATTCGAAATCACGACGAACACCTACATCTTCGCTGGCGTCGGCGCCGTCCTGCTGGGCGGTCTCGCGGCTGCCGCTCTCGGCGGCATGCAGAACACGATCGCCGCCGGCGTCGTCGGCGCGCTCGCGGGCGGCTGCCTCGGCCTCTTCTTCTAATCCATGGCGCCGAGCCTCACGGCTCGGCTCTGGTCCGCTCACACAGGGAGTGAAAATCATGGCTGACAAAGAATTCGAAATCACGACGAACACCTACATCTTCGCTGGCGTCGGCGCGGTTCTCCTCGGCGGTCTCGCGGCGGCGGCTCTCGGCGGCATGCAGAACACGATCGCCGCTGGCGTCGTCGGCGCCCTCGCGGGCGGCTGCCTCGGCTTGTTCTTCTAATCGACCCATTCGGCAGACGCTGGTCTGGCCGCCGGCGTAAGCCAGTCGACACCAGCCAGCAATTGCGGATGCGATTGCTGGCTGTGCTGTTTTCAGGATGACTTTCTTCGAAGACTTTTCAAGGACCGGCTTCAGGGACGCAGCGCTTTTCGACTCCGTCGAAAAGCGCTTTTTCGTTGGCGCGGTCTTCAGATCGCGCTGCGTCTGGAGGAATCGCCTAAACGCAGGCGATCGATCCAAAGGGTTTAGCGCGCTCTTTTGCGAAAAATCGGCGTCACCTTTCTCGCGGCGCGCTCCAAGGACCGCGGATCAGAGCGTCGCCGCCGTCGCGCCGCCCGGCCATATCTCCCGCGCCTTGTTTCGCAAAATGTATTTCTGAACTTTGCCCGTCGAGGTCTTGGGCAACGCGCCGAAGACGACGTGGCGCGGGCATTTGAAATGCGCGAGATGGGAGCGCGACCAGGCGATGATCTCCTCCGCCGTGGCCATCTCGCCTTCCTTCAGTTCGACAAAGGCGCAGGGCGTCTCCCCCCATTTGTCGTCGGGCGCGGCGACGACGGCGGCGGCCGCGACTTTCGGGTGCTTGAACAGCACGTCCTCCACCTCGATCGACGAAATATTCTCGCCGCCGGAAATGATGATGTCCTTCGAGCGGTCTTTGAGTTGAATATAGCCGTCCGGATGCATGACGCCGAGATCGCCCGAATGGAACCAGCCGCCGTGAAAGGCTTTTTCGGAGGCTGAGGCGTTCTTGAGGTATCCCTTCATCACGATATTGCCGCGAAACATCACCTCGCCCATCGTCTGGCCGTCGCGCGGCGTCGGCCGCATGGTCTCAGGGTCGATGACGTCGAGGTCTTCGAGCACACTGTAGCGCACGCCCTGGCGCGCCTTCATCTGGGCTTGCCCGGCGTCGTCGAGGTCGTCCCAGCGCTCCTGCCACTCATTGACGGCCGCCGGACCATAGGTCTCGGTCAGGCCGTAGAGATGCGTCACCTCGAAGCCGGCCGCCTTCATCGCGGCGAGCACCGCCTGGGGCGGCGGCGCGGCGGCGGTGAAGAACCGGACCGTTTCCTTGAGCGGCTTCTTCTCCGCGTCGCTGGCGTTGAGCAGCGTCGACATCACGATGGGCGCGCCGCAAAGATGCGTCACGCCGTGCTCGGCCATGAGCTCGTACATGTGACCCGCGCGCACCTGCCGCAGGCAGACATGCGTCCCCGCGGCGACCGAGATCGACCAGGGGAAGCACCAGCCGTTGCAATGGAACATCGGCAGGGTCCAGAGATAGACCGGGCGACGGCCCATATCGCCCGTCAAAATGTTGCCGAGCGCCAGCAGATAGGCGCCGCGATGATGATACACGACGCCCTTGGGGTCGCCCGTCGTGCCCGAGGTGTAGTTCAGGGAAATCGCGTCCCATTCGTCGCCGGGCGGCGCCCAGGCATAGTCCGGATCGCCGGCGAGGATGAAATCCTCATAGTCGATCGAGCCCAGCCTTTCGCCGGGACCCTTATATTCCGGATCGTCATAATCGATCAGGAGCGGCTTTGACTTGCACTGAGCCAGCGCCTCGCGAATTAAGCCGGAAAACTCGCGGTCGACGACCAGCGCCTTGGCCTCGGCATGGTCGAGCGTAAAGGCGAGGACGGGCGCGTCAAGACGCGTGTTGAGCGTATTGAGCACAGCGCCGGTCATCGGCACGCCGTAATGGCATTCGAGCATCGCCGGCGTGTTGGCGAGCATGACGGAGACCGTGTCGCCGCGCCCGACTCCGGCCTTGGCCAGCGCGCTCGCGAGGCGACGGCTGCGGGCGTAGAAGTCCCGATAGGTGCGCCGCAGGCCGCCATGGACGATCGCGATCCGGTCGGGGAAAACCGCGGCGGCGCGCGACAGGAAAGTCAGCGGCGTCAGCGGCTGGTAATTGGCCGGGTTGCGGTCGAGATCGCGATCATAGGCGGATGCGGTCATGAAAGGCTCCGGAAGGGGCGTATTGCAAGGCGCGCGCCTATACATGCAATTTTCACGGAAGGCGCCAAGCCGGAGTCGACGCTCGTCCCGTCAGCGGACGAATTTCATCGCGGCGAAAATGAACCCGCCCAGCGCAATCTGCGAAACGAAAAGCCAGCGGAGGATGTCGACTTTGAGAAACGCGGCGGAGGTGTCGATCTTCGCATCGAGCCGGGTCTCCAACGCCTTCATTTCGCGCCGGAGGTCGGCGCCCAACTCGCCCATCTCGCGCCGCAGGTCGGCCCCTTGCTCCGCCATCTCGCGCCGCAGGTCGGCGCCCAATTCGCCCATCTCGCGCCGCAGGTCGGCCCCCTGCTCCGCCATCTCGCGCCGCAGGTCGCGTCCAAGCCCTTCGACGTCGGCTTTCGTCGCGACCGTGTCCCGAAACGCGGCGTCCAGCGCGTCGGCATGGGCGCGCGCCTGCCCTTCGTCGATCCCGCCGCCCTTGAGGCGGTCGACATAGGCGAGGCGGTCGAATGTGTATGCGGGAGCGGCCATGACGAAAGGATAGGCGCAGGCGCGGGGCAAATCAACGATAAAGGTCCAGCTCTCGCTGGATTACTCGCCGAAATCGAGGTCCTTGAGACGCCCGAAGACGCGGTCGGCGTCGAAATTGTCCTCCTCCTCCGCCGGACGGGGCGTGGTCGACTTGCCGAAGACTTCCTCGGTCGTCGCGGGCTCGCGCAGGCCGGTCGTGACGGCGGCGGGAACCAGCGTCTGGCCGTGATCCTCGACAACCGCCGGACGGTCCTTGGCGGCGCGATTGACCTCGAAATCAAGGTCGATCTGAGAGCAGAGGCCGAGCGTCACCGGGTCCATCGGCGTCAAAGCCGCCGAGTTCCAGTGCGTGCGCTCGCGGATCGCCTTCAGCGTCGCCTTGGTCGTGCCGACAAGGCGCATGATTTGCGCGTCCTTCAGCTCGGGATGGTTGCGCACCAGCCAGAGAATCGCATTCGGGCGATCCTGGCGGCGGGACAGCGGCGTGTAGCGCGGGCCCCGCGCCTTCTTGACCTCCGGCACCACGACCTTCGACACGGAGAGCTTCAACTGATGCCTGGGGTCGCGCTCGCCGCGGGCGATTTCCTCGCGCGTGAGCTGCCCCGAAGTGATGGGGTCGTGGCCGCGAATGCCGGCGGCGACCTCGCCATCGGCGATGCCCTTCACCTCGAGCGGGTGCAGCTTACAAAATTCGGCGATCTGATCGAAGGTCAGCGAGGTGTTTTCGACGAGCCAGACAGCCGTCGCCTTCGGCATCAAGGGGGCGTTGCTCATCTTGAGAATCTCCTTGGTCGCGGGCATGGCGGGAGCGTCCGGCGCCGCGCCTTCGCGCTAGCGACCCATTAGGCTCGACCGTCCATGATGGGAATAAGGACCATATACGCGTTTTTGGGCAAAAGTGCAATGATTGGGCAAGGGGATTGAAGCGGATCGGGCAAGAGCGCCGCTTCCGGCAAGCCAAGCTCGATCGCCTTCGTCCCAAAAACGCGCGGGCGTTTCGTCTTTTTGAAAATCACGCGCCGCTTTTCTGCCGGTCCCGCTCCGAAAGCCGTGCGTGCGCATTTTGGCCGGCGTGGTCGACCCAGCGCGAAGCTCGCTCATTTGGCAATGTTGCGACGCCAAATTGACAGGCGCAATCCCATTGCCCATTAACCCCACACGGGCGGGAGGGCCCGCCGGGACAAGGCCATGCAAGAAAAAGCAAAAGGGCTCACCTATTCCGACGCGGGAGTCGATATCGACGCCGGCAACCGGCTCGTCGACATGATCCGCCCGGCCGTGCGGGCGACGCGCCGCCCCGGCGCGGATGGCGAGATCGGCGGCTTCGGCGGTGTCTTCGACCTCAAGGCCGCGCGTTTCGCCGACCCCGTGCTCGTCGCGGCGAATGACGGCGTCGGCACCAAGGTCAAGATCGCGATTGAGTCCGGCATGCACGGAACGATCGGAATCGACCTCGTCGCAATGTGCGTCAACGACCTCGTCGTACAGGGCGCCGAGCCGCTCTTCTTCCTCGACTATTACGCCACCGGCAGGCTCGACCCCAATGTCGCCGCCGCCGTGGTCAAGGGTGTCGCCGACGGCTGCGTCATGGCGGGCTGCGCGCTGCTCGGCGGCGAGACGGCCGAAATGCCGGGCCTCTACGCCAGCCGAGATTATGACCTCGCGGGCTTCGCCGTCGGCGCCGCCGAACGCAAGGGCCTTCTGCCGCGCGACGTCCAGCCGGGCGACGTGGCGTTCGGCCTGCCTTCCTCGGGCGTCCATTCCAACGGGTTCTCGCTGGTGCGCCGCATTGTGAAGGATACGGGCCTCTCCTGGAACGCCACCGCGCCTTTCGCGCCGGAGATGACGCTCGCCCGCGCGCTGCTCGAGCCGACGCGAATCTATGTGAAGCCCCTGCTTACGGCGCTCAAGCGCACGCCGCATATTCGCGCGCTCGCCCATATCACCGGCGGCGGCTTTCCCGACAATCTGCCGCGCGTGCTCCCCAAGGGCGTCGGCGTGTCGCTCGATCTCTCGGCGTTCGAGGTTCCACGCGTCTTCAAATGGCTCGCCAAGACGGGCGAGGTTGCTGAAAATGAGATGCTGCGCACCTTCAACTGCGGCGTCGGCATGGTCGTCTTTGCGGCCGGAGATGGCGCCGGCGAGGTCGAGAAGGTTCTGCGCGACGTCGGGGAGAGGCCTTTCCGCATCGGCGAAGCGATCGAGGCGAAGACCGGCGAGCGCGTCGTGATGAACGGGACGCTGGGGCTGTAATCTCAAAACGCGTCGTCTCTTGGCGTCACGGCCGGGCCTGTTCCGGCCATCGACGCGATTGAGCGACGACAATATGCGAGCCTCTCGCAACGTTCCGGCGTCGACGCCCGCGACAAGCCCGGGCATGACGGCCTGAGAGAAAACATGACTCGCCTGCGCACCGCCATCCTGATCTCCGGCCGCGGCTCCAATATGGACGCGCTGATCGCCGCCGCGCGCGCGCCGGACTTTCCGGCGGAAATCGTGCTGGTCCTCTCAAACAGACTCGATGCGCCGGGCCTTGCGAAAGCCAAGGCGGCGGGCGTCGCCGTGGCGGCGGTCGACCATAAAATTTACGCCGGCCGCGAGGAATTCGAGCGTTCGCTGCATGCGATGCTGGAGATTCACCGCATCGACGTCATCTGCCTCGCAGGCTTCATGCGGATTTTGACGCCCTGGTTCATCAATCAGTGGCGCGGCCGGATGCTTAACATCCACCCTGCCTTGCTCCCTTCCTATCGCGGACTGCACACGCATGAGCGCGCGCTCGCGGACGGCGTGAAAATTCACGGTTGCACTGTGCATTTCGTCGTGCCGGAAATGGACGAAGGCCCGATTGTCGCGCAGGCGGCCGTGCCCGTGCTTGACGGCGATACGGCAGAGACGCTCGGCGCGCGCGTCCTGTCGCAGGAGCATGTCATTTATCCGCTCGCGCTGCGGCTGGTCGCGTCCGGCGCTGTGCGTGTCGAGGGCAACCGGGTTCTCGGGGCCCTGCCTCAAAGCGAGGCGACGCTGGTCGCGCCGGAAGAAATTTCAGCAATGCCGGCCGGATGTGACGGCGATCAAACCGTTTGATTGAGCCATCGATCGATTGTCCCCTGGACAAGCTCCTCTTCGCCGCCCGCCTTCCCCCAGGCGGTGATGAAAGACGGGTCATGCGAATTGGGCAGGCGGCTCAGCTCGACGTTCGCGACCCGAACGCGAACGGGCGCCGGAACGCCTTCGCCCGAGATGACGCACTCCTGATTTCGCAGTCCCTGGATTGAACTCACAAGGTGCTTCCCGGCCTCGGGCAAAGCGTTTTTCAGGCAGTCCTGATCGCGAAGATTGTTCAGCCGCATCGAGATCAATGTGCCGCATTGGGAAAGCGCCGCTGGCGAGAGGTCGGAGGGTCGTTGCGTCACCAACCCCAACGCGACGCCATGCTTGCGTCCCTCTTTCGCGATGCGTTCGAGGATCGAGCTTGCTGCAGCGCTTTTGCTCGCCTCCCCGCCAGGAAGATAATTTTGCGCCTCCTCGCAAACCAGGAGGACCGGACGAACTTTCCCTTCTCGTGACCATATGCCGAAATTGAAGATGAGTCGGGCGAGAACGGCGACGACGGCGTCCACGACTTCCGATGGCGCGTTCGAAAGGTCGACGACCGAAATCGGCCGTCCGTTGGCGGGCAGCCGCAAAAGCGTCGAAATGACGTAATCGAGCGGCGCCGCATAGAGGGACTCGTCGAAGACGAAACGAAACCGCCGGTCGGTGACGACCTGCGCGACTTTTTGCTTGAGGCGGATATAAAACCGCGCCTCGGCGTATTTCTCGAGTCTGCCCAGTTGCTCGTCAATGGCCGAGATCAGGTCCCCAAGGAAATAAGGCAGAGGCGTATCGACGTGCAGATTCGAGATCGATCTGGAGAGAGGATTCTTCGCACGGGCCGCAAGCAGACATTTCGCGATAATGTCCTTGTCGATTTCTCGATCGGCGCCCCGCGCGGCGAAGAACTCGCAATGCTCCTCCAGATTCATCAGCCAGTATGGCAATGACAGATTTTGCACATCGAGGAGCACCGCACTTTCGCTGAAGGATGTCGCATATTCGCCGTGCGGATCGATGACGACGATGTGCCCCTCGGGCGCCCTCCGGGCGATCCCGTTCAAAATCAGCGAAACCAGCGTGGACTTGCCAGTGCCCGAAGATCCGAAGATCGCGAAATGCCGACTTAGAAACCGGTCGACGTAAAGCATCGCATCGACGCTCTCCGTCGGATGTATGGAGCCGATTCTGATGGAGCCTCTGTCGTCGTCGGCGAAAGCCCGCTTCAGATCGTCTTCGGAGACAGCGCAAACCGGGGCGCCAGGGCGCGGATAGGCCGATACGCCCTGCCGGAAGCGCGTTAGGCCGCCATCATCGGCGACACTTGTTTCGCCGATGAACTCGAGGACGGCGACAACGCCCGCTCCGCGCAGATCCCTGATCTGCTTCAGCTCTCTTATCTCACCCAACAGCCACAGCTCGTCCAGCTTCAATTTGAGCCGACTTCCGATCGAGCCGGCGTCCGCTTTCCTGACGGCAAGATCGTCGAGCCGGCATGTCGCGCCGACCGCATTAACTTCTTCAATATAGCCTATAACAAGCTCTTTCTGCGCAGACGCATCGAGCATTTATTGTCTCCAGACCAGAAGTCTCTGCTTCGATCGCAAAGAAATTACCGGCGAATTTTCTAGGAAATAGTTTTCCAGTTCAAGCTTTACCGTTGCCGCTCCAGGAGCGCAAAAAGAAAGCGGCCGGGAAAGCTCCCGGCCGCTCCTGAAAGACATGCGGCGGCCTGGTTAGCCGACGATCTCGTTGCCCGAGAAGAACTGCGCGATTTCGATCGCGGCGGTCTCCGGGGCGTCGGAGCCGTGCACGGAATTCTCGCCGACCGACAGCGCGTGCTCCTTGCGGATGGTGCCCGGCGCGGCGTTGGCCGGGTTGGTCGCGCCCATGACTTCACGATATTTGGCGATCGCGTTCTCGCCCTCGAGCACCTGCACGACGACCGGCTCGGAAATCATGAAGTCGACGAGCTCGCCGAAGAAGGGGCGCTCCTTATGCACGGCATAGAAGGTCTCGGCCTGCTCGCGGGTCATGCGGATGCGCTTCTGCGCGACGATGCGCAGGCCGGCGTCCTCGATGATGGCGTTGATCTTGCCGGTGAGGTTGCGCTTGGTCGCGTCGGGCTTGATGATGGAAAAAGTGCGTTCGATCGCCATGAGAGCGCATCGCCTCGTGAGTTGGAGTGCTGGAATTCTATAGTTTAGAGCGCGCTTCCGGCGAAAAACGGGGGCTTCTCGCCGCGCGCTCCAGACGTGAGCGCCGCGCTTATACCGGCGGCGCCGCGCCGCGGCAAGCCTGCGGCCGTCAGCGATAGGCTTCGGCGATCGCCATGAAATCGATCGCCTTGAGGCTCGCGCCGCCCACCAGCGCGCCGTCCACATTCTCCACGGCCATCAATTCGGGCGCATTGGCGGGCTTCACTGAGCCGCCATAGAGAATTCGGATGGACTCGCTTTTGCCGCCGCCCAGCCGCGCCTCGATCTGCTCGCGCGCGAACTTATGCATTTCGGCAACGTCGGCGGGCGTCGGCGTCAGGCCCGTGCCGATGGCCCAGACGGGCTCGTAGGCGACGACGATGGTCCCTGGCGCGTCGGCGGGCAGCGACCCTTCAATTTGCCGCCCGACGATGGAAAGCGCGGCGCCAGCCTCACGCTCCGCGCGCGTTTCCCCGACGCAGACGATGGGCGTCAGCCCGGCGCATAGCGCAGCGGCCGCCTTCGCCTGCACGATCCTGTCCGTCTCCCCATGCTCCGCGCGCCGCTCGCTATGGCCGACGATGACATAGGACGCGCCCACATCCTTCAGCATTTTCGCGGAAATGTCGCCCGTATGGGCGCCGCTTTCGGAAAGGTGGCAGTCCTGCGCGCCGAGCCCGACCCCGCCCTGAGTGGCGACTTCCAGCGCCAGACCAATCAGGGTCGCGGGCGGGCAGATGATCAGCTCCACCTTTCTCTTGAGCGCCGCGTCATAGGCTGTCGCCATCGCGGCGACTTCCGCAAGCGAGGCGATGAACCCGTTCATTTTCCAGTTTCCAGCGACGAGCGGACGGCGGGGCATGGGAGACAATCCTTCAATCTGAAAGACGTTACCTAACAGAAGCTAACGGAGTCGCAATGCGGCGGGCGAGCGCAGCGCATCCCTCAAGAGCCGACTAGAAAAAAAGCCTTCCCCCGTATGCGAGGGAAGGCGACAATCTTGTGCGAACGTCCAGGCCCGAGCGGATTATTCGCCGCAGAGGCGATAGCCCAGGCTCGCGAGCTGGGCCCCGGAGATCTTCAGCAACGGCCCCGGCACCAGGCCGCGAGAATTGCGGACGTGGTTGAGGAAGATGCGGCGCAGCGGCGCCTTATAGGCGGAAGCGAAGACCGCCGTCATCTGCCGGTCGACGATGCCGCTCGTCGGACCGCCCACCCAGGGCGCATGGAAGCCGAAGACGGCTCCCGGCGAGACGCAGGAGCGCCGCGCCGCAAGGTAGAGCGTGCATGAGCTGTCGCACTCCACCGGTCCGATGCGGACTTCCTCGCCCCTTGCCTGGGCCTGCGCAAGACGGGCGACGTAAGGCTCGACACGTCCGCCGTAATCAGAGTTCGTAACATCGAAAGCATTGGCAGGGGCAGAAAAGAGTACAAGCGTCATCAATCCTGCAAGACCGTAAGATCGCAGCATGGCGGTTCCTTTTTGAGGCGCTTGGATGTTGCGTTCTATCGCCGCATTTTACTTTTGAGCCCCACAGGCCAAGCGCGCGCCCCGGGGCTGTTTGCTCGGGCGGTTGGCCCCGTCAGCTTCAACGTTTCAATCGATACGCGAGGGCTCGCTCGTCTGCAAGTAGCCGACTGATTTTGAACGAGGTTTTGTCGAAAAAATCTGCAACTGAGGCCTTGAAACGGGCAGATCGCGCCCTTCCGTGGGCAGGAATGCGGCGCAAAGGCGATCAACGCCCGCCGATATCCCTCGTCGCTGCCTTCCTCGCCGCGCAAACGACCGCATCGCCGGCCGCGCGGCGAACGCGCGGCCGCCCGTCGCCACGTCGAAGCGCCCTCTATGAGCGCTTACGTTTCTTCTCCAGATCCAGCGTCAGCGATTTGCCGACGATATGCTCGCTGCGGCCGATGACATGGGCGCTCGAACCAACGATGAGCGGATCGGGGCCGCGCACGACGCTGTGGTCCTTGTTGGGATATTCGAGGCTCGACAGGAAATGCTGCATGCAGTTGAGGCGCGCGCGCTTCTTGTCGTCCGACTTGATGACGACCCAGGGCGCGTCGGCCGTATCGGTGAAGAAGAACATCGCCTCCTTCGCCTCGGTGTAATCGTCCCATTTGTCCATCGAGGCGCGATCGATCGGGGAAAGCTTCCATTGTTTCAAAGGATCGGTCTGGCGCGCCTTGAACCGGCGCATCTGCTCCTCGCGCGTCACCGAAAACCAGTATTTGTAAAGGCGAACGCCGGAGCTGACGAACATGCGCTCGAGATCCGGACACTGGCGCATGAAGTCGAGATATTCGTTCGGCGTGCAGAAATTCATCACCCGCTCGACGCCGGCGCGGTTGTACCAGGAGCGGTCGAAGAAAACGATCTCTCCGCCCGCCGGCAGATGTTCGATGTAGCGCTGGAAATACCACTGCGCGCGCTCGCGCTCCGAGGGTTTTTCCAGGGCGACGACGCGGGCGCCGCGCGGATTGAGATGCTCCATATAGCGCTTGATCGTGCCGCCCTTGCCGGCCGCATCGCGGCCCTCGAAGATCATGACGATGCGCTGGCCGGCCTCCTTGACCCAATTCTGGGCTTTCAGAAGCTCGACCTGCAAGGATTGCATGTGTTCGAGATAGACCTTGTTGGAGAGCCGGGTCTTGTAGGGAAACTCTCCCGTCTCGAAAGCATGGCGGATCGCCTCCGAATCGGCGCGCAGGCGGCGGACGTCCTCGCGCCGGGCCTCTGGCCCCCGCTCTCCGGCGGGCGCCCCGGCTTCGGCCTCGATCGTCCCCGCGCCCATTTTCTCCAGCGCCTCGACAGCCTCGGCGCTGATCACATTTTCGATTTCGTCCATCAGGTTTCCTTCTGCAAACGGCCGCCGCGGGGCGCCGCCGCCCACAGTCCCCACGCTCGGCCGGCGCAAATTGTGCGCCCGCGCCCTGGGCGGCAATGCCGCATATCGACGCGCGGGAGCAGTTGTGCGCGCGGCTGATTGCCACGGCCCGCGCCCCTCCCTATAGTCCGCCGCCAAAACGGGGGCGGATCGCCCGAAAAACACGAACAGGGAACCGGAAATCATGCTCGAGGGCCTGCGCGTCGCATCGCAGAACTGGATCGGCCGCACCATCATGGCGGTTGTGATGGGGGTCATTGTCGTCAGTTTTGCGATCTGGGGCGTCGGCGACGTCTTCCGAGGGATGACCGCCCAGCGGCTGGCCCGGGTCGGCTCGGGCGAAGTGACGGTCGAACAGTTCCGGAACGCCTTCCAGAACGATCTACGCCGAATCCAGCAGCGCCTGCGCCGCGCCGTCACCGCCGAGGAGGCGCACAAGGCCGGGATGGACCTGCAGGTTCTGGAGCGCCTGATTACCGACGTCGCCCTCGACCAGAAGGCCCGCCACCTCGGCCTCGCCATGAGCGACGAGGCGACCCAGCGCATGATCGCGAGCGAAAAGGCCTTCCAGACGGCCGGCAAGTTCGACGCCGAGAAATTCAAGGCCATCGCGCGCGACGCCGGCTTCACCGAGCGCAGTTTCGTGGCCGACCAGAAGACCGCCTATCTGCGCAAGACCCTTACCGATCTTGTGATTACTGGCGTCGAGCCGCCGAAGCTCATGATCGAGGCGATCCACCGCTTCCGCAACGAGGCCCGTTCGGTCGACTATTTCATCCTGCCGATCTCGGCCGCCGGCGCCGGCGCGACGCCATCGGAGGAGGAGCTCAAGAAATATTTCGACGATCGCGAGCAGACCTTCCGCGCCAAGGAATATCGCAAGCTGACAGTTCTTGAAGTCAGCCCCGCGACGGTGGCCAAGCCCGCCGACGTGTCGGACGCCGACGCCCGCAAGCTCTATGACGAGGTGAAGGCCAAGCGCTTCGGCACGCCCGAAAAGCGCGAGGTTCGCCAGCTCGTCTTCAAGACCGAAAAGGAGGCCCAGGAGGCCATCGCCAAACTCAAGGGCGGCGCCGACGTGGACGCCCTGGCCGCCGAGTTGAAGCGTAATCCCAAGGATGTGGATCTCGGCTTCGTCGAGCAGCGCGACTTTGGCGACCCCAAAGTGGGCGCGGCCGTCTTCGCCCTGCCCCAGCCCGGCGTCGCCGAGCCCGTGGCCACCGCCTTCGGCGCGGTCGTCTCGGTCGTGAAGAAAATTACGCCGGCGATCACCACCAAGACCTACGAGCAGGTGGCGGATCAGCTCAAGGCCGAGGTGGCCCAGAGCAAGGCCGCCCCGGAAGTCCGCCGCCTGCATGAAGCGGTGGAGGACCAGCGCGCCGCCGGCAAGCCGCTTGCGGAAGCCGCCGCGGCCGCCGGCCTCAAGACCCGCGTGATCGAGGCCGTGGACGACGCCGGCGCCGGCAAGGACGGCAAGCCCCTGGACGTTCCCGCCGGCGCGGATTTGCTGAAGGCGGCTTTCGCTTCCGATGTCGGCGTCGATAACGAGACCGTGGCGACGCGCGACGGCGGCTATGTCTGGTTCGAGGTCGACGGCGTCGAGCCCGCCCGCCAGAAGACCTTCGAGGAAGTGAAGGGCGCGGTCGCCGAGGCCATGCGCGCCGAGAGCGCCCAGAAGGCGCTCGCAACCAAGGCCGACGAGATCGTGGCGAAGATCAAGGGCGGCCAGTCCATCGACGACGCCGCCAAGGCGCTGGGCCTTGAAGTGAAGCGCGCGACCGACGTGAAGCGCGCGCAGCGCCCCGACTTCGCGACCAACACCATCGTGCAGTTCTTCGAGGTCGCGCCCGGCGGTTCGGGCGCTGTCACAGTTGACGGCGGCAAGCTGATCTTCGTCGTGAAGGACGCGCAGACGCCGCCCTTCGATCCGAACTCCATCGAATCCAAGACCATTGCCGAGCAGCTAAAGCCCGCGCTGCAGAACGACCTGCTCGAGCAATATGTCGGCGGCCTTGAAAAAGCGCTCAACGTCGACATCAACGAGAAGGCGCTGCGCCTCGCGACAGGAGTGGAAAAGGAACAGTGACCGGCGCCATGTTCGAGCCTGATTTCGGGGCCTTCGGCCCCGATTACGACGCCGGCCGCCCGACGCTCGTCGTGACACGCCTTGTCGGCGATCTCGAAACTCCCGTTTCGGCCTATCTGAAGCTGTCTCGCGAACGCGACGGCGCGGCCTTTCTGCTGGAATCCGTGGAAGGCGGGGCGGCGCGCGGCCGCTATTCCATGATCGGCCTCGATCCTGACGTGATCTTCCGCGCCGTCGGCGACAAGGCGGAGATCAACCGCGACGCGCTGGCGAACAAGAGCGCCTTCGCTGCCTGCGACGCGCCGCCGCTCGCTGCGTTGCGCCGGCTCATCGCCGAATCCGCCGTGCCGGGCTCGAACGCGCAGTTGCCGCCCATGGCGGCGGGCGTCTTCGGCTATCTCGGCTATGACATGGTGCGCCAGATGGAGCGTCTGGCCCCGGCCAAGGAAGACAAAATCGGCGTCCCCGACGCGCTGCTGCTGCGTCCGACCGTCATGGTCGTCTTCGACACGGTGAAGGACGAAATCTCCATTGTGACGCCGGTGCGCCCGAGGCAGGGCGTCTCGGCGAAGGCGGCTTACGAGGCGGCGCTGGCGCGTCTCGACAGGATCGTTGCGACGCTGGAGGCGCCGCTCGACCATCGCGACGCCGGCTGCGATCCGCAATTGCTCGCCGAGCAGCCGGTCTCGAACACGCCGAAGCCGCGCTTCCTCGAAATGGTCGAGCGCGCGAAAGAATACATACGCGCGGGCGATATTTTTCAGGTGGTGCTCTCGCAGCGCTTCACCGCGCCATTCGCGCTCCCGGCCTTCGCGCTCTATCGCGCGCTCCGCCGGGTGAATCCCGCGCCGTTCCTCTGCTTCCTCGACTTCGGCGGCTTCCAGATCGTCTGTTCCAGCCCCGAAATTCTCGTGCGCGTCGCCGAGAACAAGGTCACGATCCGCCCCATCGCCGGCACGCGCTGGCGCGGCGCCGACAAGGCGGCGGACGAGCGTCTGGCCGCCGAGCTTCTCGCAGACGAGAAGGAGCGCGCCGAGCATCTCATGCTGCTCGATCTCGGCCGCAACGACGTCGGCCGCGTCGCGAAGACCGGCACGGTGCGCGTCACCGACAGCTTCGCCATCGAGCGCTACAGCCACGTCATGCACATCGTCTCAAACGTCGAGGGCGAACTGGACGACAATCGCTTCGACTGCATCGACGCGCTGGCGGCGGGCTTTCCGGCCGGCACGGTCTCCGGCGCGCCCAAGGTGCGCGCGATGGAGATCATCGACGAACTCGAAACCGACAAGCGCGGCATTTATGGCGGCTGCATCGGCTATTTCGGCTCGGGCGGCCAGATGGACACCTGCATCGTCCTGCGCACGGCCATCGTGAAGGACGGCAGGATGCATGTGCAGGCGGGCGCCGGCGTCGTCTATGACAGCGAGCCGGAATATGAGAACCGCGAATGCGTGAACAAATCCATGGCGCTCTTCCGCGCCGCCGAGGAAGCCGTTAGATTCGCCGCCCGCGCGCGCCGCGGCCAATAGGACGCTCGTCCCCGCTAAGGACCGTTAATGGCCGACCCCACCATTTACGACGACGGCGACGACCCGTACCGGCCGATCCGCGTGGGCGATCCCGGTCCCGCGGGCGATGCGGCGAAATGGGGCATGCTGCTGTCGCGCTTCATGCGCATCGTGGCGCTGTTCTGGCTGCTGCAGGGTCTGATGCACTGGCGCGTCGTGCTCACGGCCCAGCAATCGATCTTCGACACCATGCCGCAAAACGCGGCCTTCGCGGTGATCTTTTTCGCGGTGCTCGACTTGGTCGCCGGCGTCGGCCTTTGGCTCGCGACGCCCTGGGGCGGCGTTTTGTGGCTCCTGATCGCGAGCGCGCAGATTTTCCTCACCCTCAGCATGCCGGGCTTCTTCGTCGGCGGCTACTGGCTCATCGGGGTCAACGCCGTGCTCATTCTGATGTATTTCGCGCTGACCTTCGAGGCGGGCCGCGACGTGGACAGCCAGCGCCTCCGCGAGCGTCGGCGGCGAAAGATGGAAGCCCGCGTGCGCGCCGCCCCGCCGCCGGAGAGCTGATTCCTACGAGACGTGGGCAAGCCGATCGAGCAACGCGTCGCGCGCCGCGGCGATGCGGCGGTAATCTTCATTGCTGCCGCCCGCGTCGGGATGCGCCCGCTTGGCGAGCCGCCGAAAGGCGGCGTTGACCTCCGATGCTTCGAGCGCGCCTTCGGCGGGCAGATCCAGCGCTTCACGATGGGCCGCATCATTGTCTTCGCGAATGGCGAACCGGAATTGGAAGGCCGCGCGCTTCTTGCGTCCCTCCATGCGCAGATCAGTCTGATCTTCCCGCCATCTCCGGCGCGACATGACGAGGCATTCGCCAAAAGCGATCCGCCCCAGCGCTTCGAGGTCATCGAGGCTGAACGGACCGACGACATCGTAAGGCGGCGCGAGCCAGGCGCTCCTGCCTTCTTCGCCTTCCTCGATCCGGCCCAGCCCCGCCATAACCAGGACGCCCAGCGAGCCGTTCCAGACGACCCATTCTTCTTTATCCGCCATGCGAGGCCTTCGTGCATGGGCCGGCGCGCCTTCTTTGTCCGAAACCCTTCGCGCAAACCAGGCCGTCGCGCGGCCATGCATGTTCGACGCCAATGGCCGCATCAATCAAGCCCCGGCCGCCCGCTCGCGAATGACGGACAGCGGCTCATCGACCAGCAGCGCGCCGTTGCGATAGACGGGCCTCAAGACGTTGTCGCCGCCGCCAAGCGGCTCGAAACGTTCATGATCGACGGCGACAGTCCTGTAATCGCCCTCGTTCACGAGCCCCAGCAGGCCGCGTTTCGACCGCTTGCCGTGGTCGGTCACCGGGTCCTTGTACACGTCGCGCCATGCGCCGCCGATCTCAGCCGCGCTCGCTTTGTAGGCGAATTTCTGTGTGTCGCGGTCGAGCCGTTGCAAGAGGGCGCCGCCCATGCCGAAGGCGAGGTTCTCGGCGCTGAATCCGTCGGCGACGACGCGCGCCAGCATCGCCTTGATGCTCTCGGGATTCACCCCGTCGCCTTGAATGACGCGAACGTGACGAAGCACTTTGTAGCCCTTCGAATTTACGTCAAAGCCGAAGCGCGCCGCCAACAGCTCCAGGGTTTTCGCGACGATCGTCTCCGGATCGCCGCTGTCGGGGCGCACGATGAGCGTCGCGCCGCTCTCCACGACCTTTTCGCGCAAGGCCTCGCCCCAGAGACGGTCGACGGCCGCGAATATGTCGTAACTATCCGAGACGCAGGCAAAAACCCTTCCCGGCTTACCGAATTGCGCGACCATATTGGCGTAGGCGTCGATCTCCCCTTCTTGCCCCCATGCCGTGATCGTGCTGTGTTCGGCGGCGGGGATGGAGAAACCCGCCATCGGCTCGTGATAGAAAGCGCGGGCCGCCAGAAGCGCCGCGAGCGTGTCCGTGCCCTTGAAGCTCACGAGATGCGCAAGGCCGCCCAACGCCGCGCTTTCATAGCTCGAGACGCCGCGCGCGCCGAAATCATGCAGTTTGAACGGCAGCTCGGCTTGTGGATTGTCCGCCGTCTTCTCCAGCGCCGCCTTGATCGACTGGCGCACCTGCCAGCTTATCGTCGCGACTGTGACCGGATACCAGACGCGCAGCAACGCCGTCTCGACGTAGGAAGTGAGCCAGAAAAATTCCGGGTCCGTATTGACGATGGTCATCATGGCGTTGTGCGCGGGAATGACGCTTCCCTCCGGCGCCGCGCGGATTTCGAGCGGGAAAAAGCCGCCATGTTCCTCGATGAGCCTCAGCCAGCCCGCTTCGTTGAACGGCACGCCATGCGGCGCCAGCAGATCGCGCGCTTCCTCGACATGCGCGCGCGTGACGGGCGTGAGAAACTCCAGCTTCAGGATCGCCTGAAGCCCAAAGAAAACCGTCCGGTCCCAGGCGCCGCCGCGGCTTTCCACATAGGAGAAAACGCGGGTGGTTCCAGGCGGATACTGCAGATAATGGCTTGTCTTGTAGCTGTCGGTGTTAAGGATCGGATTGACGGCGAACATGGCGAAACTCCTTCGCGCGTGAGCCCGCTTCGGGGTCTTTCCCCTTGGGGCGAAATCATCGGCGTATTCCATGCGCATTGGCGCGAGGATGGCGGCGGCGCGCATAGCGGCGCCGACGGTCAATAAGGCTGCGCCGGATTGCTCCGTCGCCTCGCCCCTCCCGCCGACGGGCGGAATCATCACCCCGCCCCTAAGAAATGTTCGAGGATGAAGAAATGATCCTCGAACAGGCTCGCGCGCATGGCCTGCGCTTCCGAGATCGGAACCCACCGCGCCCGCGCCGCGTCGTCGCCGCCGCGAATGGCGGGCAGCTCTCCCGCCGGGAATTCGAAATAGAAGGCGTGGGTGATCGTGCGGCCCCGCAAGGAGCGATCGGGGTGATCGAACACGGCTTCGCCGCGCAGGCTGCCGCGTAGGACAGGCGCAGGAATTTTCAGCCGCGTCTCCTCGCGCAATTCCCGAAGCGCCGCGTCATGCAACGTCTCGTCCTGACCGACGAAGCCGCCTGGCAAGGCCCATAAGCCCCGCCCCGGCTGCGCCTTGCGCTTGACGAGCAGAACATGCCCCGAATGCGCGACGACCGCGTCGACCGTGACGAAAACCGGCGCATAGGGCGCACTGGCCCAAGCGGCGCGGTAGCTTTCGACATGCCGGAATTCATCGAGCGTTTGGCGATAGGCCTCGGTCTTGCGGAAGGCGTCAATGATTTCGAAAACAGGCGCCGGCACATTCGCTTTGATCAAACGCAGCGCGCCGGGCTCTTCCGAGAAAAGCTGCCGCCGCAATTCCGTCGCGGAGAGCAGCGGCACGCTCGTCGCGTCGACAAGCTCCCACTGCGGAAAGGCCTTCAGATAATAGCTCGACGCATCCTTGCTGAGGCCGAACAGAGCGATGCTCTTTGCGTCCCCGGCGGCGCCGGCGACCCGCGCCTGCGCCTCCGCGAGCCAGGCGTTTTCGTTGTAGAGATGGTCGCGCAGAGGCAGCGCCGTCACGCGGCCCGTCTCCTCGCCGAGCGCGGCCTGAATCATTACCGCGCGTTCCGCGAAGCTCCACGGATTTTTCGCTGTGCGCGGCGCCTCGGCCGAGCCGACAAGCACGACGACGCGCTCGGAAAGCGCGAGCGCGCGACGAAGGACGGAAAGATGCCCGAGATGGAAGGGTTCGAAACGGCCGATGAAGACCGCGAGGTCGTAGCGTCTCATGAGGCTCCCTCATGCTATGGCGCGTCCGGTCTCCCCGGACGGCTCGGCGATCCGCCGACACTGCGCAGCTTATCGAGCTCCGAGTTTTCCACAAGGAGAAAAGATCGGTTTTCTTAATCCTCGCGGCCGCGATCGATTAAATTCTTCGACAAATCTGAGCAAAACGCGCGATATCTTTAAGGCGGATTCAGCGTAAATCGATCGTTGCAATTTAGCGGATGTTCACCGAAACCGGGCAATCCTAGGTAAACGTCGGATTCAGCCTGTTATTTAAACTCAAGTTCATTCGCGTCGATCTAATTTGAGCCCATCAAGCGATCAACGCGACACATCAAGAGACGATGGAGAAGAAGATGAGCGCCGTTACGAAGACCGCCCCCCAGCAGGCCCGCGTGGAACGCATCAGCGAGATTCGTCCGGTCTATCTGGAAGCGCTGACCCTCGTCGAGCGCCTGCATCGTCGCCTTCTCGACGTCATCAAGGATGAATTCGACCGCCGCGACCGCGGCGACGTCAACTCGGTTCAGGCCCTGCTGCTGTACAACATCGGCGACAAGGAGCTGACTGCGAGCGAGCTGCGCACCCGCGGCTATTATCTCGGCTCGAACGTTTCCTACAACGTCAAGAAGCTCGTCGAGATGGGCTATCTGCATCACGCCCGCTCGCGCCTAGACCGCCGCTCGGTCCGAATCAGCCTGACGCCGAAAGGCAAGGAAGTGCACGACATCGTCGCGCAGCTCTACGACAAGCACGCCACGACGATCGAGCATATCGGCGGCGTGTCCTGCGACGAGTTCCGCAACCTGAACCAGTCGCTGACCCGTCTGGAGCGCTTCTGGACCGACCAGATCCGCTACCGTCTCTGATCCATCCCGCCTTCTTTCCGTCGCAGACTTCGCCGGCGGCCGCCCTCGGGCGCGCCCCGGCGCTTTTGATTTAAGTCAGACAATTCTGTTAAGCTTCCGAAGCGGCGAATTTGAGCAGAGCGGATCGGGGGCTTCATGTGCTGGAATTTGCCGGTTTCCGTCGGCGTGGCCGCGATCGGCGGCGGGGCGTCCATCATGGCCCGGCGGCAGGGATCGCCAACGGCGATCTGGGTCGCCCTCGCCTTTTTCTCATTGATGGAAGCGTTGCAGGCGGCGGGCTATCTCGTCATCAACGCCTGCGGGACTCCGGCCAATCGCGCGATAACGTTCCTGTCTTTCCTGCACATTGCGATCCAGCCCGCCTTCATCAACGCCATATCGCTGGAGCTGATACCCGCCGACGTGCGCCGGCGCGTCCGGTTCTGCGTCTATCTCGTCTGCGGCCTGTGCTCGGCTCTGACGCTGGCGCAACTTCTGCCCCTGGAATGGGCCGGCTCCTGCCGCGTTCCGGAATCGCTGTGCGCAAATACGCTCTGCACGCGCTCGGGCGATTGGCATATCGCGTGGGATATTCCCCTCAACGGCCTCGGGACCCGGGTCGAGGATCTCATCGGCGCCAATTGGGGACTGCCCTTCTATATGCTGGCGGTCTTCGTCATGCCGATTATCTACGGGTCCTGGCGCTTCACTCTCTTCCACCTGCTGCTGGGCCCGGTCTTCGCCAGTACGCTGACAAGCCAGAACAACGAGATTCCGGCGATCTGGTGCCTGTTCTCCATCGGCATCGTGATTCTCGCCTTCTTCCCGCCGATGATGGACTGGTTCCGCGTGAAGACCTGGCCGCTCTGGCCAAAAGAGCGGATCGCCGGATAGCCGCGTCTCGCCCAGGCGATCGGACGAACAACAATCTCGGACGTTAGCCGCCCCATACCTCCCTTTACGTAAAGTGGAGGATTTGCTCATGCCCGGCGTTCACCCGATCGCCCGGCCCTTCGCCGATGCGCTCTGGCCTAACCTGCCGGGAGCGCCTATTTCTTGGAAGATTGACGCACTCTCGGGGGAGTCATGCGCTGGTCCTTTACGCTCGGCACGTTCAAGGGAACCGCCGTGCGGATACACGTCACCCTGCTGCTCTTCCTGGCCTGGATCGGGATGGCCGCCTTCCAGCGCGGCGGCGCCCAGGCCGCGGGACAGAGCGTGCTATTCATTTCCGCCGTTTTCCTCTGCGTGGTGCTGCACGAGTTCGGGCATATTCTCACCGCCCGCCGATTCGGCATCGTCTCGCCCGAGGTGACGCTGCTCCCCATCGGCGGCGTGGCGGACATGGAGTCCATGCCGCAAAAGCCCTATCAGGAGCTGCTGATCGCCTTTGCGGGACCGGCGGTGAACATCGCCATTGCGGCGGTGCTGATCGCTGTCGCCGGCGCTTTCAATCTCGGAGACGCCGCCCATATCAGCGACCCTTCGATCAGCATTTTCGAACGGCTCGCGGCGACCAACGTCTTTCTCGCCGTCTTCAACCTCATTCCCGCCTTCCCCATGGACGGCGGCCGCGTGCTGCGCGCGGCGCTGGCCATGTGGCTCGGCCAGGCCAGGGCGACGCGCATCGCGGCGATGATCGGCCAGGGCTTCGCCCTTTTCCTCGGTTTCGCCGGCCTCTTCGGCCATCCCATGCTGCTCTTCATCGCCATCTTCGTCTACATGGCGGCGGCGGGCGAGGCGCAGATGACGACCATGGCCGAGGCCGCGCGGGGCCTCCCCGCCCGCGACGCCATGGAGCATCGCATCGCGACGCTGAACCGCGGCTCGACGGTGGGCGAGGCCGTCGACATCCTGCTGGCGACCTCGCAGGACGACTTTCCCGTGGTGGACCACGCCGGTCGGCCCGCCGGGCTCCTTTCGCGAGCGGAGATCGTCGAGGCCCTGCGCGTCTCCGAGCCCGGCGCCCCAGTCGCGCCTTTCGCCAAGAAGGAGGTCCCGACCATCGGCGCCCATGAGACGGTCGACGCCGCTCTCCCGATCCTCAACGCCGGCGATTCCGTCGGCGTGGTCGACGCCGAGGGGCGGCTGCTCGGGCTGCTGACGCGGCAATCGCTCGCGGAGATCATGATGATCCGCGACGCCCGGCCGGACTGGCGGTTTCCGAGGCGGGAGATCGCATCGTGAGCAAGCCCCTCCTCCCGCATCCGGGCGGATGGGCAAACGCCGCGGGAAGGTTGCCTAACTCTCCCTCCCGTCCTATTGGGAAACCAACTCACGCCGCGCCCCGCGCCCGCTCCGGAAAGCACATGCCCAACGTCACGCTGATCGATAATTACGACAGCTTCACCTTCAATTTGGTCCATTACTTCGGCCAGCTCGGGGCGAATGTCGCCGTGCATCGCAACGACGCGGTTTCGGTTGCGGATGTGCTCGCCGAGGCGCCGGACGCCATCGTGCTTTCGCCGGGCCCCTGCACGCCGCATGAGGCGGGCATCTGCATGGACCTCATCGAGGCGGCTTCGGTGACGATCCCCATCTTCGGCGTGTGCCTGGGGCATCAGTCGATCGGCGAGGTCTTTGGCGGCGAGGTGATCCGCGCCCCGCTGCCGATCCACGGAAAGATGGCGACGATCCTGCACCATGGCGACGCCGTGTTTCGCGGCATTGAGGGCCCCTTCCAGGCGACGCGCTACCACTCGCTCGTCGTGAAGCGCGAAACCCTGCCCTCCTGCCTGCGCATCACCGCCGAGACGCCGGACGGATTGATCATGGCGCTCTCGCATAATGAGCTGCCGACCCATGGCGTGCAGTTCCATCCCGAAAGCATCACCTCCCAGCACGGCCACAGGATTTTGCAGAATTTCCTCGATCTGGCGGCGGAGTGGAACGAGTCCAAGCGCGGCCGGGCCAAGGTGGCGTGAGCGATTTCAAACCCTATGTCGCCGCCCTCGCGGAGGGCCATCCGCTCGCCCGCGAGGAAGCGCGCGCGGCCTTTTCGCTCATCTTCGAGGGCGCCGCGACTCCCGCGCAACTCGGCGCCTTCCTCATGGGCCTGCGCATGCGCGGCGAGACCGTGGAGGAGATCATCGGCGCCGCCGAGGCCATGCGCGCCGTCATGACCCCCGTAGAGGCGCCGCCGGGCGCCATCGACATTGTCGGCACGGGCGGCGACGGCGCCGGCACCTACAACATCTCGACGCTTGCCGCCATTATCGCCGCCGCCTGCGGAGCGACCGTCGCCAAGCACGGCGGCAAGGCGTCCTCTTCCCGCTCGGGCGCATCGGACGTGCTGGGCGAACTCTGCGTGAAGGTCGGCATTTCCTCCGCCGCCGCATCCGCCTGTCTGAAAAACGCCGGCATCTGCTTTATGGCCGGCCCGACGCACCACCCCGCTCTGCGGCACGCCGCCCCCGTCCGCGCCGAACTGGGCGTGCGAACGATCTTCAACCTGCTCGGGCCGCTCTGTAACCCCGCGCGCGTCGATCGGCAGACCATCGGGGTCTATTCCCGCGACTGGCTGGCGCCGCTGGCGCAGGTTCTCAAGGCGCTCGGCTCCCGGCGCGCCTGGCTCCTGCATGGAAGCGACGGGCTGGACGAGGCGACCACGACAGGCGTCACGCATGTCGTGGCGCTGGAGGACGACGCCGTCCGGAGCTTCGACATCGCGCCCGAGGACGCCGGCCTGCCGCGGGCCACGCCGCAGGCCCTCGTCGGCGGCGATCCCGCCCACAACGCCAAGGCCCTGCGGGCCGTGCTGGCCGGCGAGAAGAACGCTTATCGCGACATCGCCGTGCTGAACGCCGCCGTCGCCCTTGTCGTGGCGGAGCGCGTCGCCGACATAGGCGAGGGCGCACGGCTTGCCGCGCAGGCGCTGGATAGCGGCGCGGCGGCGGAGAAACTGGACGCGCTGGTCCGGCATTCGAACGCCGAGGGGTGACGGGGGCGCCGCCCTCATCCGACCCCTGCGTCGGCGGGGGTCGGATTGAGGGCCCCATGACGGCGCGACCTTCTGTGGGATAGGCTTGCAGCCTTCGATCCGCTATTCATTTAGCTGAATCACCGGCGGCGCGCGGCGCGTCTCCCTCAGGCGAAAGACATGACCGATATTCTTGACCGAATCGAAGCCTATAAGCGCACCGAAATCTCAGAGGCCAAGGTGCGCATGCCGCTCGCGACGCTGCAGCGCAATGTGCGCGACCACGATCCGCCGCGCGGCTTTGTTCATGCGATCGAGGCGAAACTGAATGCGCGCCGCATCGCCCTCATCGCGGAGGTGAAAAAGGCCTCGCCCTCCAAGGGAATCATTCGCGAGAACTTCGATCCGCCGAAACTCGCTCACGCCTATGAGAAGGCCGGCGCCGCCTGCCTCTCGGTGCTCACCGACGGCCCCTCCTTCATGGGCAGGCTCGAAGATCTCGAGGCCGCCCGCAAAGCGACGCACCTCCCGGCGATCCGCAAGGATTTCCTGTTCGATCCCTACCAGGTTTACGAGGCGCGGGCTTACGGCGCCGACTGCATTCTCGTCATCATGGCCGCTGTGAGCGACGAGGAGGCGAAAGCGCTGAACACCGCGGCGCACGATCTCTCCATGGACGTTCTGGTCGAAATCCATAACGAACGAGAACTGGATCGCGCGCTCGCTCTTGAAACGAAGCTCATCGGCATCAACAACCGCAACCTTCATGACTTCTCGGTTTCGCTCGAAACGAGCGAGCGTCTCGCCGAAAAAGTGCCGCGCGAAAAGATCATCGTCGCCGAAAGCGGCATTACGACTCACGAAGACTGTCTGAGGCTCGAGAAGTCGCACGTCTTCACTTTCCTCGTCGGCGAAAGCCTCATGCGCCAGGCTGACGTGGAGGCGGCGACGCGAAAATTGCTGAACGGCTGACGCGCGGGCTTTTGCGACACATGCCCGCGCCCGCCGTGATTTTTTCATCGTGATCGGTGAGTTATGTTTAATTTCCTTCTTGGTCATTGAAAAACTGGAAGAATTTCGTTTTTCCCAGCAGAAGCGGCGGTATGACGGGCCTGTGCGTCAGGAAGAGATTAAATCTTCAATGACAACATTGGCGTCTATCTCGAACTCAGCCTTTACGCGCTTCGAGGGTTCATATGTCCAACAGATTGGATTCAGACGTAAGCGACGCCAAGCACAAGCTCCGTAATAAAGTGCGCATCGACCTGGACGGCCGCTTCATGCTTCCATCGAAGCAGGAACATTCCTGCCGGGTCCTGGAAATGTCGACCGACGAAATGCTCATTGCGTGCGACGCCACGCCGGCGATCGGCACGCCGCTCATCATTTATACCGGCGATCTCGGCCGTCTGGAGGGGAAGGTCGAGCGCCATCAGGCCGAGGGTTTCGTCGTCGGCTTGAGCCTCCCGCCCCTCAAACACAAGAAGATCGCCGAGTTGCTTGTCTGGCACGCCAACCGCGGCGCCTTCGACATGGCCGACAACCGCCGCCACAAACGCTTCGCGCCGCTGACCCAATTGACCACGCTGCGCCTTCCCAACGGTAAGGAATGCATAGCGCGGATCAACGACGTCTCGGCCTCCGGCGTGAATGTCGCCGTCAACCTCAAGACGACGCTCCTTGTCGGCAGCACTTTGTTCGTTGGGAGCAAGAAGGCGACGGTCCTCCGCCTGCAGGAGGGCGGTTTCGTCGCCAGATTTGAGGAAGATTTCCAGGAGGGCGCGGTCGACGAGTCGATCATCCTGTAACGTGTGGCGTCACGCCGCGCGAAGAAGGCGAATGACGTAGAAGGGAACCGGCGTCCCTTTCGGAGTCTTGTCACAGGCCCCACAAAAGCGCAAAAGCGCCCGCATGACCCAGCTTACCCACCTTTCCGCCGCTGGCGACGCCCATATGGTCGACGTCTCAGCCAAAGCGGACACGAAGCGCGTCGCCCGTGCGCGCGGCCGCGTCGTCATGACGGCCGAGACGCTGGCGCTGGCTATCGCCGGAGAGGCAAAAAAGGGCGATGTCTTCGGCGTCGCGCGCATTGCGGGGATCATGGCCGCCAAAAGGACGAGCGACCTTATCCCGCTCTGCCATCCCCTGCCCCTTTCCAGCGTGAGCGTCGAGATCACGCCCGACGAGTCGCTGCCTGGGCTTCGCGTCGAGGTTGAAACCCGCGTCACCGGCAAGACGGGCGTGGAAATGGAGGCGCTGACCGCGGCCTCGGTCGCCTGCCTCGCCATCTACGACATGCTGAAAGCTGCTGATCGCGCGATGCGCATCGAGGGCGTGGAGCTCGTCTCGAAAGAAGGCGGGAAGAGCGGCGACTGGCGGCGGGAAGATTAGCGCAAACATCGCAACCATCATTGCGAGCGAAGCCAAGCGATCCAGAGGCCCGCCGAGGCGCCCCGATCGCTTCGTCGCCTCGCTCCTCGCAAGGACGGGGAGGTCTGGTTCGATATGTCCGAAAACAAGCTTCTGCCTGTCGACGACGCCCTGGCGCGCGTGCTGGGCGGCGCGTCGCGGCTCGGCGACGAGGAAGTCGCCCTCGCCCATGCGCGTGGGCGCACCCTCGCTCGCGACCTTGTCGCAAAGCGCACCCAGCCCCCGGTCGACGTCTCGGCCATGGACGGCTATGCGGTTCGTGCGGCTGATCTCGCAAGCGGCCCTGTGAAGCTTGTCGGCGAAAGCGCCGCCGGCCATGGCTATGGCGCGCCCTTGAACGCCGGCAAGGCCGTGCGCATCTTCACCGGCGCGCCCGTGCCGGCCGGCGCGGACGCCATCCTGTTGCAGGAGGACGCCGAGATCGCCGACGGCGCCATCCGCGCGAAGCCCGGCGCCAGGGCTGGCGATCACATCCGCAGGCAGGGCCTCGATTTCCGGGAAGGCGCCGCGGCGCTTTTCGCCGGCGCGCGGCTCGGCTTCGCCGAACTGGCGCTCGCCGCCGCCATGAACCACGCCACTCTGCCAGTCGCCCGCCGGCCCCGCGTGGCGTTGCTCGCCTCAGGCGACGAACTCGTCCCGCCGGGAGCCGAGCCCGGCCCGACCCAGATCATCGCCTGCAACAGCTTCGCGGTGGGCGCCATCGCCGAAGAAGCCGGCGCCAGCGTGATCGACCTGGGCATCTTCCGTGACGACCTCGCCGCGCTCGAACGGGGGATCGGCCTGGCGCGCGAAGCCAAGGCGGACATTCTCGTCACGCTTGGCGGCGCCTCCGTCGGCGACCGCGATCTTTTGAAGCCCGCCCTCGCGCGTCAGGGCATGACCCTGGATTTCTGGAAAATCGCCATGCGCCCGGGCAAGCCGCTCATCTCCGGTCGTCTTGGCGACGCCCATATTCTCGGCCTGCCCGGCAATCCGGTCGCCTCGATCGTCTGCGCGCTGGTCTTCCTCGCGCCGCTGATCCGCGCGCTGCAGGGCGACCCCAGGGCTGGGGCGGACCAGACCGAGGCCGCCATCGCGGGCGCGGACCTCCCGGCCAATAAAGGCCGGCGCGACTATATGCGCGCGGCGCTGGCGGAGGACGCCCGGGGCCGCCTCGTCGCGACGCCGACGCCCATGCAGGATTCCTCGCTCCTGACCGAACTCGCGCAGTCGCAGGCGCTTCTTGTCAGAGAGCCGGGAGAGGGGCCGCTGCCGGCGGGCGCGCCCTGCCGGATCTGGCGGCTGTAGGGATCTGGCGAAGGCGAACCGTTGAAGGCCCGACCGCCGCCCGTGACTTTGGCGCTGCAACATGGCAAAGAGACGCGGCCGCGATTTGCCCAACAATCGCGCAAGGGGAGCCCCTGAATGTCCGTCATCGATTCCGTTCGGAAAGTTCTCGTTCCGATCCATCCCGAGGGCTATGTCTTTATCGCGGGCTTCGCCGTCGCCGCCTTCGTGCTCGACTGGATCTCCCCGACGCTGGGCTGGATCGGCTTCATCGCCACGGCCTGGTGCGTTTATTTCTTCCGCGACCCCCCGCGCGTCACGCCGCTGCGCGACGGGCTGGTCGTCTCGCCGGCGGACGGCGTCGTCTGCTCCATCGGCTTCTTCCTGCCGCCGCCCGAGCTCGGCATGGGCGCCGAGCCGCTGCAGCGCGTGTCCGTCTTCATGAGCGTCTTCGACTGCCATGTAAACCGCATGCCGGTTACCGGCCGCATCGCGAAGATCGCCTATAAGCCCGGCCTCTTTATCAACGCCGATCTGGACAAGGCGAGCGAGGACAATGAGCGCAACGGCCTCGTTATCGAGACCCCGCGCGGCCGCTTCGGCGTGGTGCAGATCGCGGGCCTTGTCGCGCGCCGCATCGTCTGCTTCGCCAAGGAAGGCGAGAGCCTTGGCGTCGGCGAGCGCTTCGGCCTCATTCGCTTTGGTTCGCGCGTCGACGTCTACATGCCGTCATCGGCCCGCGCGATGGTGGCGGTCGGCACGCGCGCCGTGGCGGGCGAGACCGTTCTCGCGGACCTTACGGCCGACGCGCCGACGCTGACCTTCAAGACGGGCTGACAAGAGTATGAGCGACGATCAGGGTTTCCAGCTTTCGCCCCCCGAGCTTCGGCGCTTGCGCTTCCGTAACATCCCGCTGCGCGTGGTGCTGCCTAATCTCGTGACGCTGCTCGCGCTCTGTATGGGCCTCACGGCGATCCGCTACGCAGTCGAGGAAGATTTCGTGAAGGCCGTCACCGCCATCATGGCGGCGGCGGTGCTCGACGGACTCGACGGGCGCCTCGCCCGCGCCATCAAGGGCACGTCGCGCTTCGGCGCCGAACTGGATTCGCTTGCCGATTTCATCGACTTCGGCGTTGCGCCGGGCCTGCTTCTCTATCTGTGGAGCTTGCACGAGATCAAAGGGCTCGGCTGGTTCGCCGTGCTGGCCTTCGCCATAGCCGCCGCGCTGAGGCTGGCCCGTTTCAACGTCACGATCGACGATCCCGGCAAGCCCGCCTGGCAGGCCGAATTCTTCGTCGGCATGCCCGCGCCCGCCGGCGCCGTGACGGTGCTGCTGCCGCTCTATCTGCACTTCTCGGCCCTGGAGCTGCCGGCCTCCAAGGCCTTCGTGCCCTTCTACATCATCTACGTGCTCGCGATCGCCTTCCTGATGGCGAGCACGATCCCGCATTTTTCCGGCAAGCGCATCGGCCGCATCCCGCGCGACCTCGTCATCCCCGTGCTCTTCGGCGTCGGCGTGACGGCGCTGCTGCTGGCGATCTATCCGATGGAGCTGCTCGCGGTGGCGAGCCTTGCTTTTCTGGCCGTCATTCCGTTCAGCGTGAAGCGATATAATGCGCTGGCGAGGGCGGATGCGGAGAAGGGGGAGGAAAGCGCCGGAGCGAGCTAACGCCCGCTTCGGAATGTATCGCACCGACGGCAAGTCGCTGAAGCGCGCTTCGCAAGTAAGAACGGCCTCGGCCGGCTCTTTCAACGCCCCGCCACCGGCGGCAGCGGCGTGGTCTCCACTTTCTGCACACCCGGCGGAGGCGGAGGCGGGGTTTGCGCCGCGCTTGTCGTCCCTGCGATTTCGTCGCCGCGAAAGTCCGGTATCGCCATCTTGTCGGCGTCGCCCGCGCGCGGGGCGGCGATATGGGCGCCGATCTTTCGCACGACGTCCGGCGCCTCGGCGAAAGCGCCGTGCCCGACGTAATCCGTCGAGAAGGACGAAATGTCGTGCACGGCGACGCCGAGCCGATCGAGCTCGGCCTTGTCCTCGGGCTTCGCGGGGTCCATCGCGCCGAGCCGCGGGCGGTCGCCCGCAATGCGCGAGGAGAGCGCCAACGCCCGGTCGTTGTTGTTCACAAAGATCGAGACCCGATGCGGATCAAGCCGCGCGACCTGCTGCCGGAATACGTTCAGGTCGATGTCCGGATTGGCGAGCATCACCTCGCCGAGCCTGCCGTCGAGATCGGGATGGCCGGATTGCGCAACGCCGCGCAGCGTCTCCATGGTGAGCCATGAGCCCATGGAATGCGCGAGAATATGCACGCGCCCGACGCCCGGCGTGCGCGCGAGGGAGAGCACGACCTTCTCCAAAGCGTCTCGCGAGACGGTGGCCGCCTCCTTGTCGGATTCATAGTTGAACAGGCCGCCGCGCGAGTTCCAGGAAAAGAGCGCCGGCACGCCTGAAAAGCCGCCATCCGCGACGACCTGCGCCAGACGGAAGCGCGCCTCGTCATGACTTGTATTGAAACCGTGCACGTAAAGCAGAATGTCGCGCGAGCTGCCGACGCGGCCGGACACATGGGAGGCGATCTCGCCGTAGAACTCGTCCTCGTCCATATTGCGCTTGGAGAGGACGGTGAAATGCCGGCCCTTGTCAGCGGCGCCGAAACTCGGCCGTTCGACCGCGCCCGGCCGATGGCCTTGCGGGACGCCGATGGCGGTGAGCGAGAAATGCGGACGCCCGTCATCCGTCGCCCCTTCCCCGCGCCGGGTCGAAGCGACGAAGAGCGGCACGCGGCTGGGCTCGCCTCGCGGCCCCGAAACAAAGGATGCGGCGTTGGCGATATGACCGTCAACGGCGCGCATGCCGTCGGAAACGCAGCCTGAGAGCAGCGCCGCAGCGAGAAGGGCGGTCAATTTCAGCGAAGCATTGCGCAATTGGCTGGTCCAGCGCGGCGGAATCTTTTCCCGCTGCGTCCATGCAAAGGCCCCCGGCCGATCCTCCTTCTTACCGGAGAAAGCGACGAAAACGGGGCGGCCGCCTCGCGGGTCGCACTGAAAAGTTGAGCGGCTCAGTTAACAACAGGCAAATTTGCCGCACTTGCGCGGCTGCGCCGAGGGTGCATAGTGCGCGCCCAAAGAAAACGACAAACGGGAAAAACGGCTCTCCTTCGGAGTCGCCGGGAAACGCGATGCGAATCAGAATTTTAGGCTCGGGCGCCGGCGGCGGCTTCCCGCAGTGGAACTGCAATTGCGCCAATTGCCGCGCGGTGCGCGCCGGCGCGCCGGGCTTTTCGCCGCGCACGCAGTCCTCGCTCGCCGTCTCGGCCGAGGACGGGAATTGGGTGCTGCTCAACGCCTCGCCGGACCTTCGAGAGCAGATCGCCGCCGCGCCGGAGTTGGCCCCAGCGGAGGGCGATCCCGTCCGCGCTAGCCCTATCAAGGCGGTGGCCCTCACCAATGGCGACGTGGATCATGTCGCGGGCCTGCTGAACCTGCGCGAAGCCCAGCCTTTCAGCGTCTATGCGGCGGGGCGCGTCCTACAGGCGCTCGGCGCCAATCCGATTTTCACCATTTTGCAGACGCAACTCGTCCCCCGCATCGAGTTGCGCATGGACGAGACCATCCCGCTCAAGGGCGCCGGCGTCGATCTCGGCCTTACGATCCGCGCCTTCCCCGTGCCGGGCAAGATCGCGCTCTATCTCGAAAACAAGAACGCCCCGAACTTCGGCACGAGCGCGGGCGACACGCTCGGCCTTGAAATCAGCGCGACGAAAACGGGCAAGTCTTTCTTCTATATTCCCGGTTGCGCGAAAGTGGACGAGCCGCTCGCCAACCGCTTGCGCAACGCGTCGCTCGTCTTCTTCGACGGCACGCTGTTTCATGAAAACGAGATGATCGAGCAGGGCCTGCTCGGCAAGACCGGCTCGCGCATGGGGCATATCAATATGAGCGGCGAGGACGGCTCCATCGCCGCCTTCGCGCCCCTGAACGTCGCGCGCAAGATTTACGTGCACATCAACAATTCGAATCCGGTCCTCAACGCCCACTCGAAAGAACATGCGGCCGTTCGCGCGGCCGGCTGGGAAGTCGGCGCGGACGGCATGGAGATGACGCTATGAACCAGATCGTGACCGATTGGCGCGACGCCGCGCCGCTCCCGCGCGCCGATTTCGAGGCCGCGATCCGCAATGTCGGCGTCGAGCGCTACCACGACAAGCATGAGTTTCATAAGCTGCTGCATGGCGGCAAGCTCAACAAGAGCCAGGTCGCCGCCTGGGCGCTCAACCGCTACTGCTATCAGGAGGCGGTGCCGCGCAAGGACGCCGCCTTCATGAGCCGCGCGCACGACCGCGAGCTGCGCCGCGAATGGATCCATCGAATTCACGACCATGACGGACTGGGCGAGGAAGGCGGCGGCATCGAGCGCTGGCTCGTGCTCACCGATGCGCTCGGCTTCTCGCGCGATTACGTGACCTCGCGCCAGGGCGCCCTGCCCGCCACGAAATTCGCGGTGGAAGCCTATGTGCGCTTCGTCGTCGAGCAGCCGCTCGTCGTCGCCGTCGCCTCGTCGCTCACGGAGCTGTTTGCGCCTTCCATCCATCGCGAGCGCATCGCCGGGATGCTGGAGAATTACGACTTCGTCGACGACCATGTGATGGCCTATTTCAAGCGCCGCCTCTCGCAGGCCCCGCGCGACTCGGAGTTTGCGCTGGCCTATGTGCTGGACAACGCGAAGACCCGCGAGGAGCAGGAAGCCTGCGTCGGCGCCGTGCGCTTCAAATGCGACGTCTTGTGGGCGCAGCTCGACGCCTTACATCACGCTTACGTCACGCCCGGGCTGATCCCGCCGGGCGCGTGGCGGCCGGAGTAAGGCCCCCTCCCCAACCCTCCCCCGCCGCGCGGGAGAGGGAGCGGAGCGTCGCCTTCATCAGCGACGCTGATCGCGAGCGTCCCCTCTCCCGCCATAGGGCGTCTGAATGGACGCCCGTCTTTCGACGGGCTATGCGGGGGAGGGACAGGGAGGGGACAGAGCGGCCCCGACATGCCGGGAAAGAAATGACGACGCGCTACCTCATCGGCCCGGACTCCCGCCCCGCGTTCACGCGCTATGCGCGCCTGCATGAGGACAGGGCGCGCCAACGCACGGTCATCCTCGCGCCGGAGCGCGCCTATGAGCTCGACCCGATCGGCCTCATCGTTCTGAATGCGATTGACGGCCGGACGACGATCGCCGATCTCTGCGCGCGGCTCGCGCAACAATATTCGGCGCCGCTCGACGTCATCACCGGCGACGTGACGAACCTTCTGCAGGGCCTCGCCGACAAGCGTCTGCTGCGCGACGGCGTCGATCCTTTCTCGCCGCCCAAGCTCTCGGGCTTCGCGTCATCCATCACGCCCTTCTCCAGCGGCCCTACGGGGCTTCTCGCGGAGCTGACGCATCGCTGCCCGCTGCAATGCCCCTATTGCTCGAACCCGCTGGAGCTTGAAAAATCAAATGTCGAGATGACGGCGGCGCAGTGGGGCGAGACCTTCCGTCAGGCCGCCGCCGCCGGCGCGATGCAACTGCATCTTTCGGGCGGAGAGCCGACCGCGCGGCGGGATCTGGAGGAAATCCTCGCCTACGCCGTCGAAGCGGGTCTTTACAGCAATCTCGTCACCTCCGCCGTATTGCTGACGCGCGAAAAGCTGGCGCGGCTGGCCGAGATCGGCCTCGACCATGTGCAGGTCTCGATTCAGGACGTGGTTCCGGAAAGCGCCGACCGCATCTCGGGCTTTGCGGGCGGCGTGCCGAAGAAGCGCGACGTCGCGCGCTGGACGCGCGAGCTTGGCTTGGGCCTCACCATCAACGCGCCGATGCATCGCCAGAACATCGCGCATCTGCCGCAGATCATCGATTTCGCCGCGGAAGTCGACGCACAGCGCATCGAAATCGCGCATATCCAATATTACGCCTGGGCGCAGGAAAACCGCGCGGCGCTGATTCCGACGCGCGAAATCTTCATGGAGACGGTGGGCGTCGTCGACGAAGCGAAGAAACGCCTGCAAGGCGTTCTCAATTTCGACTTCGTCATTCACGACCATTACGCCACGCGGCCCAAGCAATGCGCCGGCGGCTGGGGTCGCTCCATCATGGTCGTCACTCCCTCGGGCAAGGCCCTGCCCTGCCACGCGGCGCAGACGATACCGGGCCTTGTCTTCGACGACGTGCGCGAGCGTCCGCTCGCCGACATCTGGAGGAACGGCGCCGCCTTCAACGCCTATCGCGGCACGGAATGGATGAAGGAGCCGTGCCGAAGCTGCGAGCGCAAGGAGATCGACTATGGCGGCTGCCGCTGCCAGGCGCTCGCGGTCGCCGGCGACGCGGCGGCGACGGACCCGGCGTGCCATCTTTCACCAGAGCATGCGCGCTTCGCGGCCTTCGCCGAGACCGAGTCGCACGCGCCGCCGCCGGCTTATGTCTACCGCCGCTACGGCGGCGCGCCGCAAAGCGCCCCGGCCGGGGAATCAATCTAGAGCCGCGCCTCTTTGCTGGATCCGCGCCTTGTCGCGCGGGTCGAGATATTCGATCTTCCAGGGTCCCGTGCCGGAGACCTGCAAGACCGCGTCCTCGTTCAACGTGATCCAGTGGCCCATGCCGGCCGGCGCCGCGAAGAAGTCGCCTGCATGGATGAAGCTTTCTGCGCGCGGGTCCGATTGCGACCCCTCGCCATATCGCGCGGCGCCCGAAATCAGCGTTACGGTTTCGAGATCCGGATGTTTATGCACGGGCACCTGATAGCCCGCTTTGGCGCGCAGCCGCACGACGAAAGGCCCGGAGGACATCGGGTCGCCATAAAGAACCGCGACCTCCGCGCCTTTCGGCAGATCGGCAGGCGCCGGCCTCCATTCGAGACCGTCGGCCCGACGCAGACCGCTGGTCTGCGCCAACGCAGCGGCGCCGAAGACGCAAAGCGCGCCGAATGAGAGAGCAATCGACCGCATAGGCTTCGCCTCCTTCATTTCCAAAGATGAGAGCGCCCGGCGGCAAATAGGGCGACGCGCGGTCTTCGCCCGATACGCATTGGATTTTTCTAACGCGGTAACCAAAGAGCAACCTACGGCGTGCATATTTAAATCGTCTCGCGGAGTTAAAGGTTTGTTTTGCATAAGCGTCGCGTAATGGAGTTCAGGGCATGAAGTCGCGGGATACACTTGTTCGCCTGAAACGCTTTCAAGCGGAAGAAAAGCGCCGGCGCGTCGTGCAGCTCAGCACGATGATCGCCGAATTCACGCGCATGTCGAACGAGCTTGAGCGCGAAATCACGCATGAAGAGCAGCGCGCCAATATTTCCGATCCCAGTCATTTCGCCTATCCCACTTATGCGCGCGCCGCGCGCTCCCGCCGCGAGAACATCGTGGCGTCGCTGAACGAGCTCAAGGGTCAGCTCGAGGAAGCGGAAGCCCAGTTCAAGGAAGCGAGCGAGGAGCTCGCCAAGGCGCAAAGCCAGGAAGCCCGCGACCGCGGCGCCGAGCGCATGATCGACGTGGTGGCGGAACGCCGTCAGGCGGAAATCCCGCAAGCTTTTCGGCGCGGGGTCTAAACCAGCCGCCAGTGAAGCTTGCCGCCCGGCGCGCGGAACCAGATCCCGAAGCGCCGCCGTGGGGCGACATCGACATGCGCGCCGGCGAGAAGCTGGCGCGCAACGTCGTTTATGGGCCAGTCAAAGCGGCGCAAAAATACCCCCGGCCGGGCCGCTGTCACAAAGGCCATTTCGAAGCGCGCGAGATCGCCGGTCCAGGCGGGATTGGGCTTGCGAGCCGCCAGCAGGCGCGCAAGAGCGGCGGCGTCGCCTCGATGGCGCTCCCGCGACGGCGGCCCCTCTATCGCCTCGAAAAGCAGTCTGTCGAAATCCTCGCCCAGCGCCCTCGCCGTCAGCGGCAGAACCTTCCGGGCGTCAAGGGCGCGTTTGCCGAGAAGACAGCGAGCGAAATCCTCGACCTCCCGCCGATCCAGCGCCGCAAGCGTCCTGGCGTCATCGCCGGATAGTCCCAAGCCGCGAGCGGCGGCTTGCGGATCTTCGAAAAAGGCGCGGCGCAGGCCGGCGTCGGTGAAAAGGCGCGCAAGCAGCGCCTGCGTCTCTCTCAGCCCCAACGTCCGCACTCCCTCAGCGTCGCGCGTGCGCGTTCAACTTCGTCCAGCAATTCGTCAAAGGGCGGCAGGCGCTCGTCCCGCTCCAGAATCGCGCCCCTGACCGGCGCGCGCGCGACGACGCGGTCATAAAGCGCCCAGACCGCCTCGCTCGTCGCGGCGTCGTGGCTGTCGATCAGCACGCCGTCACGCCACCGCCCGCCCGCATAATGGATCTGCACGAGCCGATCCCATGGCCAGCGCTCGAAAGTCGCGTCGATGTCGACGCCCTGGTTGACTGCGTTCGTGTAGAGGTTCGCCACGTCGCACAGCCAGCCGCACCCCGTCGCGTCGAGCGCCCGCGTCAGGAACTCCGGCTCGTCCATCTCGCCGCCGGGCGCGCGCACGACGGTGGCGATGTTTTCGAGCACGAGCGGCGCCTTGATTCGCTTGCGCGCCGTCTCGACATTGCGCGCCACGGCGTCGATCGCCTCCCGCGTATAGGGCAGCGCGGCGAGATGGCCGATATCGACGCCGCCGGCGCGCGTGAAACAAAGATGCTCGCTCCACCAGGGCGGGTCGACGCGCTCGATGAGCCGCGCGAGTTTTTCGAGATAAGCGCGATCGGTCCCTTCGGCGGAGCCGAGCGAAAGGTCCAACCCATGCGCCACGAGGGGAAAATGCGCGCGCAGCAGGTCGAGCTCGCGCAGTTTCTCCCGCGAGGCGTCGAAATAGTGATCGGCGATGATCTCCAGAAAATCGACGCGCTCGCGATTGGCGAAGAGGTCGGCGCGGAGGCGCGGCCGATAACCGAGGCCGGAGCCAAGGGGCGGCGCGTTAATCACCGCCGCCGCCACAGCCGCCACAACCGCCGCCGCCATCGCCGCTGCCGCAGGAGCCGCCGCAGCTCGATCCGCAGCCGCCGCCGCCGCCGTCGCCCGAAGCGCGCTTGAAATGCGCCGCGAAGGCGGCGTCCGCCGTGCCCTTCAGCACCGAGAAGCCATAGAGGCCGATAAGGAAGAGCGATGCGCCCTCGAAGGCTTTCACGGGGGCCGGCGCGCCGACTTCGAGCAGCGCGCCGTCGAGGCGCGGCTTGTAGGCGAGCTTCATCGCCTCGAGATAGGCCTGCCCGCGCCGGCTCGCATGGTTGCGCGTCGCGACATAGCAGAGCGCGAAGAGTCCGGCGACCGCGGCGATACAGAGGAAGACCAGATACCAGACATTCTTGTGGCCGGCGTTCAGCGCGACATAAATCTTCGCGCCGGCGAAGCCGACGAGCAGCGGCGCGCCGACGATCTGCACACGCGTCCGCCACGTTTTCACCGACTCCGGCTTCACCAGATCCTCAGCGGCGAGCTTTGCCCGCACCGGCTCGAGCTGCGCCAGCAATTCCCGCCGCTGCGTGAGGTTGGCGAAGAGTTCATGCGCCTTCGGCTTCGCCTGGATCGACTCCAGCACGCGCCGTTCCATATTGTCGAGCGCGCCGGGCTCCGGGCGTTTGGCCGTCGGCGCGATCCGGTCGTCCGGCGCCAGCGCCGCATAGCCGCGCTGCACGAGATCGTAGCTGATCATGCGGATGACCTGGTTCACGCCGCCCTGGAGGAAGGCCACCTCGACCGGGTCGGGATTTTGCGGCACGGGCGGCGGGGGCCGCTTGTCGGTCTGATCGGCGACGCGGATCAGCAGCCATCCCGCGACAAGCACGATGATCGCCAGCGCGCCAAAGACGTTGAGGAACTCTGGGCCGGGCAGATTGAGGAACGGAAGGTTTTCCACGGCGCTCGCTCCCTTAATCCCTGATGTCGCTGACAAGACGGCGCGCCTGCAGCGTCGCCACCGCCAGCACGCCCATCCCTAACGCCTGATGCCCGAGCGCCAGCAGAAGATGCGGCGTCCCGGCATAAGGCGGCTCCACGAGAAGCAAGGTCGCAACGCCGAGCGCGATCTGTCCGACGACGTGCGCGAAGACGATGACCGCGCCGCTGCGCGCCCTGCCGCCAGCGTTCGCCGACGCATCGACGAGATGCAGCGTCGCCAGCGCGAAGATCACATAGGCGATCATGCGGTGGAAGAACTGCGCCGTTATCGGCGTGTCGACGATGTTCGACCACCACGGCTCCCTCGGGAAAAGCACGTCCGCGGAGGGAATGAAGGCGCCGGCGATCAGCGGCCAGGTGTTCTCGACAAGGCCGGCGCGCAGGCCAGCGACGATTCCTCCCATAAAAAGCTGCACGAAGACGAGCGCAAGGATGAGAAGCCCCCCGGCGCGCAATCGCCCGATATGTTCATGCGCGCTCGATTCCCGCCGCGGCCCCAGCCCGCCGGCGACCCAGAGGCAGGACGAAAAGATGAGGGCGGCGATAACGAGATGAATCGCGAGGCGCTCCTGCGCGACCTCGGTGCGATGGACAAGGCCGGAGGAGACCATCCACCAGCCGACGCCGCCCTGCAGGGCGCCGAGCGCCAGAATGCCGACAAGCTTGGGCTTTACCGAAGCAGGCAGCCGCTTCGTCGCCCAGAACCAGACAAGCGGAACCACGAAGGCCAGGCCGATCAGGCGCCCGAGCAGGCGGTGGGCCCATTCCCAGGCGTAGATGAACTGGAATCCGGCGAGGTCCATATCCGGAAACAGCTCCTGATATTGCGGGATCTTTTTGTAGTCCTCGAAGGCCTGCATCCATTGTTCGCGGGTGAGCGGCGGAATCGCCCCGGTGACGGGCTTCCATTCCACGATGGAGAGGCCGGACTCGGTCAAACGCGTCGCGCCGCCCACGACGACCATCAGAAAGACCAGCGCCGCGACGACCCAAAGCCAATTGCGGACGGCGACGGCGTTCGCTTCCGTCGCATGGTGCTTTACCTCGGGAACCGGATGGGGAAAGAGAAGCCAGTCTTCCATTGCGCTCGCCTGGAGGTTTAACGGTTCCGGCACTTAAGGGATGGCTGCGACGCTTGTCCACACCTTGCGCGCGCGGCGCCGGCGGAGCGCGGGATTTTGGGCTGATATGACACGGCCCCGCCATGTAAGAATGACTCCCGGGAGTTGAGTCGGGGATCGAAGGTGGCTGCGAGAGGCGCGATATCGAGAGAAGAGATCGCCACGCTGCGCACGATCGGAGAGGTCGCGGACCATCTCGGCCTGCCGCAACACGTGCTGCGCTTCTGGGAGACGCGCTTCAAGGAAATCGATCCGGTCAAGCGCGCGGGCGGCCGCCGCTTCTACCGGCCGCGCGACATCGAGCTCGTCGAGGCGATCCGCCACCTGCTGTATCGCGAGGGCTATACGATCAAGGGGGTGCAGCGCATCCTCAAGGAACGGGGCGTCGACAACGTCATTACGGACGTGCGCCGCCGCCAGAGCGGCGAATTGGTCGCGCCGGCGCCCGCCGAGTCCCCTGCCCCGCCGTCGGAGCCGACTCCGGCCCGCCCGGAACCGCAGGCTCCCGAATTTCCGTCCCCCCCTTCCGGCCTCGGGCGGCAGGCGGCGCTGGACCTGCCAGAGCCGGAACCGCGCCTTTCCGCGCCCGAACCGCCTCACTTCGCAATGCCGATCGAGCCCCCGCCCGCCGAGCCGGCGGTGGGCGTCCCCGAGCTGGCGCCGCCCGCTCCCCCGCCGGTTTTCAACGCGCCCGTGGTGGTCACGCGGCGGTTGGATCAGGAGCAATCCCAGCTCCTGCGCCAGGCCCTCGCCGAGATCGAGGAGTGCAAGCGGCTGCTCAACCTCACGCGTCGGTGATCTCGCGGAGCGCAATCGGAAACGCCTTTCCCGTTGCCAGCGGGCCATCGCCTCTCTATAAGGGCGGCCAGTCGGAGTGTAGCGCAGCCCGGTTAGCGCACTTGTCTGGGGGACAAGGGGTCGTGGGTTCGAATCCCGCCACTCCGACCATTTTTACAGAAAGAAAAATAAAAGCCTGCAGGATCGCACGGGCAGGCGGTTCTCGTCCGACGGCCGTTGAGTCCATGGTGGGTTTCCGGCGCGGGGCTGCTCGGGCGAAATGATTCGCCTTTGCCTCGCCGCCCTGCTCGCCCGTTCGGCGGCCAGCGGCCAGGCGCGCTTGTTCTTGAATTCCTGCGTATAAGCGCTAGCATCGAAAATGAGGCCACGCGGTGCGGTCCAACTGAGGGCCATCGCCATGTATCCAGACGATTTTAACTGGATGAAAATCCTATGCCTCGCGGCGGCGGCCGCAGTACTGGCTCATATCGCCGTCAATGTTGCGCATGCCGTCGCGATCGCCTTACCGTAGGCCAATCTCTGTTGACTTGCTTACAGGCCTCCCGACTCTGCGGCCACTTATCCTGCCACAGAGGCGATCAGCTTGTCGGATCAATCTCGAGGACGCTACTTGGCCAAGGGTAGCTGCGTGCGGATCGCGTCCACAATGTTCTGAATAGCGGCCTCAGCGTCGGCTGCGCGTTTTTCGGCGGCCGCGAGCTCAGCCTCCCTTGCCGCCAGCCTCTGCCGAAGCATTGAAAGAGCGTTGTTTGCCTCTGCGGAGGCCGCAGTCAGCTGAGAAACCTCCGCTTCGGCGTCTCGGAGCTTGTTCTCGGCGTGTTCGACGCGCGCATCCGCAACTTCCAGCTTCTTCATGAGCGCGTCAGCTAGATGCCGGGCCCTTGCGATTGCTTCGGCCGCCTGCTCCTCCAAGCCTCTGACGGCCGCGGCGGCCTCGGCCACCAGATTGAGCGCCGCGGCGGCGTTGTCGCTTCGCTGCGCCGGTTGCGGCGTCGGGAACGCAACTACCGAGTTGGCGCGCCGCTCCTGGTCTTCATCGCCATCAACGCCGTAAATGTCCCGGTAGCGCTTGAGAAACTCCATCGAACGCCCCCTACTCTCGCTTAACGAACATACCTTAATCCCTTGGCGAGAAATTTGGCGAAATAGCGGCTCCTCGCTTCGATTTCTGCGCCATGTCGCGACACAGGCGCCGGCAGCCTTGACCGAGACCTGTTCTTCGTCCCCTTAACGACGTGGAAATCGCATCGAGCGTGTGGCATGGTCAAAACATGTTCATCCGAAGCGAAATATCCTATGCGGTCATGCTCTCGGTGCTTGTCGGAGCGTTTATGATCGCGCTTTGGCTCGCCGCCGGCTGACGGGGGGCTCCGACATTCCCTTTTTATCAGCCAGGCAGCCAAGCGTGTGCGACAAAGCACCGCTCGGTTTCCGCTAATTGCGACGGTGCGCTCCGCGCGCCATCTTTGGCCCATGTACGTTCGCGCCGAGATCATAGACGCCGTGGTGCTTTCGGTAATCGTCGCCGAGATCGCAGTCGCAGCCGTAAAGCTCGCCGGAGGCTGAAGCCGCGTCGTAAAAAAGAAGCGAGGCGGTTGCCCACCTCGCTCCAGAAATGCGCTGATTGTTCCTGTCCAATGAATGGGACGGGCGACAGCACAATGCAACTTATTCTCTTCTGACAATCGCCATCTCAATCATGCTCGTCTACCCTTCTCCGAAGGGGCGGTCGACTTACGGGAACTACCTAGAGCGCGCCTAGCCTGGAGCGCGCGCTCTAAACCTTTAGAATCGTCACAAACTCGCTTAGGTGCGACCAAAGGAAGTTTTCCTCGCAAGAGACGCGAAGGCGGATCAGCAAGAAATCACCCGCCACGCGCTTTGCGCGATCTGCAATTCCTCGTTCGTGGGAATGACATACACGGCGACGGTCGAGTCCGGGCTCGAAATCTTCTCGTCGGCGGCTCCATTGGCCGCCTCGTCCAACGCCGCCCCCAGCCAGGCGCAGCCGGCGGCGACTTCCGCGCGCGTATCTGCGTCGTTCTCGCCGATGCCCCCGGTAAAGACGATGGCGTCGAGGCCGCCAAGCGCCGCCGCGAGCGAACCGATCTCACGGACGATGCGATAAACGAAAAGCGCGATCGCCTCTTTGGCCGCCGGTTCGAATGAAGCGCGCAGCGTGCGCATGTCCGAGGAGATGCCGGAGACGCCGAGGAGGCCCGACTTGCGATATATGAAATCCTCAAGACCGCGCGCGTCGAAGCCATACTGGTCGATCATGTGCACCAGAACGCCGGGATCGATCGCCCCGCAGCGCGTGCCCATCACAAGGCCGTCGGCCGCGGTGAAGCCCATGGTGCTCGCAATGCTCTTTCCGTCTTTCATCGCGCAAAGGCTCGCGCCATTGCCCAGATGCCCCACGATCACGCGGCCGTTGGCGATTTCCGGCGCGATCTCTTTCAGCCTGCCGGCGACATATTCATACGAAATGCCGTGGAAGCCATACCGCCGAACGCCGGCCTCGGAATATTTGCGCGGGATGGCGAAGGCCTGAGCGATGGGCGGCTGGGTCGTGTGAAACGCCGTGTCAAAGCAGGCCACCTGCGGGACCTGTGGATGATCTGCGAGCAGGGCGCGAATGACCGCGAGGTTATGCGGCTGATGCAGCGGCGCCAGCGGAATGAAAGCGGCGAGCTTTTCGACAATGGCCTCCGTCACGCGCAGCGGCGCGGAGAATTCTCCGCCGCCGTGGACGACGCGGTGGCCAACGACAGAAATATCGTCGCCGTCCAGCCAGGGCGCGGCGATGCGCATCATCGTGCGCGTTGCAGCCGCATGATCGAAGTCGTCAGGCGGGAGGTCTTCCTTCAAAAGCGCCACGCCGCCAGGACCGGAAAGCTTCGCGCGGGGCGTCGCGCCGATGCCTTCGATCAGCCCCTTGAGCCGGAGCGCCGACGCTTCGGCGGCGTCGAAGATCGCGAATTTGACGCTCGAAGAGCCAGCGTTGACGACGGCGATGGCGGACATGCTCTCTCCCGTCAGGCCACGATGCTTGCGCCGCTGTCTTCGGGCGCGCTTCCGCGTTGTGCTTCAATGGCGTTGAAATGACGCTCGCCGACGCCTTCGCCGGCCTGGATGTGAAGCAGTGATGATATTCAGGAAAAGGATCGAGCGCTCGCCGGCGCCGCGAGCGTCGTCGAACAGAAAGCCGATGGAGGGGACGGTCGCAGCCATACCCATTCCTCCCTGGCGGGCGTAACGCTCGGACGAGCCGGCCCCATACTGCAGCGCAAAAAAGTCTAGCGAGTCACCGGCGGCTAGTAAATAGTTCGAGACCGGTCGCCCGTTGCTCAGATGGCGAGCCGATGTTGTCGGAGCGCACGGAAAGCGTGACTCTTTCTTGATCTTTCGCCTGCACAAGTCCGTTACGGCCAGAGAAGAATGGAAGCCAGCATGACGGAGACGACGGCGCGCGTGGTTCTTGTAACGGGCGCGACATCGGGCATCGGGCTAATTTGCGCGCGGCATCTTGCGACGCGAGAGTGGCGCGTCTTCGGCGCCGGCCGTCGCGCGCGGGATGGCGAGATGGTCGATGGCGTTGAAATGGTGACCATGGATGTCGACGACGCGGCTTCCGTCGAACGCGGCGTCGCCGACATTATCCGCCGTGCGGGCCGACTCGACGCGATCGTCAACAATGCGGGTTTCTCCATGCGCGGCGCCGTCGAGGACACGCCGATAGAGGCGGCGAAGGCTCTGTTCGAAACGAATTTCTTCGGCGCCCTCCGCGTCTGCCAGGCGGCCATGCCGGCGATGCGCGCGAATGGCGGCGGGCATATCGTCAATATGGGATCGCTCGCGGGGATCGCCGGCGTTCCGTTCACCGGCCTATACAGCGCCAGCAAATTCGCGCTCGCGGGCTTGACGGAAAGCATGCGATACGAAACGCGTCCCTTTGGCGTTCGCGTGGCGCTCGTCGAGCCCGGCGACTTCAAATCCGAGATAGACGCCAAGCGCCGCACGGCCGCGCCCGCGGGGAGCGTCTACCAGGTGGCCTTCGAGCGTTTCCTCGCACGCCGGAGTCGCTACGCCGCCGTCGCCCCCACGCCGGAGCCTGTCGCAGCGCTCGTCGAGCAGATATTGAACGATCCTGATCCGAAAGCGCGCTACGTCGTGGCCATGCCGAAACAGCGTTTGCTGTTCGCGCTGAAACGGATCACGCCGCAGAAGCTGTTCGAGGCTTTGCTGGCGCGATTGCTCGACGTTTGACGAGCGAGTCGGTCCGAATGCGCCTGAAGCGTTTTTCGCAGGAAATTTCGAATGTTCATTCGGCAGATTTGGCCGGCTCTGCGCGGGACGGCGTTCGCGTAAAAAGCAGCCCCAGCAGCGCGCCAAATGGACCGGCCGCCAGCGCCGCGACAAGGACGATGGTGAGTTCCCTGTCTGACACAAAGCCATAGAGCTCGGCGCCCAGCCCCGCGCCGCCAAGATAGCCGACGACAAGTGCAGTTATCGCGGAAACCAGCTTGGGCATGGCTGCGCCTGCGGAAGGATCCGCAGCCCCTTTCCACCGCGCGAAAGGATGCGCCTGATCGATGACGTTTGGATGACGCTCGCCCACAAGCAGAGTCCGGCAAGTCGCCTTGCAAGGACACGGAAAGAGCGTCCCGTCTGAGTCGGGTCAGATCAGTTTCGCGAATCTGCGCCGTGTCGCCGTTCGACGGCGCATGGCCGATTGGCCGTCATTCCCCCGCCACGGCCCCGTCACCCGGCAACTCGGCCCATCGACCCCATGCGTGGAAATCCATACGCGATTTTGTCCCGCCGCGGGCGACCAGACGGCGACCGCCAGCGCAATGCCCGACGAAGTGGAATAGGTCTGTTTCATGAAACTACCCGCTTCGATGACGCGAAATAGCGTCAGGAACGTTGATCGCACAGCGTCGCGGGGGACTGATGTGCGCCCGCGCACGAGACGGATGGCGAC
The DNA here is from genome assembly GCF_052186135.1 of Methylocystis sp. JAN1. Taxonomy (GTDB): domain Bacteria; phylum Pseudomonadota; class Alphaproteobacteria; order Rhizobiales; family Beijerinckiaceae; genus Methylocystis. The sequence continues at coordinate 2,258,753 of NZ_CP181499.1, read as the reverse complement.
CTGCCGCTGCGGCGCGCTATGTCTCCCAAATCCCGTTGGAAAGCGATGCAGGTCATGCAACCAATTCCTCCCAGACAAAGAACCCCTGAAGACGACCCTGCTCCCGGCGCGCCCGCGACCGGCGAGGATGTCTGTCCCGAATGCCATGGCACGGGAAAAAAGACCGATCCCGACACCGGCGCGCAGTTCGACGCCCCCTGCCCGCGCTGCGACGGCGCAGGTCGGATCATTGAAGGGATCGGCGGCGGATGAATTGACGGCAATTCTCTCGAACCTGGAGAGGGCCTGGTCGCCAAAAAGCGAAGAGAGCTTTGCTTTTTCCTCCAGCCGCCTCTTTGCTCACGCTCGGGAAACCCACTTTGTCGGGAGGGCGTGATGTTGAAGCGGGCGATCTGTCATTTGCTTTGCGGGGCTGCCGCGTTTTTCGCCGGGAGCGCCGGCGCGTCGCCGGTCGTAGCCATGCTGGACCCTGAACCGGCCGTCACTTTTGTGCGCGGCTTCGCGCGCGTCGGTCCGGTCGTCGGCTATCGCGGCGGCGCTTATGTCGGCGCCTGGCGACGGCCCTATGCCTGGCCGCCTGGCGGCGCCATCGCCGCAGGCGCAGCGGTCGGCGTCCTGTCGGCGGCGGACGCCGTTGGCTACGCGACTGTCGCGGCGCCTGCGAACGGTCTGTGCTGGTATTACACGGACGACAACGCGTCGCAGGGCTTTTGGGATGTCTGCCAATAGCGATCCCTGCCGCGCCGCGCATTGACCCAAGTCACAGAGACGCTGTTATAGTCCAGAGCGCCGCTTTCGCTAACTACGCGGCGGACTGTCCATTTTAGGAGATCGCACATGAACGCCCGCTGCTTGGCGCTCGCCATTATCCCGCTCTCGCTGCTTACAGTCGCACAGCCCGCCGTGGCGCTTGACAGCGCGGTGCTCACTTATTGCAAGGACGACGTCGAGCGTCTTTGCGCTGGCGTCCAGATGGGCGGCGGCCGCATTCTTCAGTGTCTCAAGAGCCACAAGGAGCAGATGAGCGTCGGCTGCGCCCAAGGGCTTCAGAAAATGAAAAAAGGCATGGGCAAATAGGGTCAGCGCGCCTTTTCAGCCTCGCTCAACGCATCGCTGATGGGTTTGCCGCCGACATAAAGGTCCTCGACGGCCCAGGCGCCGTCGAGGATGCGCACGACGACATAGGCATCTTTTTCGCGCGTCGCTTGCGTATAAGCGGTCTCCGCCGCCGGCGCCTTCGCTTCCTCCATGTAATAGCGGTCGAAGGGCAAGGACAGGACCTGATCGGGATAGCCGCTCTCGACGTTCAGCGTCAGATAAGGCCCGCCTTGCGGAGGCGCGAGCGCCGCGTCGCCGCAGCGCGCGAAACCGTCGTCGCCGACGGTGATCGGCGCATAGACCTTTCCCCGGTAAGACGGAGGGATGTTCGCCGACAGCTTGGGAAGCCCCTCTCGAAAACTCAGCGCGACATATTTGCCGCGAAAAGCGTCATAGGGATCGACCGGCGCCGTGCGGAACTTGAACGGCTGACCGTAGGCGAGCGCGCGCTCCTGTTTCCAGATCATGCTCGCGGGCGCCGCGATCTGAATGAGGCAGACGACGAGGAAAGCCGCGAATATCCAGGCGCGCTTCATTTCGCCTCTCCGCGTTTACGCAGCATCACGAGATTTGCGGCCAGGAACCCGACGCCGATCAGAATGAAACCGACGCCGCGCGCGACGAAGCCGATGTCGGAATCGAAGAAGCGACAAAAGATGAGCGCCGACAGGATCATCATGCCCGCGTTCATTGTCCCCAAAGCATGCGAACGCACGCCAGCCGACAGCACGCCGACGCCAAGGCCGAAAACATAGAGGTTCATCAAGGCGACGGCCGCCCAGGGCGACGCCGGCGCGAGCCCGTAGGCGGCGCCCGCGATGAGCGGCAGCGCGCCCAGAAGGGACGCGGACGACAGCGCGCCTCGGCGCAGGCTGTCGCCCCACAATGCGAGACTCGCGAGCAGCCATGCAATCGCGATGAAGAGTCCCGTATTGATCCCTTGCGCGCTCTCGCGAATTCGCCAGACGTCCTCGAAGGTCAGCGCCAGGGCGAGGCCGAGCGCGCCGAGCGCGCCGACAATCTGCAGGGGGCGGTGACCAGAGGATGCGGCGTCTCCCCACCATTTCTTTCCGGCGAGGAAGAGCGCCGTCCAGAAAGCGCTGTGCCAGACGGGCCAGAAGCCGCCGATGGCGCGCTCCTCCAGCGTCAGGAAATATCCGACCGGCATTGTGAGCGCGAGGCTCCATCCGAAGAGCGCGACCTGCGAGCGATAGCGTCCCTCCCTGATCTGGAGAAACCACCAGGGCAGCGCGAGCGCCAGAAGGCCCCAATAGCTCAGCCCCCGGGTGAAGGCGGTTCTGATCCCGAGCCAGGCGGAGGGATAGGTCATGCCAGCCCAGGCCGCGATCGCGATGAGATAGAGGAGCGCCGGGAGAGTCGCGCGCATCAGATAGGCCACCGGAAGGGCGAGCAGCGCCCAGCTCAGCAGAAAATCCTCGAAGCTGCCGCCGAGATGGTAGGTCTGGGCGACGAGGGCGATGGAGCTGCCGACGGCGAGGGTGAGGAAGGTGCCCGCCCCCTCGCGCCAGGCGACGCTGTCGGGCCGGCGCGCAAGGGTCCAGCCGCAGAGCCCCTGTCCGACGAGCATCGGCGCGAAGGACAACGCCGTCCGCGTCGCGCGGCTCAGGTCGTCCCAATTATGCGCGAGCAACAGGATGACGCCGCCGCCGATCAGCGCGGCGCCGAGGATGCCGAACAGGACGACGGCGCGGCTTCGGCCGCTCTGCTCGATTTCGCCGAAACGCCGATGGAGTCGGTCGACGGATTCCTGGGGGATGACTCCGTCCCGCACCAGCTCCGGCAACTGGCTGTAGAGCCAGGCCACATGCCTTCGATCCTGCATGGCGAGACGCTCAAATCCACTGTCGCTCTCGCCGGGCCGGCGAAGCGTTCAAAGCTGAATTGAAATCCAATACCGGGCCGCGCGCAAGATTTTAGCGCGATCAGAGCCGCGTCGATTCGTCGATGTCGCCGGGATTGAACGGCTTTTCGAATTCCGCGCCGATCCCGCCCTCGAAATGGCGGACCACGACGGCGGGCGTCGTGCCGATGACGATTTTCGCGCCGAGATAGGGACGCGCCTCGGTCTCTATGCCGACGCCCGAAAGCGAAATGTCCTTGATCTTGGCGATGATCTCGTGCCCCTCGGGAAGCCGCAGCAGGGTGCGCTGCATCAGCGGCACGATACGCTCGTGCCGGCGGTCTTCCGGCAGATTGAAGGCGTGACGGTTCGCGAACCAGGTGAGCTGATCCGCCAGCTTGTCGCGCTTCATCGGGGGGAGATTCATCGACAGCGCGAAACCGACATCCGTCTGGCGCATGGCGACGCCCGCAAAGCGGCCGATCTCGTCGAGATAAACGACGACCTTTTCGCCGATCTGCGCCTTTACGGGAGCGAACAAAGTCATGTCGCCCGGCGACATTTCGACGGTCTGGCACGGATATTCGCGCCGCGACTCAAGCATGTAGCGTCCGAAAAGGGTCACAGGGACTCGCTGGAACCGGCGGTTCTCCCGAGAGTCGTAAAGGTAATTCAATTGGGGTTGAATTGCGGCCATGTCCGGTCGTACTTCCGCATTGAGTTTCGAGACAATACCGCCGACCCAATTAAAGATTGCTTACGCCTCCGATTGAAATGAAAGCAACGATCATAGCTTATCGCCATTGCAAACGATGAGGCGCGGCCCCGTCCGAACCGTTTTCGCAAATGGAAAAGGCTTAGGATCCGAGATTGTTGCGCGCGGCGCCGCGGTTTCCAACACCCGCAGCGAAACCAGCTCCAGAGGACCGGAGCGCAACTGGCCGAGCCACTCAGGATGGTAAACGGGCGACAGGGCGCCGAGCACCCGGGAATGCGTCTTGCCGAAATGCCGCAGCGGCAGAAGAAGCAGTTCGAGCTCCAGCGGCGCATGGCCTTCCACCTGCGTTTTCGTTCCTGCGACGACCGGCGTGACGCCGTCGACGACCGTCGTCACCGCCGCGGACATGCTCGGCCGATCCTCCAGCCTCCAAAGATCGATGAAAGAGCGCCCCTTCTGCTCGCGCATCCAGATCGCGTTGACGCGCCCGCCGGAGAGGCGCAGCGGAAACCGGGCCTCGGCGTCGACTTCCAGGACAAACGTATCGGCCAGAATGTGCTTGATCGCCCCGGGATCGATATCCGCGCGGTCGGGGGCGCGCCTGGCCCCTTTCAATTCGCTCCAATAGGCGAACAGATCCTTGCTTACCTGCTGTCTCATCATCCCGCCCGCCGAATTTCGGCTTTCTGATCCGGATTGAAACGGCTCCTCGATTCCGGGTTCCGTATGGGCGTAAACAGCAGCGCGCGTGCCATCGGTTAACGGAATTAACCCTTTTTCAAGGGTCTCCTTGCCGAAAGCGGCGCCTTATGAGAGCTTGTTCGCATGCCGGGACGTTGAAGGGGAGACGCTCCGCTCCTTTTAAGGCGGCCGGCAAGTTGCTGAACGAACAAGAACAAATTTTACCAGTCACTTTTGCCAAGCATAGGGAAAAAGACAAGAGGGGGGACGCTTGCTCCGGCGTTCCCCCTCCCCCGTTCGTCCCTCTTCCACGGCGCGCCGCTCAGCCTCGGTCGTTCCCTAATCGCTCATGGACGAGCAAATCTTGTCCCGTTTCGGGACTTGGGGCCTTTGCGTTAATTGGGGTCAGCAACAAGGGCGAAAGGGGAAACCGTGGACGCCGACAGGGAACGCATTCTCAATCTGCCCGGCGTGGTGACCGCCCTTCTCGGCGTCATGTTCGCGATCGAGCTCTTCGCCGCGCTCGCGCCCAAGGGGCTCGTTTACGCCGTCTATGACGCCTTCGCCTTCGTGCCCCTGCGGCTGAGTTTCGCGCTGGCGCCCCAAACGGTTCTCTCGTCCCTGGCGGATACGGACGCGTTCGGCGGCGACGCGCAGGGACAGATCGCCGCGTCGCTGAACGGCGGGCGTATGGTCTATCTGACGCTCGTCACTTACGCCTTTCTGCATGGCGGCTGGACGCATCTTGTCATCAACGGGCTCACGCTCGCGGCGTTTGGCGCGCCCGTCGCGCGTCGCCTCCAGCCCGCGCGCTTCCTGGCGTTTTTCGCGGCCTGCGCCATTGCCGGCGCGCTCGCCCATTACGCATTCCATCTGCTCGACGCGGCGCCCGTCGTTGGCGCCTCGGCGGCGATCTCCGGAACCATGGCCGGGATCGTGCGTTTTGCTTTTAACCCCGGCGTGCGGCTGGGAGACGACGGCGCAATGGACGGGAGAGAAGCGGCGACCGCCTCTCTTTCGCAAATCGGCGAGAATCGACAGGCGATGCTTTTTCTTGTCGTCTGGTTCGGCGCTAATTTCCTCCTCGGCGCCTTCCCTGAGGCGACGGGTTCCTCGGAACCTGTCGCTTGGGAAGCGCATATCGGGGGCTTCTTGTTCGGCCTACTCGCTTTCGGCGCTTTCGAACCCTCGACGCGACGCGCGTAAGCGCGACCGCGCCGGCCAGCCGCCCGCCGCAAGCGCGAGAAAAAAGTCGCGCGCGGGTTTTTTTGGTTGGGGCCGCCGAGGAGTGAAAAACCATGACCGTCGCCATGATCCTTTCCGAAAAAGGCCGTCACGTCGTCACCGCGTCGCCGAACATATCGTTGCGTGAAGTTGCGAAGGAGCTCATACGCCACGGCATCGGCGCACTGGTCGTCGTTGATGGCGACGGCGCGGTCCTGGGTCTGATCTCCGAGCGCGATCTCGTCGCGGCCGTGGCTGCGTTCGGCGCGCAGGCGCTAGACTCGTCGGTCGCCGAGCACATGCGCACCAATCCGGTGTCGGCGCATGAAAACGACACGGTCGACTCCACGATGCAGACGATGACGCTGGAGCGGCGCCGCCATCTCCCGGTTTTACGGGAGGGCCGCCTGGCGGGCCTCATCTCGATCGGCGATGTGGTGAAATACCGCATCCGCGTCATTGAGGAAGAGCACCGCTCCATGCGCGAATATATCGCGCAGGCCTGACGGCGCCGCCGCCGGCGTGACGGTCATGACGGCGAATCGCCGAAGGTTCAGGCGGTTGCGCCGGGAATGGGAATGTGGGCGAAAATGTTTGGCAGCGCGCGTTTCGCAGCCAGTCGCCCAACATTGATGAGCTGGTCCGCCTTGTGGAAGTCGAACATGCCGATGTCCTCCATCCGCGCCGTGATGGTGGCGTCCGGCGGGTCGCCCGCGAGGCGCGACCGCAATATGCGATCCTGGATAATGTTGAAAGCGTCGATCATCGCCGTCGCGACGTTCGGCGCTTCGCCGGCCTGCCGGTCGAAATAGCGCGGCAGAATGCGATCGACGAAGGAGACGTCCGGCTTCTCGCCAAAGGGCCCCGCCTCAGCCGCCTTCCTCTGAGCGACGGGGTCGTCGCGGATCACGCGCGCGCGATACATCGTATCCGCGGTGACATTGACGGCGATCACGAATTCCGCGCCGAGCGCGCGACACACCGTGACCGGCACGGGATTGACCAGCGCGCCGTCGAAGAGCCAGCGGTCGCCTACGCGCACAGGCTCGAAAATTCCCGGCAGCGCGTAAGAAGCCCGAATGGCCTGTGCGAGCGAGCCCCGTTGCAGCCAGACCTCGTGACCCGTTCCGACCTCGGTCGCGACGGCCGCGAAGGGGGTCGGAACGTCCTCGATGTTGAGGCCGGCCAGTTCCTGCTCCAGCGCCGATTTCAGCCGCTCGCCCGTGATAAGGCTTGCGCCCGAGAAGGACAGATCCATCAGTGTGAAGACGCGACGCCGCGTCAGGGAGCGCGCGAAGACCTCGATCTGGTCGAGTCGGCCGGCAGCGTAGCAACCCCCCACGACCGCGCCGATGGACGTGCCCGCGACGATGTCGGGCTGAATGCCGTGCTCCGCCAGCTCCCGCAAAACGCCGATATGGGACCATCCGCGCGCGGCGCCGGCGCCCAGCGCGAGGCCGATCAACGGTTGGCCGCGGCGCGGCGCGCGCGTTTCGCCGTCTCCGCCGTCCATGACGGCGGGCGGATTGGAGCCGGTGGCCTGATCCGACACGCTCATCGCATCGCGACTGTCGCTGGCGGCAGAGGAATCCGTTCGTCTTAGCAGCGATAACATCGCATTATTCCTGCTTGCTCGTCTCTCTACCCAAGATTTTGTTTTTTTATATGGGAGCGAGGCTGCGCTCGGAAAATGTCCAGAAGGTTAACCTTATTTGATACAGCCGAGCCTGTCGTTGCGCGTCGCACCAGGAAAAAAGCCCGGCTTAAGAAGCCGGGCGTGGGAGGCTGGGAGGAAAAGAGGTAGCGGTTCTCGCGCGGGCGCCTCTATGCGGCGATGCGTAAACTTTTCGGCGGCGCCATCTCAAGCTGCCACAGCGCCAGCACCGACTTGGCGATCGCCTCGACGGACGACATGGCCTTGCGATTGAGCGCCGCGGCCGGAAACCTGACTTTGAATTCGCGCTCGATAGCGACGAGCAGGCGCGCCGCGTGGAAGGACGTCAATCCGAGGTCGTAGAGATTGGCCTCGGGCGCAAGCCGTCCAGCCGGAGCGACGACCCGGGTTTCCTGCACGATCAAGCGTTGAATGGTGGCGAACATTTGGGCTCTCCCCGCCATTTCTGAATTCGGACGCTGGGAGAGTGGCGAACCGGAACCGCCGTCGCTGTGCGCGGACGCACGCGGCGGCGTCACGCCCCGAAAACAAGCCGTCGCGCGTCGCCTTCGGTCACGAGTTTGCGGTAGAAGCACGATTTGCGGCCCGTATGGCAGGCCTTGCCGTCGCCGCCCGCCTCGACAACCAGTTGGATTGCGTCCTGATCGCAATCGACCGAAAGCGAGATCACGCGCTGCACCTGCCCGGAGGTGTCGCCCTTGCGCCAGAGCGCGTTGCGCGAGCGCGACCAGTAATGCGCAACGCCTGTTTCTATCGTCTTGTCGAGCGCGAGCTGGTTCATATAGGCGACCATCAGAATCTCGCGCGTCGCGGCCTCGACCGTCACGCAGACGATGAGGCCGTTCGCGTCGAAGCGGGGGGTGAACTCGGCCCCCTCCTCCAGCTCCCTGGCGCCCGCCATCAGCGCGCGCCGCGCAGCAGCGTGTAGAAATGCGCCTGCTGCTTCGGATCGTCCCGGAAGACGCCCGAGAACTGCACGGTGACGGTGGACGAGCCCTGCTTCAGCACGCCGCGCATCGACATGCACATATGCTCGGCCTCGATCAGCACCGCGACGCCGCGCGGATTGAGATGGCTCTCGATCGCGTCCGCGATCTGGGCCGTCATCGCCTCCTGCGTCTGCAGACGCTTCGCGAAGACGTCCACGAGTCTCGCGAGCTTGGAAAGGCCCACGACGCCGCCTGTCGGATAATAGGCGATATGCGCCTTGCCGACGAAGGGGACGACATGATGCTCGCAATGCGAGGTGAAGGGGATGTCGCGCACGAGCACCAGGTCGTTATAGCCCTCGACCTCTTCGAAGACGCGCGACAGCACCTCGTCCGGGCTCTCATCGTAGCCCTTGAAAAATTCCTCATAGGCTTTCACGACCCGGCGCGGCGTCTCGCGCAGGCCCTCGCGATCCGGATCGTCACCAGCCCAGCGCAGCAGGGTGCGGACGGCCGCCTCGGCCTCCTCGCGGCTGGGACGTTCAAGCGACGCTCGCGCCGCATCGTCCGTCGTTTCGTCGGGTCGGGCGGCGGCGGGTCCGGAAGCGCTCACTGTATCGTCGCGGTCGTCTTCGAAACCAGGGCGAACGGAAAAGGTCTTAACCACGTCATCCATGTGGCGCCTCCAACAATCGCGTCGCAAGATCAGCAACGCACAACTCCCATGCGGGCAAGACGCATGGGACTTAACCTCAAATTTCGCCCTTCTGACTGAGAAACCGCGAGAATTCGAGACTTCGCCTGAGTCGATGCAAAAACTGCGGCGCCTCGGCGTTGCGCCGGGAGCGCTTTCGCCACGCTCCTCGGCTAGCTATATAGAGTGGAGCGGGAGCGAAGGTAAGCCCCGCGCCAGAGCCCGCGCTTTACGATGCTCGACAAGGTCTACAACGCCCGAATCCTGGAACTGGCCGGGAACATCCCCCGTCTTGGCCGGCTGGAGAACCCGGATGCGACAGCCAAAAGCTATTCCAAGCTCTGCGGCTCGACCATCACGGTCGATCTCAACCTGCGGGATGGTAAAGTCACTGATTACGCGCATGAGCTGAAAGCCTGCGCGCTGGGTCAGGCTTCCGCCTCGATCATGGCGCGCAATGTCATCGGCTCGACGCCGGAGGAGCTGCGCGACGCCCGCGAAGCGCTGCGCAGGATGCTGAAGGAAAACGGCCCCCCGCCCGGAGGCAAATGGGCCGACCTCGCCGTACTGGAGCCCGTGCGCGACTACAAGGCCCGGCATGGGTCGACCATGCTGGCGTTTGACGCCGTGGTCGACGCCTTGGGGAAAGCCGAGGCGTGAGCCCCGGCCATCCTCGCCACCCTGTCTAATAAGGGGCCGTGGGCGTGCATTCGGGATTCGCGCATCGCGGCTTGTAAGCATAGGGAACCATTGCAGCGACAAACAGCACGACTCCCAGAACGACAATCGCAAGCCGATAATTCATGGCGCTCGTCCTCCTTGACTGGATAGGACCGGATATCGGACCCGGACCGCCCACGCGTCCGTGACAATGTCGCTCCACGGGATCAGATTTGAGTCTCGCTCCGGTCGGGCGGCCGGGCGGCGCGGAAGCGCGGCGCGCGAAAAAACGGGCAACCGACTTTTCGCATGAAGCGGGCTCTAATCTCTGGAAATCGATTGCATCGCCTGCGTTCAGGCGATTCTGCCCAAACGCGGGCGCGATGATCTAGCTTCGCCGCCCCGGCTGCGCCTAACCTGCGGCATGTCCGCCCCACCGATTCGCATCCTCGGCATCGACCCCGGCCTCAGAAACACGGGCTGGGGCGTGATCGAGACCCAGGGCTCGCGCCTCTCCTTCGTCGCCTGCGGGCGCGTGAAGTCCGACGGCGCGCTCGATATGGGCAACCGGCTGCGGCAACTCCATGAGGGCCTCATGCAGGTCATCGGCGACTATCGGCCAGACGAGGCGGCGGTGGAGGAGACCTTCGTCAACCGTGACCCGCAATCAACGCTGAAGCTTGGGCAGGCGCGCGGCGTCGCGCTGATGGCGCCCGCGCTCGCCGGACTTGAAATCGCGGAATATGCGGCGAACCTCGTCAAGAAAACCGTCGTCGGCGCCGGCCACGCGGAAAAAGCGCAGGTGCAGATGATGGTTCGCGTGCTGCTGCCCACGAGTGAGGCGGCGAGCGCCGACGCCGCCGACGCGCTGGCCGTCGCTATCTGCCACGCCCAGCATCGCGGCGCGCGGGCGCTGAAGGGGGCGCTGGCGTGACGCGTTCCTTCCTCTTCCTGAGCCTCGCCGCCACCCCCGCCGTCGCCGCCTCTGTCGAAAAAAACTCGCCCAAGCCGCACAAGACGAGCTTCGCCCTCGTCCTCGACGCCGCCGGCCTGCAGATCCTCCGGCCAGACGGAACCCGGAGCGCGGCGGTCATGCGGTGCGCGCCATGATCGGGAAGCTCAAGGGCCTCATCGACAGCTATGGAGAGGATTTCGTCATCTTGGACGTTAACGGCGTCGGCTATGTCGTGCATTGCTCCAGCCGCACGCTGCAGAAACTGCCCCGCCCCGGCGAGGCGGCGACGCTCGCCATCGAAACCCAGGTACGCGAAGACTCGATCAAGCTTTTCGGCTTTTCGAGCGAAAGCGAGCGGGACTGGTTCCGCCTGTTGCAAACGGTGCAGGGAGTCGGCTCGAAGGTGGCGCTCGGCATCCTTTCCATCCTGTCGGGCGGCGAACTCGGCTCCGCCATCGCGACCCAGGACAAGGCGATGGTGGCGCGGGCGCCCGGCGTCGGGCCGAAGCTCGCAGCCCGAATCGTCGCGGAGCTGAAGGACAAAGCCCCCGCTTTCGGCCCGGTCGATCCGGTCGTCGCGAAGCTCGCGGGGGAAGACGCCGAGGCGAACGCCCCCTCCTCCGTCCGCGACGCGATTTCCGCGCTGGTCAATCTAGGCTATGGCCGCCCGCAGGCGGCGGCGGCCGTCGCGGCCAGTCTGAAGGCGCTGGGCGACGGCGCCGAGACCGGGGCGCTGATCCGGCAGGGGCTCAAGGAGCTGGCGAAGGCGTAAAGCGCCGAAAACCCGGCCCGCCGCTTCCACATGCTTAACTCCCTCGCGCTAAGCTTCGCTGCGCCAAAGCCTCTGCGGGGTTTCGAAAATGAGCTTGTCCACGTACAACAAGCCCTCTTCCATATTGGCGTTCGTCGCGCGCCGTGTCCGACAGGACCTTCAATTTTCGAGGATTTTTCTCGTCGACTTCGCCGCCTCCGCCTCTTATGCGGCGACGACCCTCATTCTGCTCGGCCTCGCCGGCCCGACGGAAGGCGGCGCCGGGGCGCTGATCGCGGCCGGGTTGGGTTGGATCCTGTTCTTCGTGTTGAAAATCCTGCTCGTCGTCTATCTTGAGAAGAGCGGCGGCGACGCCAGGGAATTCGTCGGCTCCGAGACGCTGGTGACGAGCGGCGTGTACGCCTTCTCGCGCAATCCGGTCTATGTGATGTCGCTTTTCCAGAGCCTGTGCTGGTCGCTCGGCTTAGTCGGCCTCGGCCTCAGCGGCCACCCCTATCGCTGTCTCGCTTTGCTTGCGGCGCCCACGCTGCTCTACGGCCATTGGTGGGGCATGGACCGGCTCATCGTGCCCCATGAGGAGGCCGCTTTGCGCGCGAAACATAGCGAGGCTTTCGCGGCCTATTGCGCCAGGGTGAACCGCTGGTTCGGGCGGCGAGGCTGAGGCAGTCGGCGAACGGAAGCGACAGGCCGCCGTCCGCTCGCGAGCCACGGAAGCGCCGGGCTCCAGCGGCCGGCAATGAACAATAACCTCCGGAAGGGTTGAGGATTCGGTCCGCTTGTCCCGCAATCGAAAAGACCCGGTCAATGTTCGGCGTGGCGAGCCTTTGGCGCGGAACTTTCCCGAAGCGCGGTCGCGAGGTTCTGAATGATGTAATTTTGCTCCCGCCGCACGCCCACCATCATGCGCACGACCCAGCCGCCGATCAGCTCCCATTTCTCGTCGGCGCGCTTGTCGGGCGGAAGTTCCTCGAAATCGTCGAGGGACATATACTCATATTGCGAGGACGGGCGATTCACGGCGCGGCTCCGTTTGGCGAAAGAATAGCATAGCGCGCGCGCCGGCGCATTGGAGCGATCCTTGACCACCCCTCCCCGGCGGCTCGTGAGCCCCGAACAGCGCGACGACGACACGGATTCGAGCCTGCGGCCGCTCACCCTCGCCGATTTCACCGGCCAGGAGGCGGCGCGCGCGAATCTCAAGGTGTTCATCGAGGCGGCCAAGACCCGGGGCGACGCGCTCGACCACGTGCTGCTCGTCGGCCCGCCGGGTCTCGGCAAGACGACGCTGGCTCAGATCGTCGCGCGCGAGCTCGGCGTTAATTTCCGTTCGACTTCGGGCCCCGTCATCGCCAAGGCGGGCGATCTCGCCGCTCAGCTCACCAATCTGGAGCCGCGCGACGTTCTGTTCATCGATGAAATCCATCGGCTGAACCCGGCCGTGGAGGAAATCCTCTATCCCGCCATGGAGGACTTCCAGCTCGATCTTATCATTGGCGAAGGCCCGGCTGCGCGCTCGGTGAAGATCGATCTCGCCAAATTCACGCTCGTCGGCGCGACGACGCGCGCCGGCCTGCTAACGACTCCTCTGCGCGACCGTTTCGGCATTCCGGTGCGGCTGAATTTCTATACGCCCGAGGAATTGGAGCTGATCGTCAAGCGCGGCGCGCGCGTGCTCGGCGTCGGCATGAATGACGAGGGCGCGCGCGAGATCGCGCGGCGCGCGCGCGGCACTCCGCGCATTGCGGGCCGCCTTCTGCGCCGCGTGCGCGATTTCGCGGTGGTGGAAGGCGTCGCGACGATCACGCGCGGCCTCGCGGACAAATCGCTCTCCCTGCTCGAGGTCGACTCCATCGGCCTCGACATCATGGACCGCCGCTATCTCTACATGGTCGCGGTGAATTTCGGCGGCGGGCCGGTGGGCATCGAGACGATCGCCGCCGCCCTCTCCGAGCCCCGCGACGCCATCGAGGACATTATCGAGCCATACCTTTTGCAGCAGGGTTTCCTCCAGCGCACGCCGCGCGGCCGCCTTCTGACGCCCCACGCCTTCCGCCATTTGGGATTGGCGGAGCCGGCGCGGCCCGCCGGACAGTTCGGATTGTTCGAGGAGGAAGACTAACGCCCCACCGCACGGCGGGCTTTTCGGCGTTGGAGCGCAAAGTTTGCGGTTGACCTATTTCCTATTGTTACAGTAGGAATAAACCATCGCCTCTGGCGCGGCCTTTCCCCGCCCGACGCCATGTCTCAGCGAGCTCCACAGCCGCCGTCTCCTTTGAGGCGAGGGACTCTCGATATCAATATCGGATGTAAAATGCCGCAGCTTCTCTTCTTGCACCGCTGGATCGGCGTCGTCCTTGCGGTCTTCATGCTGGGCTGGTTCGCCTCTGGGCTCGTCATCGCGAATAGCGGCAGTCTAGGCGCCTCGCGCGAAAGACAATTGGAGCGCACCCAAAGCCTGCTTCCCGAACCGTCCTGGATGTCGCTGGGCGAGGCGCTGGAGAGGAGCGCCGCAGCGCAGGTCAAACAGTCCGGCGGGGGCGGAGACGTCGTCGCCGAAGCGCGGCTCGTCCGGCGCTTGGATCAACCCTACTGGCTGGTTGAAACCGACGCGGGCCGGCGGATCGCCATTTCGGCCCTGGACGGCGGCGTGAAGAGCTTTTCCCCGGAAGACGCGCTGCGCCTCGCTCATGCCTGGCTTGCGGTCGATGGTCACGTCCCTGCGGTCGCCTATATCGACACCGTCGACGCCGCTCCCGGCTTGCGAAATGCGGAGAGCCTCAAGCCCTTCCATCGCGTCTCGGTCGCCGACGGGGCCAGCACGATCCTGGTCGTCTCGGCAAAGAGCGGCGAGATCCTCCAGGCCGCGACTTGATTCTCGCGGGCCGTGAATTACGCAGGAAACTGGCTGCACCTGTTTCGGCCTCTCGATCTGCTGGGCGCCGGCGACTATCGCCGCGACGCCCTGACCTGTGCGGGCTTTCTCGCCTTCGTCGGCGCGTTGTCAGGCCTCGTCATCGGTTGGCTCAAATGGAAGCCCGGGCTTTTCGGCCGCCCGACCTATGCGCGCGGCCGAACCCAACCCTACCGCGAGACCTGGCTCAAATATCATTTCTGGGCCGGCCTCATTGGCGGCGCCTTCGCGCTTGTCTGGGCCGGGAGCGGTTTCCTTTCCACGAACCCCGGACAGATTTTCTCTTCCGCCGCCCCGAGCCGGCAGGAACTGGCCCGCTATCGCGGCCCAGATGCGCCCAAGGTCGTCACGGATTGGCGCCCCGCCTCCGCGGCCGGGCTCGGAATGGAAATCGTCGAATTGCGCTGGAGCCGGCTCGGCGGCGAGGCCGTGCTCCTCTCCTATGCAAAAGACGGTCGGCGCGCGCCCGTCAATGTAGCGGGGGGACAGGAAAAGATTGTCGACGCCGCACTTATCGCCGCCGCTAAACGCCTCGCCGGGGACAAGCAGGTCTCATCGGTCGAGACCCTCGCCGATTACGACGCCTACTATTTTGCCGGCCATGAAGGCGGTCGCGCCGAACGGCCCTTGCCGGCTTTGCGGGTTGATTTCGCCGACGCGGGAAAGACGTCCGTCTATCTCGATCCCCAGGACGGGCGGCTATTGCTCAGGGTCGACAACAGCCGGCGTCTCTATCGCTGGCTTTACGTTGCCGTGCATCACTGGGATTTCGGCTGGTTCCAGCATGCGCCGGTCGCCCGCCGCGTCTGGATCGTGACCTGGGCGGGACTGGGATTAATCCTTGCGTCGAGCGCGGTCGTTCTCGCGTGGCGGCGCCTTCGGCGCAGCCTTCCAGAGCGGTCCCGCCGGGGCGAGCGATCCGGAAGCCCGACGCCTGCGCGCGCCTGATCCAAATTTGTGTCTCCGCGCGGAAATCCGGCTCGAATGAGCCGGGCGCCCGCTGCTTGGCGACTTATTGCAATTGGGATGGCGGCCCGGGCATATGGCTAGAGATGCGCTAAAGCGCATGTCGCAAATCGAGCGAGAGCCTGCATGACCGCCGCGCACACTTTATCCGTCCGCGTCTATTGGGAGGACACGGACGCCTCTGGCCTCGTCTACCACACCTCTTATGTCCGCTTCATGGAACGCGGGCGCACGGAATTGTTGCGGTCGCTCGGGCTCGATCAGCGGCCGTTGCTTGAAGGCGCGGCGGGAGCGCCGACCTTTTTCGTCGTGCGCGCCATGCAGCTCGACTTCATCCGGCCGGCGGCGATGGATGATCTGCTGAGCGTCGAAACCCGCGTCCTGGAGCTCGGCGGCGCCTCGCTGAGGCTCGACCAGCGCGTCTTGCGCGGCGACGAGACGCTGGTGACGGCGACGGTGAAGGTCGTCTGCGTCGAAGCGGGCCGCGCCAAGCGCCTGCCGCCGGACGTGCGCGACAAGTTCCTGCGCGCGCACGCGGCGTCACTGGCTGGCTGAAGCCCCGCCAGCCACGGCGGAGCGGGCTTTACTCCGCCAAGGCGATCAACCCGAGGCGCGCCAGCTCGTGCTCGCGGATATTGCGGGTGATCGGATAATAGCCGCCCTTCTTCGCCTGCGTCTGGCCGTCCTTCGACAGGACGTATTTCACGAATTCGCCGGAGAGCGTGTCCATCGGCGTCTTCGGGTCCTTGAGGATATATACGTATAGGCCGCGCGCGAGCGGATATTTGCGCGTGTAGGTATTTTCGAACGAGGCGTCGTAGCACGTCTTGCCAAAGCTCGCGGCCACCGGCACGGCGCGCACGTCGTCCGTCTTGTAGCCGATGCCGGAATAGCCGATCGCGCCCGGATCGGCCGCCACGGCCTTCACCACGGCTTCCGACCCCGCCTGCTGCCGCACGGCGTCCTTGAAGTCGCCGCCGCCGAGCACGTTCAGCTTGAAGAACTTGTTGGTGCCCGAAAGCGTGTTGCGGCCGAACATCGCGATCGGCTTCGCGGCCCATTCGCCCGTCACGCCGACCTCGCCCCATGTATGGGCGCTCTTGCCGCCGGCGCTCTTCGGATTTTCCGCGAAAATGCGGTCGAGCTGCTCCATGGTGAGGCATTGGACGGGATTGTCCTTGTGAACATAGATCGCCAGCGCGTCCACGGCGACGAGGACGGCGGTCGGCTTGTAGCCGTATTTCGTCTCGAATGCCGCGATCTCGTCCGGCGTCATTTGCCGCGACATCGGCCCGAGCTGCGCCTCGCCAGAGAGCAGCGCGGGCGGCGCCGTGTTCGAGCCCTTGCCTTCAATCTCGATCTTCACGCCCGAATAAAAGGCTTTGAAGCCCTCGGCCCACAGCTCCATTTCATGAAGCATCGTGTCGGAGCCCACCGATTTCAGATGGCCCGAGAGCGCCCGGACCGGCTTGTAGGGCGAGAGCTCGAGATCCAGCGAGAAGCCAGCCCCCGCCGAGAGAGCGACGGCGACGGCGACGACGGCGGCGGCGAAGGTGCGGCGGTTCATGGCGGGACTTCGGGTGAGGTTGAAATTGAGCGAAACAATCGGGAAACGCTGTGACAGCCGCGTGACGCCGCCGGCCTCGCGCGGGAAAAGGCGCCCTTCCTCACCAATCCTTAACCCTTACCGCTTGTTAACGATTCCCGGATAAGTATCATTGTGCGGCGCACCCGCAGCCCCAGAAAGGGCGAAATTGCGGGGAATAAGGGGCGTCGCTTTTTCTGAAGTGCGCGCGCAACTCCGCTTCAAGGACAAATCATGAATCCGACCGAAATCGCCGCGACCGCCGCCGGCGCCGTTCCCGCCGCCGACATCACCGTCTGGAGCATGTTCTGGGGCGCGCATATCGTCGTGAAGATCGTAATGGTGGGCCTCCTGCTCGCCTCGGTCTGGTGCTGGGCGATCATTATCGACAAGACGCTGCTTTTCGCCCGCATCCGCCGCGCCATGGACCGTTTCGAAGAAAGCTTCTGGTCCGGCAATTCGCTGGAGGAGCTTTACGCCAAGCTCTCCGAGCGCCCAACCTCGGGCATGGCGACGCTCTTCGTCGCGGCGATGAAGGAATGGAAGCGCTCCTTCCAAAGCGGCGCCTCGGCGAGCTTCATGGGTCTGCAGGCGCGCATCGAAAAGGTGCTCGACGTTTCCATCGCCCGCGAGGTCGAGAAGCTCGAATCGAATCTGCTCGTGCTCGCGACCGTCGCCTCGGCCGGCCCCTTCGTCGGCCTCTTCGGCACGGTCTGGGGCATCATGACCTCCTTCCGCTCGATTGCGGCTTCAAAGAACACCTCGCTCGCGGTCGTGGCGCCGGGCATTGCGGAAGCGCTGCTCGCCACCGCCATCGGCCTTTTCGCCGCTATTCCCGCGCTTATCGCCTACAACAAGATGCAGGGCGACGTAGCCAGGGCGCAGGCGCGCATGGAGAGTTTCGCGGACGAGTTCTCCGCCATTCTCTCGCGCCAGATCGACCAGCACGCGGCCAACCGCGACCGGGCGGCCTGATCCATGGGCGCCTCCGTGTCCGCACCGGGCCGTAAGGGCGGCCGCCGTCGCCGCGGCGTCCCGCGCTACGGCGCCATGGCCGAGATCAACATGACGCCGTTCATCGACGTCATGCTGGTGCTGCTCATCATCTTCATGGTGGCGGCGCCCCTGCTCGCCACCGGCGTCGCCGTCGACCTGCCGCAGACCAAGGCCGGCGCGCTTAATATCGACCAGAAGCCCGTGTCGATCGCCATCGACGACAAGGGCCAGATCTTTCTGATGGACCAGCCCGTCGAGGTCGCGCAGCTTCTCGACAAGCTGAAGGAGACGACCAAGCAGGGCTTCGACGAGCGCATCTATGTGCGCGGCTCCAAGGCGGTGAATTACGGCCGCGTGGCCGAAGTGATGTCGCTCGTCACCACGGCGGGATACAAGAAAGTGGCTCTGGTGACGGAGCAGGAGAAGAAGTGAGGCTCCGATGAGAGTTTCGCGCTCCGAGCCTGGCGTTGTCATTTCCTCCGCGGCCCATGCGGGCCTGCTGGTGGCGGCGCTCGTCTTGTTCTCGGATGCGAAGAAATTCGACGACGTCGAAGAGCTTGTGCCTGTCGAAGTCGTCACCGAGGAGCCGGTCGCTCAGGTGACGAAGGGCGAGAAGGCGGCGCATGTGGCGAAGCCCGCCCATCGCGCCGACAAAGTCGCGAAAGAAGCGGAAGCGAAGCCGCATCCGCCGCTCGCCGAAGCGAAGAAGGACGTTCCCGTTCCGCCGCCGCCCTTGCGGCGTCTCCCCGACCCGGGCGCGGACGACAAGCCCGAGCCGATCCCGCCCAAACGCATCGCCGCTCTGCCCCCCGCTCCCGAGCCGCCCACGCGGCCCGCCGAGAAAAAATCCGAGCCGCCGAAGCCTGTCGAGAGACCGGCCGAAGCGAAGCCCGCGCCCCTGCCTCCCATGAAGCCAAAAGCCGCCGCGCCTGAAAAGGAGCAGGAGGAGTTGAAGGACGCCGAGGTGGTGAAACCGAAGCCGCCAGCGCGTCCGAAACCCGAAAGGGAGCCGGAAAAGGAGGCGAAGGAAACGCCGAAGCCGGAGAAAAAACCCGAGCCTGAGAAGAAGCCCGAGAAAGCCGACGCAAAGGTTGAAT
The DNA here is from genome assembly GCF_052186135.1 of Methylocystis sp. JAN1. GTDB lineage: Bacteria > Pseudomonadota > Alphaproteobacteria > Rhizobiales > Beijerinckiaceae > Methylocystis. The sequence goes on along the minus strand of NZ_CP181499.1, from coordinate 2,239,931 downwards.
CGCATGAGCCGGATAAACCGCGCCTGAAAGCCGACGATGTGGCGAAGCTTCTCGAAGCGAAGAAGGTCGAAGAAAAGCCCGCAAAGGACAAGTCCGCGAAGGCGGAGAACAGCGCAGACGGCGAAGCGTCCGGAAAGAGCGTGAAGGGTTCGAAGCCGAAGTCGGGCGACGAGAGCGCGCCAAAGTCGAAATTCGACGCGGCGAGCATCGCGAACCTCCTCAGCAAGGAGGCCCCCCAGCGTCGCGCCGCGACCGACAAGGAAATTCGAACCGCCTCGATCGGATCGCCCGAAGGCGCTGCCCCGAAGCTGTCTGCCTCGATGGAGGCGCGCATCGCCTCCTATATCCACGACCATTACCATCCCTGCTGGGCGTCGGCGCTCTCGCTCGGCGGCGCCACCTTCGCGCCCGTCGTCGAGTTTCACCTGTCGCGCGAAGGCGCGCTGGAGGGCCGCCCGCGCCTGATGAACCCCTCCGCAAATCCCGTGGAGCAGGCGCGCGGCGAGCAGGCGCTGCAAGCCGTGCGCCGCTGCAGCCCCATGCGCATTCCGGCGGAGTTCATGCCCTATTACGAGGAAGCGCTGCACGAAGTGACCATCCGCTTCCAGGATGCGAATTGATGTGCGCTTTGTGCTGGAAATCGTCCCCTCCCCACCTCTCCCCCGCTGCGCAGGAGAGGGAGCGGGCAGCCGCCCTCTTCAGCAGGACGCCGGCCACCACCGATCGTGAGCGTCCCCTCTTCCCGCAAGCGGGGAGAGGGTTAGGGTGAGGGGCGAGCCATAATGACAACCGAAAGTTTTTGGGCAAGGGTCGCCAAGACGAACATTGCGCGCGCCGCCAGCCCCTCACCCCTGCCCTCTCCCCGCAAAGCCCGTCGAAAGGCGGGGGTCTCTCGACGCCCTTTGCGGGGAGAGGGAGTCATAACGGACCGCTCATGACCCGTCTTATCACCCGCCGCGCCGCCGCCGGACTCATCGCCGGCGCCGCCCTTACGCCTTTCGCGCCCGCACGCGCCGGCCGCATCATCGACCTCAAGGGCGGCGGCTTTCAGCCGATCAACATCGCGATCGCGCCCTTCGTCGGCGACGAGGCGGCGCGAACCATCACGTCCGTCACGCAGAACAACTTCAAGCGCTCCGTCTTTCTCCATCCTGTGGACGCCAGCGCGGGCGAAGGCGGCTCGCCGGACCAACCGGACCTCGAAGCCTACAAGGCCGTCAATGCGCAATTCGTGCTGACGGGGCGCTCGGCGCGCGCGGGCGACGGCCGGCTCAAGACCGAGTTCCGCCTCTTCGACGTGACCACCGGCGAGCAGGTCGCGGGCCAGCAATATGTGACGGAAGCGTCCAATATGCGCCGCGTCGCGCATCTGCTTTCCGACGCCGTCTTCACGCGCGTAACGGGCGAAAAGGGCTTCTTCGACACGCGCATCGTCTTCGTCGACGAAAGCGGTCCGAAGGACAAGCGCCGCAAGCGCCTCGCCATGATGGATCAGGACGGCGCGAATGTCCGCTATCTGACGCGCGGCGACGAACTGGTCGTCACGCCGCGCTTTTCGCCTTCCTCGCTCGACGTGACCTATATGGCCTTCAACGACGACGGCGATCCCAAGGTCCTCCTGATGAATATCGAAAACAGCCAGCGTGAGATCGTCGGCAATTTCCCCGGCATGACCTTCTCGCCGCGCTTCTCGCCCGACGGGCAGAAGATCATCATGTCCCTGTCGCAGGGATCGTCTACCAATCTCTATACGATGGACCTGCGCTCGCGCACGACGACGCGCCTCACCGACACGAGCGCCATCGACACGGCGCCGTCTTATTCGCCGGACGGCTCGCGCATCTGCTTCGAAAGCGACCGCGGCGGCTCGCAGCAGATCTATGTCATGGGAGCGCATGGCGGCGAGGCGAAACGCATCTCCTTCGGCGGCGGCCGCTACTCGACGCCCGTTTGGAGCCCCAAGGGCGACTACATCGCCTTCACCAAGCAGAATGGCGGCAACTTCGCCATCGGCGTGATGAAGACCGACGGCTCGGGCGAGCGCATTCTCACCGAGGGCTTCCACAATGAGGGGCCCACCTGGGCGCCGAACGGTCTCTTCCTGATGTTCTTCCGCGAAAGCGGCGGCTCGGGCGGGCCGAAGATCCATATGGTGGATGTCTTCGGACGTTCCGAGACGCTGGTGGCGACGCCGAATTACGCCAGCGATCCGGCCTGGGGGCCGTTGCAGGATTGAGGCGGCTACATGGAGCGAAGCAGGTCCTTCGCGATCCAAGCGACAGCCTTCGTCGCGAGCGTGCTGAGGATGAGGAGAGCAAGAGCGTAAGCGACAAAGAGCGCGGCTCCGAAAACGGGGCCCTTTCGGCTGACATCGACCAGCGCAGCGGCGCCCTCGAAAATCGAGTCTGACATCCTCGGCAGAAAGAAGCCGAGATAGGCGTCGCCCAGGCTGCGAAAGGCGCGGGAGACCAGGTCGTCGTTGAAATTACCCGCCAGCCCGCAATAATCTGCGTCGGAAGCCGGCCCGCACCCGCCGCCCAAGGGCGCCTTGAATTTCCGCGCCGTCGCTTTCACGGCGTCGGTCACCATAATCTCGTCCGCCGAGCGCCCCCTCAGGTTCGGGTTCCTGACAAGATCGCTGACATATTGAGCGTCGACGTTCTTATAATCGGCGAGAAGGCGCTTGATTTCCTCGTCGTATTTGCATCCGCGGTTCATCAGAAAGGTCGCATAGTCGTCCAGGTCGATCTTGCCGGAAAACAGATCGTCCTTTGTGTTGCAGACCACGCCGTAAGGAACGTAGCCTCCCAATGCGATCCCATAGCCGACGACATAGGGCGCCAAATACAGGCCCGCGCCCAACAGCAATACCCAGGCCAGCCCTTGCGCGAAATGCGTCTTGTATGCCTTCTCCGCCATGAACCCCTCCAGATCCCAATTGCCTAAACGCCGAGCCCAGGACCATGGTTGCAAAACGGCGGAGCAGCTTGCACTTTACCGCGCAGGAGACATCCATTCCCTATGACCAAACCCGTCCGCATCGACGAAAGCTGGAAAAAGCATCTCGCGACGGAGTTCGAGAAAGCCTATTTCACTGAGCTTCGGGAATTCGTGCGAAACGAATACGCCGCCGGCATGATCTATCCGCCGGCGGCGCAAATCTTCCGCGCCTTCGACGAATGCCCCTTCGACAGCGTGAAGGTCGTCATTCTCGGACAGGACCCTTATCACGGTCCCGGACAGGCGAACGGCCTCTGCTTTGCTGTGGGCGCCGATGTGCCGCCGCCGCCGTCGCTGCAAAATATCTTCAAGGAAATCGAGGCCGATCTCGGCCGGCCGGTCTCGCGCGACCCCGATCTCTCGCGCTGGGCGAAACAGGGCGTGCTGTTGTTGAACGCGACGCTCACCGTGCGCGCGTCGCAAGCGGGCTCCCATCAGAACAAGGGCTGGGAGCAATTCACCGACGCCGCCGTGCATGCGCTGTCGCGCGAGCGCGAAGGGATCGTCTTCATGCTCTGGGGCTCCTATGCGCGGCGCAAGGGCGCGGGCATCGACCGCAGGAAGCATCTCGTGCTGGAATGCGCGCATCCCTCGCCGCTTTCGGCGCATAACGGGTTTTTCGGGTGCAGGCATTTCTCGAAGGCGAACGAATATCTGACCGCGCACGGGCAGGCGTCGATCGAGTGGTGACGCGCGCGCAAGCGCGGCAGCCGCATCGCCCCTGCCCCGTCACTCCCCCGTCGCTGCAAGCGGGGCGCGGATTTTCAGCGTCACTCCCCCGTCGCCGCGGCGGCCTCATGAATCTTCAGCAGCTGCTTGTCCGTCTCGGTCACACGCGCGACCGACGGCCGCGAGCCGACGCGCTCGATATAGGCTGAAATCTCCGGCGTCGCCGGCACGAGGCGGAAGCCGGTGGTCCATCGCAGCGCCGTTCCCCAAAGAATGTCGGCGGCGGTGAACCGCGCGCCCAGAAGGTACGGGCCCACGGCGAGCTGTTTGCCGATGAGCGACATCACGCCGTCGAAATCGCCATAGGCGCTCATGCGCTTCGGCGGCTCATTCTTCATGTAGCGATCCATGATCGCCGGTTCGAAACCCGAACCGTAGAAGACGAGCCAGCGCAGATAAGGTCCTCGCAACGGATCGCCGATCTCGGGCGCGAGCTTCTTCTGCGCAAAGGCGTCGGCGAGATAGATGAAGACCGCGCCGAGCTCGGTGACCAGCGCCCCCTTGTGCACAATGGCGGGCACCTTCCTGAGCGGGTTGATTGCAAGATAGTCGGGCTGGCGCTGGGCGCCGATCTTGAAATTCACATCGCGCAACGTATAGGGCGCGTCGAGCTCCTCAAGCAGGATCAGAACGCTCGACGAACGCGTGTTCGGGGAATGGTAGAAGATAAGATCGGACTCGCTCATCGATTGCTCGCTCACCGCCCATAGGTCAAGGGCACGAATAGCAGGAAAACATATGTGGCGAACACGACGAGATGCACAAGCCCCGTAAGGACATTGGTTCGGCCCGCGCCGAAGCTGACGACCGATAGCATCAGCGTCAGCAGCAGCATGGCCGAATCGCGCTCGTTCAGGCCAAACATGATCTCGCGGTCGGTCGCGAGGCTCATCAGCGCCACCGCCGGCACGGTGAGCCCGATCGTCGCGACCACGGAGCCGAGCGCGCCATTGAGGCTTGTCTGCAACGCGTTGCGGCGCGCCGCGCGGATGGAGTTGAGAGATTCCGGCAACAGGACAAGCGCTGAGACGAGCGCCCCGGTTATCGGGTTTACCTCTTCAACGCCCGTCCATCTCAGCCCCTCCTCGAGCGCGGGGATCACGCGCTCCGCGAGGAGCGATACGCCAAGCAGGCTCGCGCCGAGGCCGACGGCGGAAAACAAGGTTTCGCCACGCGTCGGCTTCCCCTCGCCATGACCAAGCGCCGCAGCGTGAGCGTCCAGAAAATAGGAGCGATGCCGCACGGTCTGTATGAAGAGAAACGAAGCGTAAAGGAGCATTGAAAGCACGCTGACGAAGCCCAGTTGCGCCTGAGACAGCATCGAGCCCCGCGTAGACGTCGTGTAGTTCGGCAAAATCAGGGTGAGGATCGACAAGGCGATGAGTACGGCGAGATAGGCGCTCGCGCCCATCGGCTGGAGCTCCTGCTCGCCGTGCCGGAACCCGCCGAGCAGCAGGCACAGGCCGACGAGCCCGTTGCAGACGATCATGATGGCGGAAAACACCGCCTCCCGCGCTTCGGTCGGGTCGTCCGAACCATGCGAGATCATGGAGGCCATGATCGCGACTTCGATGACCGTCACGCAAATCGTGAGGACCAGCGTGCCGAGCGGCTCTCCAATCTTCGACCCGACAATCTCCGCATGTTGCAAGGTTGCGAAAACCGCGCCGATCAGCATGGCGCCGGCGAGTATCGGCGGGGCGACGGCGACGGCGGGGTCCATGTTCACGATCCACGTTTCCGCAGCCTTGAATACGCCCGCCAGTCCAAGCGCGAGCGCCGGAAAGACGACGCCGCCGACCGTGATCCTCCCCCCGTGCATCCTGCCCCCGCCCGCTCCCGACCGGGCGCAACTTTGGGGCTGAAGCAACGGAACCGCAAGCCTCGTGGCCCGGTCCGGCGCGCGAAACGCGGCGATCTTCTCCTGCCTGCCCATCCTCGTCCCGGCCAGGACCGCACAGCTGGGCGACAAGCATTTCGATGCGCGGCTCAAGGGCTGGCTCAAGGCGCCCGCCTGAGTTGTTCGCGGCTCTTTTCATCGCCGCGAACGGAGCATAAATCTGGGGCCATGACGCCTCCCCCCACAGCGCCGCGCGACCTCCCGCCCGAGGAGGACGAGGGCTTGGACGCCGCCGACGCGGCTACCGAGCCCGACGACGCGCCCACGCCGGAAGAAGACGCGCCGCAGACGCCAGAGAGCGTGAAGCGCGGCGTCGCAGTCATCAAGAAATATTGGAAGCATGCGCCGAACGGCCCCGGCGTCTATCGCATGATCGCCGAGAATGGCGAGGTGCTCTATGTCGGCAAGGCCAAGAATGTGCGCAAACGCGTCGCGAGCTATACGCGCCTGGCGGGCCATGTGAACCGCATCGCGCGCATGATCTCGGCCACCGCCTCCATGGTCTTCATCTCCGTGGAGACGGAAACCGAGGCGCTGCTGCTTGAAGCCAATCTCATCAAGCAGATGAAGCCCCGCTTCAACGTGCTGATGCGAGACGACAAGTCGTTTCCCTATATCCTCATCGCGCGCGACCACGAGGCGCCGCAAATCGCCAAGCATCGCGGCGCGCGCGCGCGCAAGGGCGATTATTTCGGACCCTTCGCCAGCGTCTGGGCGGTCAATCGCGCATTGAACGCGCTGGAGCGCGCCTTCCTGCTGCGCTCCTGCGCGCAGAGCTTTTACGACAACCGCACCCGGCCCTGCCTGCTCTACCAGATCAAGCGTTGCGCCGGCCCCTGCACCGGCGAGATCTCGATCGAGGATTACGCCGTGCTGGTGCAGGAGGCGCGCGATTTCCTTTCCGGCAAGAGCCGGAGCGTGCGCGAGCAGCTTGCGGCGGAGATGACGGAGGCGGCGGAAAAGCTCGAATTCGAGCGCGCGGCGCGGCTGCGCGACCGGATCTCGGCGCTTTCGGCGATACAGGGCGCGCAGGGGATCAATCCGCGCACGGTGGAAGAAGCGGACGTCTTCGCCATCGCCAAGGACGCAGGGCGTTTCTGCGTCGAGGCCTTTTTCTTTCGCGCCTACCAGAACTGGGGCAACCGTTCCTATTTCCCGCGCGCCGACGCCAGCCTGTCGGAATCGGAAGTGCTCGACTCCTTTCTTGCGCAATTCTACGACGAGCACCCTTCCGCGCGCTGCGTGCTGCTCTCGCACCCGATCGAAGACAGCGCGCTTCTGGAGGACGCGCTCTCCGCGAAGCTGCGCCGCAGCGTCGACGTCATCGCGCCGCAGCGCGGCGAGAAGCGCGAGCTCGTGGAGCATGCGCTCAGCAACGCCAGGCAAGCGCTGGGGCGCAAGCTGGCGGAAGACGCGAGCCAGCAGAGATTGCTCGCGGCGCTGGGCGAAGTTTTCGGTCTCCCCGCCGCGCCGCGCCGCGTCGAGGTTTACGACAACTCGCACACGGGCGGCTCGCAGGCGATCGGCGCGATGGTCGTCGCGGGGGCGTCCGGCTTCATGAAGGCGCATTACCGCACCTTCAATATCAGGAGCGCGGACATTACGCCCGGCGACGATTACGGCATGATGCGGGAAGTGCTGACGCGCCGCTTCGCGCGTCTCGCCAAAGATTCCGAGAAGGAGTCGGACCCCGAGGCCTTTCCAGCCAAGCCCGATCTCGTGCTGATCGATGGCGGGCGCGGGCAGTTCGACGTCGCGCGCGAGGTCTTGCGCGAGAGCGGCGTCGAGGGCGTAACCCTCGCCTCCATCGCCAAGGGGCGCGACCGCGACGCCGGGCGCGAGCAGTTTTTCATCGAGGGACGCGAACCCTTCCGCCTGCCGCCGCATGATCCCGCGCTTTATTTCGTGCAGCGCCTGCGCGACGAAGCCCACCGCTTCGCCATCGGCACGCATCGCGCGCGGCGCAAGAAAGAGTTCACCAAGAACCCGCTGGACGAGATCGCGGGGATCGGGCCGTCGCGCAAGCGCGCGCTGCTGCTCGCCTTCGGCTCCGCAAAAGCGGTCGCGCGCGCCGCGCTGTCGGATCTGGAAAAGGCGCCGGGAATCAACAAGGCGACGGCGCGGATGGTGTACGATCATTTTCAAAGGGGCGATTGACTGCTGCAGCGCGCTTTCCTTCACCCGGCAGAGCGCCTAATTATCGGAGGCGCCCGCGTTCTACCGCCTCGCGGGAGCAGGCCTGGCCCATGAAACAATTAAACGTCCTTCTTTTCTGTTTGACTTTCCTGTCCGCGCTCGCCTTGGGGCCGGCCTCTTTCGCGGAGCGCCAGCACGCCATGGCGGCCGCCAGCGTCGTCTACACCTTGCGCACGGGCATCGCCGAAGGCCGGATGGTTTTCCTCGGCTCCGGCGGCGAGATCGACGGCAAGGTCAATCCCGATCTGGTTTTCCACCAAGGCGAAAGAGCGCAGATTAACCTCGTGAATGGCGAAGGCGCCGAACACGACATCGTGATCGAGTTCTACGACGTTCGCTCAAACCACGTGGTCGGCAAAGGCGCCAGCAGCACGACGTCTTTCGTCGCCGACAAAACCGGCTCCTTTCCTTATTATTGCTCGGTTCCGGGACATCGCGACGCGGGCATGCTCGGCAGGGTCAAAGTAGAGCCGGGGCCGCGAGGCAAGATTGCGCTCATCGCGCCGGATGTGTCGCGCGATCCATCCGACTTGCCCCCGCCGATCCATATGCGACCGCCGCGCAAGCTTCGCGTCGATCTCACGACCATAGAGATGCAAGGCCGGCTGGACGACAAGACGAAATATCCATTCTGGACCTTTAACGGAAAGATTCCTGGCCCGTTCATCAGGGCGCGTGTGGGCGACACGCTTGAGGTCCACATGAACAACGCCCCGAGCAGCGTGTTGGCGCATTCGGTCGATTTCCATGGCGCAATCGCCCCGGGCGGCGGCGCGCAAGACACGCAGGCATATCCAGGAGAAGAGAAGACCTTTACTTTCAAGGCGCTCGTCCCCGGCCTCTTCGTCTATCATTGCGCGACGCCCAGCGCCGCCGACCACGTCGCCAACGGCATGTATGGGCTCCTGCTGATCGAGCCGGAGGGCGGACTGCCTGAAGTGGATCGCGAATTCTACGTTATGCAGGGTGAGCTCTACACGACGAAGCCCTTCGGGACGGAAGGCCAGCAGGAGGCCGATTATGAAAGGCTCATGGCGGAGCGCCCAAGCTATTTCGTCTTCAACGGCGCCGTGGGCGCGTTGACGAAAGAGCACCCGCTTCGCGCGGCGCCGGGGGAAAGCGTCCGCATCTTCTTCGGGGTCGGGGGCCCGAACTTCGGCTCTTCCTTCCATGTGATCGGACAGATTTTCAACCGCGTGAGAGAAGGCGCAGGCCTCGCCGCCCGGTTAAGAGACGAGCAGACGGTCGCCGTTCCGCCCGGTGGAGCCGCGGTCTTCGAACTCGATCTGAATCGGGCTGGCCACTATGTCCTCGTCGATCACGCCCTCTCGCGAATGGAGCTCGGCCTTGTCGGCGACCTCATTGTCGAGGGGCCGGACCAGGATGCGCAAATTCACGAGCGCCGGCCGCGTAGGTGACAAGGCGCGCCCGCCAAGGCCCGGCAAGAGCCGCGCCTTTTCTTCGCCTGGCGGCTTGCATGGGCCCGGACAGCAGACGCGGCGACAACCCGGCGCTCTCTCGAGGATGAGCGGCGCTCTGCGCCAAGGCGCTGTCACCGGCGGAACTGTTGAAGACGACGGCGTCGCCCAGGTGGCGCCGCTGGGCAACCCCCGCTACCTTTGCGCTCCATGCCTTTCATCCGCATCCTTTTCGACGCCTATCAGAAGTTCAACCGCGACGACGGCTGGGCCATCGCCAGCCATATCGCGCTCTCCATCCTCACCTCGCTGTTTCCCTTTCTGATTTTCCTTACCGCGCTCGCCTCCTTTTTCGGCCTGCAAGAAGAGGCGGACGCCGCGACTAAGCTCATTTTCGAGAACTGGCCGCCAAGCGTCGCCAAGCCCATCGCTGCGGAGATCAAAAATGTCCTGACACAACCGCGCGGCGGGCTCCTGACCGTCGGCGCCGTGCTCTCGATCTATTTCTCCTCCAACGGTGTGGAGGCGCTGCGCGTCGCGCTCAACCGCGCCTATGACATTCGAGACACGCGACCCTGGTGGCTGCTGCGGCTGGAGTCGATTCTCTATATCTTCCTCGGCGCGGCCTCGCTCCTCGCCATCGCCTTTTTAATGGTGCTGGCGCCGCTCGCGATCGCGATGGCGGAAAAGCACCTGCCGGGCCTTATGCGTGAGATCGAGCCGCAACTCGCTTCGCTCTACGCCCCCATCCGCTACGGCGTAACCTCCTCGGTCGTCGGCGTCGCGGTGCTCGCCGCCCATCTATTGCTGCCGGCGGGACGCCCGCCCTTTCTCAACCTCGCGCCGGGCTTCGCGCTCACCCTTTTCGCCTCGCTCGCCTTCGGCGGGGGCTTCGGCGCCTATCTCGCGAAGTTTGCAGGCAATTATGTCTCAACCTATGCGGGCCTCGCCTCGATCATGATCGCCATCGTCTTCCTGCAGACGCTCGCCGTAATCTTCATTTTCGGGGCGGAATTAAACCAGGCGATCGCCAAGCCGGACGAACGAGCGGGCGAGCGGCAGCCGGGCCAGGGTTAAGCGCCCCTTAACCGAGCTTTTTTACCCTGCCCAAGAGTCGGCGCGCCCTAACGGCTGCGCCGCGCCAGCGGACTCTTTTTCACATGCGCAGCCATCGATTTGGTCACTATTCCGAACAGGTCCGCGAGTTCTCGGCCCGCCGCTTCGCCGAAGCTATCGGCGCGACGATGGTCGCGAGCGCGGGAGCGACGACGCTGGCGCTCGTGAGCTGGTCGGCGCACGACCCGTCCCTTAACCATGCAACCGGCGGCCATGTCCGCAATGTGCTGGGCCATCCCGGCGCGGTGGTGGCCGATCTCCTGATGCAGCTCGTGGGCTTCGGCGCCATCGCAGCCATCGTGCCGCTGGCCGTCCAAGGCATGCGCATGATCAAGCGCCGCCGCATCGAGCGCGCGACGCTACGCCTAGGCCTCTGGGTCGCCGGCATATTCGCCACCGCCGCCACGGCGTCGCTGCTGCCCGCCACCGATCGCTGGCCGCTGCCGACAGGCCTCGGCGGCGTCGCGGGCGACGCCATTCTCGCCGTGCCGCGCACGATCTTCGCGGGCTCGGGCGTCGTCATGGCGATCTTCGGTCTCGCGGCCGCCTTTGTCGCCATCCTCTCCGTGAGCGGCGCCGCTGGGCTTGGCTTCGAGTCCGCGAACGACATCCGCGAGGCCGCCTTTGAGGAGGAAGAGGAGGACGTGCGCGCGCCCTATGGCGGCGACGACGACGACGACCGCGCGGGCGAGCCGGGCTTCGCGTTGATCTCTTTGGGCGCGCTGATCCATCTTTGGCTCACGCTGAAAGGCGGCGCCCTGCGCCTGTTCGATCGCCTGAAGCGTCGCGCCGCGACGCCCGTCGAACATGCGCCCACGCCTGCCTATCCCCGCCGGGAGCCGATTTTCGACGGCGAGGACAGTTATATGACCTATGCGCCCCGCCGGGCGCGCAATCTCGACATGGCGGACGAAGAGGGCCCGCGCCCCATTGACGCGCCGCCGGCCGGGGCCGGCGCTTCGGCGAGCGCCGCAGCGGCTTCCGCTTCCGCTCCCGCGCGCCGCGTGACCCGCCAGCCCATGCGCCAACCGGCGCCCGTCTCGTCGGAAATATATGAATATCCGGACCCCGGCCTGCTGGCGGAGCCGAAAAAGCCGGCGGCCGGCGTAAAGATTTCCGAGGACATTCTCGAATCCAACGCCCGCGTTCTCGAAGGCGTGCTCGAAGACTTCTCGGTGCGCGGCGAGATCATCAATGTCCGCCCCGGCCCCGTCGTCACGCTCTACGAGCTGGAGCCCGCGCCCGGCATCAAGTCATCGCGCGTCATCGGCCTCGCCGACGACATCGCCCGCTCCATGTCGGCGGTCTCGGCCCGCGTGGCCGTCGTACCGGGCCGCAACGCCATCGGCATCGAGCTTCCCAACCAGCGTCGCGAGACGGTCTATCTGCGCGAGCTGGTCGCGAGCGAGGATTTCATCCGCTCAAACCACAAGCTCGCCATCGCGCTCGGCAAGACGATCGGCGGCGAGCCGGTGATCGTCGATCTCGCCCGCATGCCGCATCTGCTCGTCGCCGGCACAACCGGCTCCGGCAAGTCGGTCGCCATCAACACCATGATCCTGTCGCTGCTCTACCGGCTGAAGCCGGAAGAGTGCCGCCTCATCATGGTGGACCCGAAGATGCTGGAGCTTTCGGTTTACGACAACATTCCTCACCTTCTCACGCCCGTCGTCACCGATCCCAAAAAGGCGGTTGTCGCGCTCAAATGGGCCGTGCGCGAGATGGAGGACCGCTACAAGAAGATGTCGAAGGTCGGCGTCCGCAACATCGACGGCTACAACGCCCGCGTCGCCGAGGCGCAGGCCAAGGGCGAGACCATCACCCGCACCGTGCAGACGGGCTTCGACCGCGAGACGGGCGAAGCGATCTTCGAGCATGAGGAGATGGACCTCTCCGCCCTGCCCTATATCGTCGTCATCGTCGACGAGATGGCGGACCTCATGCTCGTCGCCGGCAAGGACATCGAGGGCGCGATCCAGCGCCTCGCGCAGATGGCCCGCGCCGCCGGCATCCATCTCATCATGGCGACGCAGCGCCCCTCGGTCGACGTCATCACCGGCACGATCAAGGCGAACTTCCCCACCCGCATCTCCTTCCAGGTGACGTCGAAGATCGACAGCCGCACCATTCTCGGCGAACAGGGCGCGGAGCAGCTCCTCGGCCAGGGCGACATGCTCTATATGGCGGGCGGCGGCCGTATCTCGCGCGTGCACGGTCCCTTCGTGTCGGACGCCGAAGTCGAGCATGTCGTCGCACATCTCAAGGCCCAGGGGGCGCCCCAATATCTGGAAAGCATCACGTCGGAAGAGGACGAGATGGGCGACGAGGGCGACGCGCCGGCGCCGGGCTCGATGGACGCGGAGGAAGGCGGCGACCTTTACGACCGCGCCGTCGCCATTGTGCTGCGCGACAAGAAGTGCTCGACGAGCTACATCCAGCGCCGCCTCTCCGTCGGCTACAACAAGGCCGCCTCGCTTGTGGAGCGCATGGAAAAGGAGGGCGTGGTCAGCGCGCCGAACCATGCGGGCAAGCGTGAGATCCTAGTTGGCGGCGGGATTGATCGGGGGGCGTTTGACATCGAGGCGGCGGAGTAACCGGCCTCGGCCGCGCCGCCTGGAGCGCGCTGCGAAAAACGGGCAACCGGTTTCGCGTGGAGCGGGCTCTAACCCTCTTGGGCGCGCGCTTCCTCTCTCGCGGCGGTAATGCGGGCAGCCGGCGCGCAGGTCGAGGGGATCGCGCCCCCAATTCGCCAACTTGTGTTACCAAGACGGCGCAGAGCCCTTCGAATCGGATTAGCGCCGTGAAACACACGCCCCTCGCCGCCCTCGCCCTCGCATTTGCGCTCGTCGCGCCGGCCGTCGCCGAGGAGCCCAAGAAGGAGCCCGCCCCGGCCGCGGAGGCCAAACCGGCCGCGACGACGCCCGCTCCGGCTCCGGCGGACGCCAAACCTGCCGAAGGCAAGCCCGCCAAGGGCAAAAAGGGCGCAAAACCGGCTCCCGCCGCCGCCAAGAACGCCGATCCGGTGCAGCTCGCGAACCCGGCCGCCCCCGCCGAACAGCCGAAGCCGCTCAACCGCGAGGAGGCCATCAAGCGGGCCAACGCCTTCTTCAACGCCTCGCCGGTGATGACGGCCGACTTCGTGCAGATCGGCGCCGACGGCAAGCGCTCGGAGGGCAAGCTGCATGTGCAGCGCGCTGGCCGCGTCCGCTTCGAATACGCCCAGCCCGCGACGATGGAAGTTGTCGCGGACGGCGCGCAGGTCGCGATCCGCGACCGCAAGCTCGGAACGCAGGACCTCTATTTCATCAATCAGACGCCGCTCAAATTCCTGATGAAGGAAAAGATCGACCTCGAAAAGGACGTGACCGTGCAGGACGTCCAGATCGACGATTCGGGCGTCACGATTTTCATCGAAGACAAGGCGACCTTCGGCGGCACCTCGCATCTCAAGCTCATTTTCGATCCCAAGACCTTCAAGTTGAAGCAGTGGCAGGTGAAGGACCCGCAGGGCTACGAAACGCTGATCACGCTTTTCAACATCGACCAGACGAAGACGCCGGACGCCGCGCTCTTCAAGATCACCAAATAATCGCGCCCTTCACTCGCCTTTGAAGACCGGCGCGCGCTTTTCGAGGAAGGCCGCGACGCCCTCTTTGTAATCGGCGCTCTCATAGGCCCGGCGGCGCGTCTCCTGGACGCGCTCGAAGACCTGCGCGGCGATCGGCTGGTAGTCGCTCAAAATGTGAAGCTGCTCCTTGATCGCCGCCATGGCGAGCGGCGCCTTGGCCGCCATCTTCTGCGCGAGCGCCATCGTATGCGCTTCGAGCTCCGCCGCCGGCACGAGATGGTTGATGATTCCCCATTCGAGCGCCGTGTCGGCATTGGCCGGCGCGGCGGTGAAGAAAAGCTCCTTGATGACGTTCACCCGCAGCCTGCCCATGAAATGTAGAAGGCCGGTCATGTTATAGGGAAGGCCGAGATTGACGGGCGTGATGGCGAAGGTCGCGGTGTCGTCGGCGATCACCAGATCGCAGCTCAAAACGAGATCGAAGGCCCCGCCCCATACCGAGCCGTGCACCATCGCAACCACGGGTCCCGGAAAGCCGCGGATCGCGCGAAGCGTCTCCTCCAGCGGGTCGGCGTAGCTCAACGGGTCGCGGCCGGCCATTGGCAGGTCGCCGATGTCGTGGCCGGCGGACCAGACTTTCACCTCCGCGGGCGCGCGCAGGACGACGACGCGGATTTTTAGCGCCGAGAAGCGCGCGAACGCGTCTGTCAGTTCGCGCATCAAACGGCGGCTGAGCGCATTGCGCTTGGCCTGATTCTGGAGGGTGATGACGCCGATGAATCCGTCGACCGAGACGGAGACCAGACCGGAGGCTTCTGTCGCGTTGCTCTCGCCCATCGCGGCGCTCCAAAGGATCTTGCGCACGCGTGAACGATACCCGTTTCAAAGCGTGACGACAGAAGGGTCGCGGCGGAGCCTTAACGCCGGGTCAACGCCCGCCCGCCATTTCGCTGAAGGTCCGATCCAGTAATCTTTTCCGAACGCAATGGTGGTAGATTCGCGCTTGCTTGATTTCGACACGGGTCAATTGGAGACAAGCCATGAAAAAGGCGGCCATCTCTCTCGCGCTGATGCTGGCCTCGAATGTCGCGGAAGCCGGCGTCGTTTCGGTGGCGACTCGCCCGATTGAGATGGGCGGCGGCGCGAGCTGGCTGATGTTCGCCTACGACGAATCCGGCGCCGCCTGGATCGAAGAGAGAGATACGAACGGTTATACGAGCGGCGACTGGACGACCTACCCCAAATTCCCGCTCGATAGGCTCCGCTTCGATCCGGCCAGCGGACAGATCCTCTTCGGCCGCATCGTTTGCGCCCATGTCGTGCCGATGGCGGCGGGGACCAGCGTCGTCAATACAGGCCGCTGCATTCTGCGCTCATCCATCCGCGACCTGGGCCCCGACGGCCCGCGTCTGGAGACGATCACGATGGATGTTCGTTAGCGATCAATCGCGGATGTTCGCCTGTATCGAAAAGATGTCATAGGGAGGGGCGTTCGCGCCATTGGCGTAGCCGAGCGCCTGCGCGTCCGGCGTTCCGTTCGAGGCAAGGCGGCGGCGGGTCAGCTTGCCGACCTCGCCCCCATAGATATGAATGGCGACCGCAAGCTTGTCGCCAGGCGGGCTCGAAAGCCCGAAGGCGCCGGCGCCGCCCGATCTGAAGGCCTGCACGGAGCCCGGCGGCAAAAACGCTTCGGCGCCGGGGGCGTCGAGCGGTCGTCGCTTTATGGCGCCTCTGAACACGCCCATGATTTCCCACAGATCGGGCTGGATCACCGCGAGCGCCGCACCGCCGGCAAGAACCGTGCTGGAGACGCAGAAGCGCTCCATGCCGTCAACGTAGACCTGGAACTGACAAGCTGCGCCGGATGTCAGATCGGAGAAGGCGGCGGGCAAACAGTCGCCGCCGGAAATGAGCCGCGCCATGAGATCGCGGCCGATCATCAGGATTTCGCGCTCGCCTTCCGCGAGCTCGACGATTGATTGAATGTCCCAGATAAATCTTCTGAGGGCCTCGGGGATCCGGCCTCTCGCCTTCTGCAATGTCTGAACGCCCGCGTTCATGGCTGTCCCGGTCTCCAGGCCGCATGGCGCGGCGGGCACGAGAGATGCAATCAGTGCGCCATTCGAGCGCCGAACGGCGCGGCTCTCGGCAAGGATGGAGGAGATGGCGGAAGCCAGGAGATCGCGCTCGTCCTGAGCGCGCCGGAGGGCGACGACCGCGCCGTTCGCCGGCCTCTCCAGATCACGTCGCCTTTGGGACGGAATCGCCTAAACGCAAATAAGGCGATCGATTCTGAAGGCTTGGAGCGCGCCATTTGCGAAAAGCCGGCGACCGCTTTTTCGCAGCGCGCTCTACCTCAGGCCGCCGCCTTTTTCGGCGTCAGGAGCTTGCGGTTCATCAGAACTTCCGCAATCTGCACGGCGTTGAGCGCCGCGCCCTTGCGGAGATTGTCGCTGACGCACCAGAGCACGAGACCGTTGTCGACGGTCGGGTCTTCGCGGATGCGCGAAACATAGGTCGCGTCCTCTCCCGCCGCCTCATGCGGCGTGATGTAGCCGCCCGGCTCGCGCTTGTCGATCACGAGCACGCCCGGCGCCTCACGTAAGATCTCGCGCGCCTCCTCGGCGGTGATCGGGTTCTCGAACTCAATGTTCACCGCTTCCGAATGCGAGATGAAGACCGGCACGCGCACGCAGGTCGCGACGAGCTTGATCTTCGGGTCGAGGATCTTCTTCGTCTCCGCGACCATCTTCCACTCTTCCTTGGTGAAGCCGTCTTCCATGAAGACGTCGATCTGCGGAATGAGGTTGAAGGCGATGCGCTTGGGAAACTTCTTCGCTTCCACCGGGTCGGACACGAAGACCGAGCGCGTCTGGGCGAAGAGTTCGTCCATCGCATCCTTTCCGGCGCCCGAGACCGACTGATAGGTCGAGACGACGACGCGCCTGATCTTCGCCTTGTCGTGCAACGGCTTAAGCGCCACCACAAGCTGCGCCGTGGAGCAGTTCGGGTTGGCGATGATGTTCTTCTTGGCGAAGCCCGCGATCGCGTTTGCGTTCACTTCCGGCACGATCAGCGGCACGTCGGCGTCGTAACGCCAGGCTGAGCTGTTGTCGATGACCACGCAGCCCTGCGCGCCAATTCTGGGCGACCATTCCTTCGACACGGTCCCGCCTGCGGACATCAGGCAGATGTCCGCGTCGGAGAAGTCGTAGGTATCCAGATGCCGACATTTCAACGTCTTGTCGCCGAAGGAGACTTCCGCGCCGATCGAGCGAGACGAGGCGAGCGGAACGACTTCCGACACGGGGAAGCGGCGCTCAGCCAAAATATCGAGCATCTCGCGGCCCACATTGCCTGTGGCGCCGACGATCGCGACCTTATACGCCATGAATTTTCTCCAGCCGGCGCCGCCGGCGTCTTCAACTAGAAAGCGAAGCCCGTTCCCATATTGCCGGACGGACTGACGGTGACCGGCGGCTTTGACGACGAAGTGCTGTCGTCTTGCTTGTCCTTGGGCTTGGGCGGAGCCTTGCCGGGCGACCAGCCTTCGAGTTCGCCGAACTGGCGGTTCGGGCCGTTGGGCGCGGCGGCCGGTCTGCCGGGCTGTTGAGTGGCTGAGTCCGCGCCTCTCTTGCTTTTGCCGCGTTTCGTCTGAACCGAGGAAGCGCCGCCCGTATCGAGCGCCTTGGGATCGAGCTGCAACTCCTGGGCGACGGCCCCGCCGCCGAAGGCGAGAGCCACGATGAGCAGAGAACCACGAAAACGACGCGCGCAAAGACGCATGGCCTTGTCTCCGAAAAATGAACGCGTCGTCCTAGCGCCGCGCGACGGCGGGATCAAGGCGCCACTTTATTGGTCGAGCCCTGTCACCCGCCTCCCCGTAAGGGGAGAGATCGGCTCGTGCCCGAGCATTCACCCGATTGCTCCGCGCTCAGGCCTTCCGGTCAGGCTTCCTGACGGGCGATCGCCATGTTTTTCAGCTCGGCGATGGCCTTGGCGGGCGAGAGGCCCTTGGGGCAGACCTTGGTGCAGTTCATGATCGTATGGCAGCGATAGAGGCGGAAAGTGTCGTCGACATAGCCCAGACGCTCCTCCGTCGCCTCGTCGCGTGAATCCTGCACCCAGCGATGCGCCTGCAAAAGCGCGGCAGGGCCCAGGAAGCGATCCGCGTTCCACCAATAGCTCGGGCATGCCGTCGAGCAGCAGGCGCAGAGAATGCACTCGTAAAGGCCGTCGAGCTTGGCGCGGTCCTCGGGCGACTGCAGCCGCTCTTTTTCGGGGTTCACGCCGGCATGCAGCCAGGGCTCGATCGCGGCGTGCTGCTCGTAGAAAATGGTGAGGTCGGGCACGAGGTCCTTCACCACGCCCATATGCGGCAGCGGGTAGAGCTTGATCGGCCCCTCGATCTCGTCCATGCCCTTGGTGCAGGCAAGCGTGTTCACGCCGTCGATATTCATCGAGCAGGAGCCGCAAATGCCCTCGCGGCAGGAACGGCGGAAGGTCAGCGTCGGATCGACCTTGTTCTTGATCCAGATGACGCCGTCGAGCACCATCGGCCCGCAATCGTCCAAATCGACGAAGAAAGTGTCGATGCGCGGATTGGCGTCGCTGTCGGGGTTGTAGCGATAGATGCGGTATTCACGCAGATTGACGGCGCCTTCCGGCTTCGGCCAGACCTTGCCTTCGCCGATGACGGAGTTTTTGGGAAGGGTGAATTCGACCATTGCTTAACCCTCGATCTCGTCACGCCGTTCTCGCGGCCTGCAATCTGCGAGAAGGACCATGCGACTTTTGTGACCGTTAACGACAGCCTTTTCCAGGAATTTGCGATCGTCGGTCACCAAAGTTGCGTCGTTCATAATCGCGCAGGCAAGATAGACGCAACCGGGAAAGGGGTGGCCAAGATCGAGAGCGATGTCGAAGAAGATCATCGGCATAGGCCAAGATCTCTCGCGCTTCCGGATGAAGCGCTTCGCCGACATACCATTTGACGGCGACGCTGGCGTCGATAATCACCACCGGTCACGAGCCTCTCGAATGATGGTCGTGCTGTCGGTTTGCTCCACGCCTTTCGGCGTCATAGCAGCAATACGGTCGATTTCTGCGAGGCGCGAGGCGCGATCGAAGACCGCTCTCTCCAGAATCGCCGCCGCCTCTTCCTCCACGGTTCGATGGTGGGTCGCCGCGAGTTCCTCTATTCGAGCGATCGCTTGTGGGCTGATGGTTCGGATGATGATCGCATTCATGACCCGCCCTCCTGGCTGGGCTATCCGGAAGCAACGCGCGAACCGGTTATTATTCTGGCCCGTCAGAGGCCTCAGTACACCCGCGCCTTCGGCTCGATATAGGCCACTTCGTTGGTCATCGTGTAGCTGTGCACCGGGCGGTAATCGATCGCGACCGTCTTCTTCTCGCGGTCGATCGACGCCAGCGTGTGCTTCATCCAGTTCGCATCATCGCGATTGGGGAAGTCCTCGCGCGCATGCGCGCCGCGCGATTCCTTGCGGTTGGCGGCGGACTCGATCGTCACCGCGGCCTGCACGATGAGATTTTCGAACTCCAGCGTCTCGACCAGGTCTGAGTTCCAGATCAGCGAGCGGTCCGAGACGTTCACGTCCGCCGCCTCCCGCCAGACCTCGTGCACGCCCGCGACGCCCTCGGCGAGCACCTCGCCCGTGCGGTAGACGGCGCAATGCGACTGCATGGTCCGCTGCATCTTGTCACGCAGGGTCGCCGTCGAGATCGAGCCATTGGCGTTGCGCGCGAAGTCAAGACGCGACAGCGGCAGTTCCGCCGAGTCGGCCGGCAATTCGGGCTGTGACTGGCCGGGCTTCACGACCTCGGCCGCGCGCAGGCCGGCGGCGCGGCCGAAGACCACGAGGTCGATGAGCGAATTGGAGCCGAGGCGGTTCGCGCCGTGCACAGAAACGCAGGCCGCTTCACCGATCGCCATCAGGCCCGGCACCACTGAATCGGGATCGCCGCCGACCTTGCGCAGCACTTCGCCGTGATAATTCGTGGGGATGCCGCCCATATTGTAATGCACGGTCGGCAGGATCGGGATCGGCTGGCGCGTGACGTCCACGCCCGCGAAAATCTTGGCGCTCTCGGAAATGCCCGGCAGGCGCTCATGCAGGATCGCCGGGTCGAGATGCTCCAGATGCAGATAGGCGTGGTCCTTGCGCTTGCCGACGCCCCTGCCCTCGCGGATCTCGACCGTGATCGCGCGAGACACCATGTCGCGCGGCGCGAGATCCTTCACGGAGGGCGCATAGCGTTCCATGAAGCGCTCGCCCTCGCTATTCGTGAGATAGCCGCCCTCGCCGCGCGCGCCCTCGGTGATGAGGCAGCCCGCGCCGTAAATACCGGTCGGGTGGAACTGCACGAACTCCATGTCCTGCAACGGCAGGCCGGCGCGCAGCACCATGCCGTTGCCGTCGCCCGTGCAGGTATGCGCGGAGGTCGCGGAGAGAAAAGCGCGGCCATAGCCGCCCGTCGCGAGCACGGTCAGCGCCGAACGAAAACGGTGAATCGTCCCGTCGTCGAGCTTGAGGGCGACAATGCCGCGGCAGGCGCCCGCGCTGTCCATGATGAGGTCGATCGCAAAATATTCGACGAAGAATTTCGTCTCATGCTTCAGCGCCTGGCCGTACATCGTATGCAGCATGGCGTGGCCGGTGCGGTCGGCGGCGGCGCAGGTGCGCTGCGCGGGCGGGCCCTTGCCGAAATCGGTCGTCATGCCGCCGAAGGGGCGCTGATAGATCTTGCCCTCGTTCGTGCGCGAGAAGGGCACGCCCCAATGTTCGAGCTCGTAGACGGCCTGCGGCGCGTTGCGGCACAGATATTCGATCGCGTCCTGGTCTCCGAGCCAGTCGGAGCCCTTGACGGTGTCGTACATATGCCACTTCCAGTCGTCCGGCCCCATATTGCCGAGCGCGGCGGCGACGCCGCCCTGGGCCGCGACCGTATGCGAACGGGTCGGGAAAACCTTGGTCACGCAGGCGACGCTCAGTCCCGCCTTGGCGCAGCCGACGACGGCGCGCAGGCCGGAGCCGCCGGCCCCGACGACCACCACGTCGAAAGTGTGATCGACGATCGGATAGGCCCGTCCGCCGATCGAAACGGATGAAGCAGCGCCATTCGCAACCATTCTCGCAGCCTTTGTTGTCGTCGTTCTTTCGCGGCTCATTGGCGCGCGACGCTTGTCGTCTTACTTGGGGGCGGCGATCAGCATGATCGCCAGCGTCCAGGCGGCGGCGATGGCGATCGACGCGATCCTGTTCCAGCGCAGCGCCTTCTCTCTCAGCGCTGCGTCGTGGACATAGTCCTCGATGATCTCGTTCATTCCCTGGCGGGCGTGGATCATGCCGACGACGGCGAAGGCGATGAGAATGAGCGCGGGTAAGGGACGGCCGATCTCGGCCCTCACCCCTTCAAGCGTCTTCCCGACGACGCCCGCGAGCCACCAGGCCGAGAGCGCGCCGAGCGGCGCGAGCGCATAGGACGAGATGCGCATGAAATGCGCGTGAGCGGAGCCCTCATGATCAGAGACATAGGCGGCGCCATGGCCGCTGCGCCCGCTCTTGAAGTGAGTCGGAATCGACATTCGACGCGTCTCCGTTAGCCCGCGATAGACTTGACGATCCATAGCAGAACGGTGAGGCCGATCCCGCCATAGAGCGACGCCTGAGCAAGAAGCTCCCTGCCATCCTTGTCCATATAAAGACCGCGATCCCAGAGCGCATGCCGAACGCCGCCCAGGAGGTGGTGGAAGATCGCCCAGGTGATCAGAAAGACGATCAGGCCGCCGACGACGCCCGAAGCCAGCCAGCCGGTGAGCGCATGAAGCCAGCCGCCGAATCCGGCGCCGAGCAGATAGAGCGCCATCAGCGCCATGCCGACATAGAGCCCGGCCCCGGTGATGCGATGGGCCATCGACATCGCCATGGTGAGCCACGGCTTGAAGATGGTCAGATGCGGCGACAGCGGGCGCCTTGCGGCGCGCTCGTCAGTTCCGGCGTTTGCCATGCTTGTCCCTCTCGCGCGCTTTTCGGAATGAGTCCGAAAAGGCTCCCTAAAGAGTGGATAATTCAAATGGTGCGGCGCCGCAACTAGGCCATTCTCCTTCGCGCGGCGAGACGCCCCGGCCGGCGTGCGTCACGGCCGGCGGATCAACAGCAACGCCAGTAGCGAAACCGTGGCGAAACCTCCGCCGGCGGCGAAGGTCGCCGAGGGGCCGTACGCGTCCCAGAGCGCTCCGGCGACCAAGCTCGCAAGGAGCAGCGCCAATCCGCCCGTCAGGTTGAAAACGCCGAAGGCCGTGCCACGGAGCCCGGCCGGGGCCGAGTCGGCGACGAGCGCAGCAAAGAGGCCTTGCGTCAACCCCATATGCAGCCCCCAAATCACGACGCCGACCCAGACGAGCGGCGGCGACTGCGCATAGGCGAGCGCCGCATCGGCGACGATCAGAATCGCGAGCCCGGCGACGAGGGGCGTGACGCGGTCGCCGCGATCGGAGAAAGCCCCCGCCGGGTAGGAGGCGCCGGCGTAGACGATATTCATCGCGACGAGCACCAGCGGCGCGAGAGCGTCCGGCAGGCCGACGGATTGCGCCTTGAGAATGAGGAACGCTTCGGAGAAGCGCGCCAGGCTGAAAGCCGCCGACACGGCGACAACGAGCCAGAACGCGCCGCCCAGTCTCCTGAGTTCGTCCCAATGGAGCGGAAAGCGCGCCGGACGCGCGGGGCGCGTCTCCTCCGGCTCGCGGACGCCGAAGGCGAGGACAGCGACGGCGAGAATCGCCGGAATGCAGGCGACCCAGAAGACGGCGGGGATATCGTCCACCGTGGCCCACATGACCAGCACGGCAACCGCAGGGCCAAGAAAGGCGCCGACCGTGTCGAGGGACTGGCGCAGGCCGAAGGCGGCGCCGCGCAGAGCCGGCGGCGTGACGTCGGCGACGAGCGCGTCGCGCGGCGCGCCGCGAATCCCCTTGCCCACCCGGTCGACGAATCGCGCCGCCGTCACCCATCCGACATTCGGCGCGAGCGGAAACATCGGCTTCGTCGCCGCCGCGAGGCCGTAGCCGAGAATGGCGAGAAGCTTGCGGCTTCCGAACCAGTCCGAGAGCGCGCCTGAAAAGATCTTCACAATCGACGCAGTGGCCTCCGCGACGCCCTCGATCACGCCCACCTGCGCCATGGACGCCCCCATGGTCGAGACGAGATAGATCGGCAGCAGCGCATGAATCATCTCCGAGGAGAAGTCCATCAGCAGCGAGACGAATCCCAGCGCCCAGACGCTGGACGGGATTTGCCGGAGGCGGCTGAAGCGGGCTGTCGTGTCGTCGGTCATGGTGAAACGCGCGGAGCTCCGTGGGTCGCGGCGCGGCTTTAGCACGGTTTCGACAAAGCGGCCGAATGGGCGTTGAAGATTGAACCTCGCCATTTCCCCGCCCCGTTTCGGGGTCTACACTGTCCTTCCATGGGAATCATTTCGCCCGCCGAGCGCCTGACGGTCCCGACTGACTTTTGCGAGCCGGTCGAGGCCGGGCTTCTGACGGTCGATCTTTCGGCGCTGGTCTCCAACTGGCGGAAGCTCGCGAGCCTTTCCGGCGGCGCCGAATGCGGGGCCGTGGTCAAGGCCGACGGCTATGGGCTTGGGCAGGCGGCGGTCATGCGGGCGCTCGCGGGCGCCGGCTGCAAGACCTTTTTCGTCGCCAATCTGCTGGAAGGCGAGACCGCGCGCGCCCTCGCGCCGGAGGCGACGATCTATGTGCTCGACGGCGTCGTTCCCGGCTGCGCGCCCCGACTCGCGGCGGCGGGATTGCGCCCCTGCATCGGCTCTTTCGCGGAACTCGAGGAATGGGCGGCGGCGGGCGCGACGCTCGGGCGCAAGCTCGAAGCGGCGCTCCATTTCGACACCGGCATGAACCGGCTCGGCTTCGCGCCGAGGATGGCGGCGGATGTCGTCGCGCGGGCGCGCGGGATCGCGCCGACGCTGGTCATGAGCCATTTCGTCAGCTCGCAACTGCCCGCCGATCCCATCAACGCCCGGCAGATCGCGGATTTTCTCCCGGTGCGCGCCCATTTCCCCGGCGTCCTTGCGTCGATGGCGAATTCTTCCGGCGTCTTCCTGCCCGAGAAGCCGTATTTCGACGTCGTGAGGCCGGGCTACGCGCTTTACGGCGGCAATCCGACGCCGGGCGCCCGCAATCCCATGCGCGCCGTGGCGCATATTTCGGCGCGGATTATTTCGGTGCGCGACCTGAGCCCGGGCGACACGGTGGGCTATGACGGCGTCTGGAAAGCCCCGCGCCCCTCGCGCGTGGCGACGATCGGGGCGGGCTATGCCGACGGCCTGCCCGTCTCCGCCACAGCCGCGCCGGAGAAACCCGCGGGCGAGGCCATCGTGGGCGGCGCGCGCTGCCCCTTCGTCGGCCGCGTGTCGATGGACTACGTCGTGCTCGACGTGACCGACGCGCCGAAGGGCGCGGCCGAGCGCGGGCAATGGGTGGAGCTGCTGGGCGAGTCGATCGACGTCGAGGCGCTGGCCGCGCGCGCACGCACGATCGGTTACGAAGTGCTCACGCGGCTTGGGCGGCGCTACGCGCGGCGATATGCGGGGTAGCCGGGCTCTAAGAAAAGCTCCGCCATCTGAGCCGGACGACGCCCTCCACACGCTCCAGTTCGTGGAAGAAATCGGGCGGCGCGGAATTGGAAGGGCGTCGAAGCTCGGTCACTTCGAACTCCATTCGGCGGCGCGCGCCAAGCCCCTCGCAAAGAATGCTGCTTCCTCGAATGGACATTCCCGCTTCTGTAAGGCGCCGTCGAATCTCCGCCTCGCCTGGACCGATTTGACTGAGTTCAACCGATAGATGAGCAATGTGCTCTTGCCGAAAAAGGTTTTCAAATCGCTTCACGCCCCAGAGCGCGAATAATCCAAGAACAGTGGCGGCTAGGCCCAGATATGTTTGGCCTCCGCCGAGAGCGAGACCGATTACCGTCGCGAGCCACAGGGTCGCCGCCGTGGTGACGCCCCGGATCATGTCGCTGCGGCGCAGAATCGCGCCCGCGCCTATGAACCCCACCCCTGTCAGAATGCCGAGCGGCAATCGCATAAGGTCATTCATTACAAAGGAATCGGATTGGCGCCCCGCTGTCGGCAACAGCAGATTGACCTGGATCATCGCGACGGACGCCGCCAGCCCGACGAGAAGAGTCGTGCTCATGCCCGCAGCCTTGCCATGCTGGCTTCTATTGAAGCCGAGCACGAGGCAGGCGATCACCGTCAGCCCCAGCCGCAGCGCGACTTCCGTCCAGGGGGGATTTAGAACCATTGGCATTGCATTTCCCGCCACCCAATTGGGATGGTCTTCGACTGCGCCAATATCGCGACGCCACAAATGTTGGGCGGTTGCTTGTCGAGCGGCGCTCTCCCCGCTCCCACGCGCAGAGAGAGCGGTTCAGCGCTCACGCCTTGGCGAACCAAGGCTGCAATACCGGGTACCCCTCCCCCGCGAGCAGCGACACGGTCTCGTAAAGCGGCAGTCCCACGACGGCTGTGTAGGAACCCACGAGCTTGACCACGAAGGCCCCGGCCAGCCCCTGGATGGCGTAGCCTCCGGCTTTCCCCCGCCATTCTCCGGAAGCGAGATAGGCGTCGATCTCCATGGAAGAGAGCCGCTTGAAGCGCAGCCGCGCCTCGACGAGGCGCTTGCGCTCGAAACCCCGCGGATTGACGAGGCTCACCGCCGTATAGACGCGATGCTGCCGGCCCGACAAAAGCTGGAGGCACTCCTCCGCCTCCTCGGTCGTCTCGGGCTTGGGCAGGCTGCGGCGCCCAACGGCCACGACCGTATCGGCGGCGATCAGATAGGACTGCCTTAGATCGTCATGCGCGGCGCGAACCCTGGCCGACGCTGCGGCTTTTTCGCTCGCGAGCCGAATCGCCAGCGCGCGGGGCGATTCGCCCTTTTGCGGGGTCTCGTCGATATCGGCGGGCAGCAACGCATCGGCCTCCAGGCCGGCCTGCTGCAGAAGGGCGAGACGGCGCGGCGACGCGGAAGCCAGGATGAGCTTCGCCTTGGGGGCGGCGGGTTCGGCTGTCACGAATAGCGGCTCCGCCGAAAGGAATTACCGGAAACGATAGGTGATGCGGCCCTTGGTGAGGTCGTAGGGCGTCATTTCGACCAACACCTTGTCGCCCTCGAGCACCCGGATGCGGTTCTTGCGCATCTTGCCGGCGGTGTGGGCGATGATCTCGTGGTCGTTCTCGAGCTTCACCCGGAACATCGCGCTGGGCAGCAGTTCGGTTACGATCCCGGGGAATTCGAGCAGTTCTTCCTTGGCCATGTGGTTCCTTGAGCAGCGCCCTCCGGCCGGGTCGGTCGGTCAGATAGCGCGGAAAAGCAAAAAGGCCGCATCGCCCGGCGCGGGCGGCGGAGTCGGCGCGGACCCTAATCGAGAATGGCGGATTTGTGAACTGCGGTTTTTCTCCTCCCAGGGCGATCGGGTGAACGACAATCTCGGCGGCTGGCCGCCAAATACCTCCCCTTTACGGGGAGGTCGGCGGTCGAAGACCGCCGGGTGGGGTTTGCGCCGCCACTATATTGGCGGGGCATTACCCCACCCGACCCCGCTTCGCGGGGCCACCCTTGTATCTGCCTATCAACGGATTTGTGAGATTCAAGCGACCTGCGTCGGGAGGGATGGCCATCCCTCCCGACGCGCGGCGATGTCGCCCGCCCACCCTTTGGCTACAACCGTCGGGGAGCCTGGGATCGTCGCCGCAGCTGCGCACGACCGAACAGTCGCTTGATTTGCAATCGCACGCACAAGGCAGGTTACCGTGGCAAAGATCATTTGTGGAGTTGACGTTTCCAAGGCGCGCCTCGACGTCTTCGTCGCTGGGCCCAACGTCGCCGCCGCCTTCGACAACACCGCCGAGGGCGTCGACGCGCTCGCCGGCTTCTGCCGAGAGCACGGCGTCGCGCTCGTCGCCATGGAGGCCACCGGCGGCCTCGAAAAGCTCGCCTTTCTCCTGCTCTGGAAAAGCGGCCTACCTTGCGCGCGCGTCAATCCCCGCCAGGTTCGCGACTTCGCCAAGGCGGCCGGCGCGCTGGAGAAGACCGACGCGATCGACGCCCGCCTCATCGCCGGCGCCGCCCGCGCCCTCAACATCGTCGAGACAAAGCCGCCCAGCGACGCCCAGCAGCGTCTCGAGGCGCTGACCACGCGTCTCTCGCAGATCGTCGCCGACCTCGTCACGCAAAAGCAGCGCCGCCATACGACAAGCGACGCTCTCGCGCGCGGCAGCATCGAGGCCGTCATCGCCTTCCTCGATGCGGAGGCCCGCCGCTTCGAGAAGGAGATCGCCGCCGAAATCGAAAAGGATCCGCTCTGGGCGCGCCTCGACGCCGCCCTGCGCAGCGTCAAGGGCGTCGCCGACCGCACTGTCGCCCGCCTCCTCGCCGAGCTCCCGGAGATCGGCGTCTATTCCAACAAGGCGATCGTCAAGCTCGCCGGCCTCGCCCCCATCGCCAACGACAGCGGCGCCCGCAGGGGCAATCGCCACATCCGCGGCGGACGCGCCCGCGTTCGCTCCATCCTCTTCCTCGTCGCCGGCATCGCAATGCGCTTCGACAAGAAGCTCAAGGCTTTCCACAACGCCCTCATCCAGAAGGGAAAACCCAAAATGGTCGCCCGAATCGCCCTCGCCCGAAAACTTCTCGTCATCCTCAACGCAAGAGCAAGAGAAGCCAGGGACGCTTTCCCTCCAGTCCATCCTTGACAGACCAGATAGTCGCTCCCCGTAAAGGGGAGGGATTTGCTCACGCCCAGCGTTCACCCGATCGCCCTGTTCCCCCTCCCTCTCCCCGCAAGCGGGGAGAGGTTCAACGTCGCTACTTCGGCTTCCCTTTCACCGTCCGCGTTCCCGGCTTTCCTCCGCTCGATCGCCCCGCCGGCCGCGCGGGCGGCATGCGCCCCACCGGCCGCGCTTCGCCGCCGCCGAAATTATGCGGGCCCATATCGGCGTCGGTCGGTTTCCGCGCGCGTGTCGAGAGCGCGCCCTCGGGCTCGTGGCCCTTGTGACGCGAAACCTCACGCGCCCGCTGGGCGCGCTCCAGTGGCGGAAGGTCGCCCAGCAGCTCCATTTTCTGCAGCCGCTGGATTTCGTCGCGCAGCCGCGCAGCCTCCTCGAAGGCGAGGTCGGCGGCGGCCTCCTTCATGCGCTTTTCAAGATCTGCGATCGTGGCCGCAAGATTATGGCCCGGCGCGATGTCGTAGCCCGTATCGACCGTCACGTGATCCTGCTCGGCCACCGAGCCGAGAATGTCGGCGATGCCGCGCTTGATCGAGGCCGGCGTGATGCCGTGCTCTTCATTATAGGCCATCTGCTTGGCGCGGCGCCGTTCCGTTTCGTCCATGGCGCGCTTCATCGAGCCGGTGATCTGATCGGCATACAAAATCACCCGGCCGTCGACATTGCGCGCCGCGCGGCCAATCGTCTGCACCAGCGAAGTCTCACTGCGCAGAAAGCCTTCCTTGTCAGCGTCGAGAATCGCCACCAGCCCGCACTCGGGAATGTCCAACCCCTCGCGAAGCAGGTTGATGCCGACCAGCGCATCGAAGGCGCCGAGGCGCAGGTCGCGAATGATCTCGATACGCTCCAGCGTATCGATGTCGCTGTGCATGTAGCGCACGCGCACGCCATTCTCGTGCAGATATTCGGTGAGGTCTTCAGCCATGCGCTTGGTCAGAACGGTAATGAGCGTGCGATAGCCAATGTCCGAGGTCGCGCGCACCTCGTCGAGAAGATCGTCCACCTGCGAGCGCGCCGGACGCACCTCGACCGGCGGGTCGATGAGGCCTGTGGGGCGAATGACCTGCTCCACGAAGACGCCGCCCGTCTGCTCCAGCTCCCAACTGCCGGGCGTGGCGGAGACGCTGACCGTCTGCGGCCGCATCGCGTCCCATTCCTCGAAGCGCAGCGGCCGGTTGTCCATGCAGGACGGCAGACGGAAGCCATATTCGGCGAGCGTCGCCTTGCGGCGGAAGTCGCCTTTGTACATTGCGCCGATCTGCGGGATGGAGACGTGGCTTTCGTCGGCGAAGACCAGCGCATTGTCGGGCAGATATTCAAAGAGCGTCGGCGGCGGTTCGCCCGGTTTGCGGCCGGTGAGATAGCGCGAATAATTCTCGATGCCGGCGCAGGAGCCGGTCGCCTCCATCATCTCCAGATCGAAGCGCGCGCGCTGTTCGAGCCTTTGCGCCTCGAGCAGACGCCCCGAGCGGTTCAATTCGTCGAGGCGCTGCTTCAGCTCCTCCTTGATCGCCTTGATCGACTGAAGCAGCGTCGGACGCGGCGTGACATAGTGCGAATTCGCATAGACCTTCACGAATTCGAGATCGACCGTCTTCTTGCCGGTCAGCGGGTCGAATTCGGAGATGGACTCCACCTCGTCGCCAAAGAAGGAAACGCGCCAGGCGCGGTCTTCATAGTGCGCGGGGAAGACGTCGACCGTATCGCCGCGCACGCGGAATGTTCCGCGCGTAAAATCCGCCTGCACGCGGCGGTATTGCAACGCCACGAGGTCCGTCACCAATTGCCGCTGCTCCAGCTTCTCGCCAAGCTGCACCGAGAAGGTCATGGCGGTATAGGTTTCGACCGAGCCGATGCCGTAGATGCAGGAGACCGATGCGACGATGATGACGTCGTCGCGCTCCAGCAGCGCGCGCGTCGCGGCGTGGCGCATGCGGTCGATCTGCTCGTTCACGCTCGACTCTTTCTCGATGTAGGTGTCGGAGCGCGGCACATAGGCCTCGGGCTGATAATAGTCGTAATAAGAGACGAAATATTCGACGGCGTTGTTGGGGAAGAAGCTCTTGAACTCGCCGTAAAGCTGCGCCGCCAGCGTCTTGTTCGGGGCGAGAATCAGCGCCGGCCTTTGCGTCGCGGCGATGACGCTCGCCATGGTGAAGGTCTTTCCCGAGCCGGTGACGCCCAGCAGCACCTGATCGCGCTCATCGGCCTGAATGCCCTTCACCAGCTCCGCGATCGCCGCCGGCTGGTCGCCCTTGGGCGTATAGTCGGAGACGAGATCAAAGCTGACGCCGCCCTCCGATTTTTCCGGCCGCTCCGGCCGGTGCGGGACCCAGGGCTTCTTGTCGCGCAGGTTCGGATCGCCGAGGCGCAGAAGCTGCGCCAGCGAATCCGCCGTCGCCTCCACTCCCCCCCCTTGCGGCGGCAGGTCGCCCAGCACCCACTTCTGAACCTCCGCGTCGCCGAGCGGATCGGACGGGTCGTAGGCCGCCTGCCCCGCATCCTCGAAACCAGGCGCGAGCGCGGGGTTCAGCAATTGCGCGAGATGCGGCGCAAGCGGCGCCAGCTCGGGCTTCGACGCCTTGGCGCGCGTGGGCCGCGCAGGGTCTTTCTTCGGAGCGTCTTTCTTGGGCTTTTCGGGGGACTTCGCCATGGCGGCAATATGGGGGGCGATGGCGGCGGAGGGAAGCAGGAGATTTGGGGGCGAAGCCGAGCGCAATTACCCCCTGTCCACAGCAGCCGAGATTTCGGCGCCGCCGAGAAGTCGGGCATGCGCGCCGCCATGGCCCAGGCGCCGCGTCGCAACAACGAAAGCCTAACGCTCGGCAGGCAGGGCCTTTGCATTTCTGTCACAGATGGCGCAGACTTGGCCTCTCGCCGAGGGAGATTCACGCTTATGGACAGCAAGTCGGGCCTGACCACGCTTTTCGTCGATGCGCTCGCCTTGAGCGTTACGGCCAATGCGGTCATCGCCATGCGGCTGACCAAGATGGCCTTCGGCGCGGTCGATCCCAAGCGCGAGAGCAGCCTGATGGTGGCGGAGAAGATCGACGCAGCGGCGGAGGCGTCTTTCGCGGCCGCACGGGCGATCGTCGCCGGCGAGGGGCATCACGCCGCCGGGCGCGCGGTGGCCGTCTATAAGCGGCGCGTCGAACGGAACCTGCGTCGACTGGCGGGCGGCTAAGCCCAAAAGCCAGATCTCTGATTGCTCACATGAGGGGAAAGCGCACTAACCTTCGATCCGGATCTGCGCATCGACGCCCACCAGCCGGCCGACGGCCTTGAGGCGGTTGAGCACGCGGTCGCTCGCGAGATCGGCGTAATCGGCGGGAAGCGACAAGACGAGAATGCCGCCGCGAACGAGCAGGCTCGTGCGTGGCAGGATCCCAGGCATGGATGCCGCAAGCACATAGGCCGCGCGCATGGCGGCGCCGAGCAGGCGCGCCCGCACGAAAAGGCGCGTCGTCAGCAGGCCGCGCACCGCGCCCATCCCCTCGCCGCCCTCCGGCCCTTCGTGGCGCATGACGATGGCGAGCGAAAGAAAGGCGCGCCCCGGATGATCGACCGAGACGAAAGGACCGTGCGTGACGATATTCAGCGCACGCTGCGAGCGATATTCCGGATGCGCGCGCCACGCGATGTCGGAAAGGAGGCAAGCCGCGTGGCGCAGGCGTTTCTCCTCGGGCGTCTCGTCGATCTCGGTCGACGCCAGGAAAGCGTCCGTCCAGACGATCAGTTCGTCGCCATAGCCTGGCGCCCGAGAAAAAAGCGTCTCCAGCTCGCGCGAGGCGGCGAGCAGCGGGTCCACCTTCCGCTCGGCCTCGGACAGGCGCTCGAACAGAAGGCCCTCGCGCACGCCGGCGGCGGAGATCACGATCTCGCGCGGCTTGGCGCGGCGGATGATCTCGTCCAGCACGATCGCGCCATAGGCGAGCAGCGGCCGGCGCGCGGCGGAAACGCTCTCTATATCCTCGATCGCCGCGCTGTCGACATGCTCCACAAGCGCCGCGAAATCTGCGGCCTCGTTGGTCTGGATGCGGTAATTGTGCATCACGCCCAGCGGATAATTGCGCTGACGCATATGAAGCTTGGCGAGCGAGCGCCAGGTGCCGCCCACGGCGTAGAAGGTGCGCCCCTTTAGATGTTCCAGCGGATTGGCGCCGGCGATCGCCTTGCGGGCGATGCGCGTCGCCTCGCGTGGGGATTTTTTGGAGGCGTCCATCAGCGCGAGGCCGCCGAGCGGCAGCGTCACGCCTTTGCCGAGCTGGTCGCCCTTCACGTCGATGAGCTCGAGCGAGCCGCCGCCGAGGTCGCCGACGACGCCATTGGGCTCATGCACGGCCGAGACGACCCCGAGCGCCGACAGCTCCGCCTCGCGTTTGCCCGACAGAAGAACAATGTCGCGTCCGATGGCGGCGCGCGCGGCGTCGAGAAAAGCCTGGCCGTTCTCCGCGTCGCGCGCGGCGGCCGTGGCGATCACCTCTATGTCGAGCACGCCCATGGTTTCGCATAAAGCGCGATAGCGCTTGAGCGCTTTGAGCGCCTTCTCGACGCCGTCCGTCGGCAACCGCCCCGTCGTCACGACGCCTTTGCCGAGGCCGCACATGGCCTTCTCGTTGAAGATGGGCGTGGGCGCGCGGGAGAGTCCCTGATAAGCGACGAGACGCACGGAGTTGGAGCCGATGTCGACGATGGCGACGGGCCTGGCCGAACTCGGCGCCGGCTGTTCGACCCGCTGCGGACGCAGGAACCGTTTAAGCATCTTGCTTGCGTTTCAACAGAGAGCGCGGGCGCCAGTCCTTGAGCGACTTGCCCCGACCCGAAAGGCTCGGATGCGTCATGAAATATTTGTGCGCATTGAAGTGCTCCTCGCCCTCGGCGGGGGCGATGCGCTGCGAAGACCCGTCCGGAAGCACGCGATAGCTCTGCTCATTGTCAATGAGATTCGCCATCATGATCTGGTCGAGCAATTGCTGATGCACCGTCGGATTGATGATGGGCAAGAGCGTTTCGACGCGGCGGTCGAGATTGCGCGGCATGAGATCGGCGGACGAAATGTAGACATGCGCGCGCGGATGCGGGAGCGTATGCCCGCCGCCAAAAGCATAGACGCGCGCGTGTTCGAGGAAGCGCCCGACGATCGACTTCACGCGAATGTTTTCTGAAAGTCCCGGCACGCCCGGCCGCAGGCAGCAAATGCCGCGCACGACGCAATCGATCTGCACGCCGGCCTTCGAGGCCACATAGAAGGCGTCGATGATCTCGGGATCGACGAGCGCGTTGCATTTCACCCAGATTGAGCCGGGCTTGCCCGCCTTCACGAATTCGATCTCCTGCTCGATATGTTCGAGCAGCCTTTTCTTCAGCGAGATCGGCGACACCGCCATGCGTTCGAGCCCCGCGGGCTCGGCGTAGCCGGTGATATAATTGAAGATGCGCGACACGTCGCGGCCAATCACCGGATCGGCCGTGAAGACCGAAATATCCGTGTAGATGCGCGCGGTCACGGGATGATAATTGCCCGTGCCGATATGGCAGTACGTGGCGAGACCGGAGCCTTCCCGGCGCACGACCATGGACAGCTTGCCATGCGTCTTGAGCTCGATGAAGCCGAAGACGACCTGCGCGCCGGCGCGCTCCAGATCGCGCGCCCAGCGAATATTGGCCTCTTCGTCGAAGCGCGCCTTCAGCTCGACGAGCGCCGTCACGGACTTGCCCGCCTCCGCCGCTTCGACCAGCGCGCGCACGATGGGGCTGTTGTTCGAGGTGCGATAAAGCGTCTGCTTGATGGCGATGACGTTCGGGTCGCGCGCGGCCTGTTGCAGGAACTGCACGACCACGTCGAAGGACTCATAGGGGTGATGAACCGCGAGGTCCTTCTGCTTGATGGCGAGGAAACAGTCGCCGCCATTGTCGCGCACGCGTTCGGGGAAGCGCGGATTATAGGGCTTGAACTTCAAATCCGGCCGTTCGAGCGCCACCAGCTCGGAGAGATCATTGAGGGCGAGCATCCCCTCGATCTGGAAGATTTCACTATGATCGACTTCGAGCTCCTCAGCGACGAGCGCGCGCAAACTGTCGGGCATGTCGGACGCGACTTCAAGACGGATGACGGAGCCGCGACGCCGGCGCTTCAACGCGGTTTCGAAGAAGAGCACGAGATCTTCCGCTTCTTCCTCGACTTCGAGATCGCTGTCGCGGATGACGCGGAAGAGCCCCTGCCCGCGCAGCAAATAGCCGGGAAAGAGGCGCTGCGCGTTCATGGCGATCAGCGTTTCGAGCAGCATGAAGCGCTCACGCGTCCCGCCGGGATTGGGCAGTTGCACGAAGCGCTCGATCTTGGGCGGCAGGCGCACGAGCGCCTGAAGGGTCTTGCGGTCGCCGGGGCGCACCAGCTCCAGCGCCAGCGTGAAACCGAGATTCGGGATGAAAGGAAAAGGATGAGCCGGATCCACCGCGAGCGGCGTCAGGACGGGGAAGATCTTGTTAAGGAAGTGATCCTCGAGCCACTCGCGGTCGGCCTTGGAAAGGTCTCCGGGCTCAACGATGACGATGCCGACTTCCTGGATGTCGCGGCGCAGCTCCCGCCAGCGACGCAGCTGTTCGTTGGTGAGAAGCACCACGCGTTCGTTGATCTTGGCGAGCTGCTCGGACGGGGTCAGCCCGTCCTGCGAGACCGCGGTCAGCCCCGAGCGAATCTGCCCGCGCAGCCCAGCGACGCGCACCATGAAGAATTCGTCAAGATTGTTCGCGGAGATCGAGAGGAACCGCAATTGCTCAAGCAGCGGATGGTTCTTGTTGGAAGCTTCCTCCAGAACGCGGCGATTGAACTCGAGCCAGGAAAGTTCGCGATTGATGAAGCGTCGCGGCGAAATCGCCAATTCGTCCGGATGCTCCAGAATTTCGTCCGCCGGGTCCATCACCTCGATCGCGACGGCGTCGATCTGCATCGCGCCGCGTTCGGTCTTCGCTCGCATATTGGCCGTCGTCATGCCGTCTTCCCGTTTTGCAACATCATGCCACAATGCGTCGGCGGAGGCAGAGAGAAAACGCCCGCCGGTTAATCTTCCGCGACGGACCCGGACGCCGCGAAACGCTCCATGACCTGCGCCGCCAAGGCGCGCGTGACCGGGCGCCGCCGTATGAGCGCCTCCCGGTCCAGGGCCGCGACAAAAGCGCGCGCGGCGTCGAGCGAGCGTTCGAGTCGCAGGGCCGCATAGGCCAATGCGGGCGCCTCGACGCGGAGTTGCCGGTCGCGGAACAGCTTGTCCAGCACCGCCAACATGAGATCGTCGTCCGGCGCGCCGATCTCCATCACAGGCGCGCGACGCAGGCGTGACAGAAGGTCCGGCAGCCGCACCTCGACGGCGGTCGGCTGTTTTCTGGCCGTCATGAGCACGAAGACCCGGTGCTCCACGGCGAAATTCAACAGGTGAAAAAGCGCCGTCTCGTCCAAAAGGCCGTCCAGGTCGTCGATGGCGACGGCTCCGGGCGCGGCGGCGTTGAGCGCGTCGAGCGACGGC
Organism: Methylocystis sp. JAN1; assembly: GCF_052186135.1. Lineage (GTDB taxonomy): Bacteria > Pseudomonadota > Alphaproteobacteria > Rhizobiales > Beijerinckiaceae > Methylocystis. Next base: position 2,204,654 of record NZ_CP181499.1, on the reverse strand, counting down.
AGATTGGCTCCGTCGATGCGCAAGGCCGAGGCCCGGTCGGCGAAAATCGAGAGCAGATGGCTCTTGCCGCTTCCCGGCGGCCCGATCAGCAGCAGGATTCGGTCATGCCAATCGGGCCAGCGCTCGACCATGGCCAGCGCCGCCTCATTGGACGGAGCCGCAAGGAAATCGCCGCGCCCCAAACGCGGCTCCAACGGCAGCTCCAGCGGCAACTGCGCCGGTTTCCCCTCCCCCATGCCGGCTCACGCCCGGTCGCGCGCATAGGGCGACTCGCGATAGAGCGCGCTCGCGCGATAGCGGTGGGCGAGGAAGCGCATGAGGGCGCCGAGCGCTGCGGCCGCCGGCACGGCGACGATGAGCCCGGTAAAGCCGAAGAGCGCGCCAAAAGCGAGAAGCGCGAACATGATCCACACCGGGTGCAGGCCGACCGAGGCGCCGACGAGGCGCGGCGACAGCACATAGCCGTCCATCACCAGGCCCGTCGACACGATGGCGATGGCCTCCACCGGCAGGTTGATATGCGGCCAGGCCTGCACGATGGCGATGATGATGGAAAGGACGAAGGCCGTGATCGAGCCGACATAGGGGATGAAGCTGAGGAAGCCCGCAATCACGCCGATCAGGAAGCCGAAATTGAGGCCGATGGCCGACAGGCCGACGGCGTACCAGACGCCCAGAAACAGACAGACAAGGGACTGCCCGCGCACGAAGCCCGCAAGCGCGCGGTCGATATCGCGCGCCAGCATCCGTACGTCCTCGCGATGGCGCGGCGGAACCAGGTCGTCGATGATCTCCACCATATGGTCCCAGTCGAGCAACATGTAGAAGGCTACGACCGGCGTGATGACAATGAGCGAAATCACGTTGATAAGCGCATAGCCGCGCCAGACGAGCGATTTCAGGAAATCGCCGGCGAGCGCGGCGCCCTGGCTGGCGAGATCGTTGAAATATTTCTCGACGTCGAGATTGAGGCTCGCTCCGGCGCCGCCAAGACCGTATTTCTCAAGGAACTCCTTGAGATACTCGCTGGTGAAATGGGCGCTCCATTCCGTCACGAGGCCGTGCAGCGTCTGCAGGTAGCCTGGCAGAGCGGTCAGAAAGCCCGCGAGCTGGTGAGTCAGGATCGGGAGCAGGATGACCAGCCCCGTCACTACGACGGCGAGGAAAAGCGACAGCAGGATCAGCGCCGCGCCGAGACGCGAGCAGCCGAGCTTTTGCAACCGGTCGGCCACGGGATCGAGCAGATAGCCGAGCGCCGTGCCCGCGACGAAGGGCGCGAGAACCGGGCTCAGAACGTAGAGGATCCCCGTCAGCACGAAGAGCGTGATCCCCCACAGCGCCAGTTGGCGCTCAAGGCTCAGCCCCGCCCATTTCACGGCGACGACCTGCACCGGCTCGGATTCCTGGACGTCGGCCGGCGTGACCACGGCCGAAGACAAATTTGCGGGCTTACGCGCCCCCTGCGCGCGGGGGGACGCCGGCAGCTTCTGCTTCGCCATATGCTCAAGGCCTCATATGCTGGACCCAGAGCCACAGATAGACGCTTGCGGAAGTCACGGTCAATGCGGCGACGCCGCCCGCGAGAAGGCTTTCCAGAGCTTCGAGCCGGAAGCCGTACGCCTCGCCGGCCAGCGCGAATCCGGCAAGTCCGAGCTGGGCGGCGGTTGTGATTTTCGAGGAAATGTGCGGCCTGACCTTGACGGGCCGCGCGAGAAACCACGCGACGAGAACGCCGCCGACGATCAGCGCGTCCCGGGAAACGACGAGGATCGTCAGCCAGGGAGGCAAAATCCCGGCGCTGGCGAGCAGGACATAGATCGAGATGATCAGCGCCTTGTCCGCCAGCGGATCGAGCACCGCGCCGAGTTCGGACTGCAAATGGTAGGTTTTGGCGAGCCAGCCGTCGAGCGCGTCCGAGACGCCCGCGACGAGGAAGACGAGGAAGGCCGCGCCCCAACGTCCGTCGATCCCCATGCCGATGACGGCCGGCGTCAGCACCAGTCTTCCAATCGTGATGAGATTTGGGAGAGACGCGAACCAGCGGGAGGCCATGACGCCTATGTGGCGCGTCGCAGGCCTTTCACAATCCCCGACGCTTGCCAGCCAGCATGACCAGCGCGGAGCTCCCCAGCGCCAGCGCGACAAGGCCGAGCAGCAGGGTCGAGATGGCGTTGATCTGCGGCGAGACGCCGAGCCGCACCTGTGAATAAATTCGCATCGGCAACGTCGTGGCGCCCGGTCCAGTTGCGAAGCTCGCAATGACGAGATCGTCGAGCGACAGCGTGAAAGCGAGCAGAAAGGCGCTCGCCATGGCCGGCGCGATCTGCGGCAGCGCGACGAGGACGAAAGCCTGGCGCGGCGTCGCGCCCAGATCCATCGCAGCTTCCTCCAGCGCGGGATCGCAGCCGCGCAACGCCGCGAGAAGCGCGATCGTGGTGAAGCACATTGTGAGGGTCACATGGCCGATGACGAGAGTCGCGAAGCCGCGGCCGATCCCGAGCGCCACGAAGCAGGACAGGAGCGCAAGGCCCAGCACCACCTCGGGCAGAACCAGCGGCGCGTGAACGGCGCCGAAAAACAGCATGCGCGAGCGAAAGGCGCCGAAGCGGGCGAGCGCGATCGCCGCGAGGAGGCCGAGAAAAGTCGCGATCGTGGCCGAGATCGCGGCCGCAGCCAGGCTGATCTTCGCCGAAGCCATCAGCAGCTCGTTTTCGAAGAGCGCGGCGTACCACTTGGTCGAGAAGCCGCCCCAGACCGAAACGAGGCGCGACGCGTTGAAGCTCATCGCCGCGAGAATGACGATGGGCGCGTAAAGGAAGACGAAGCCCGCGACGAGCATGGCGATGCGCGCGGCATTGGAGGAACGGCTCACCGGCGCCCCTCCTCTTCGCGAAGGCGCGCGCGCTCCCAAAGGAGGAGCGGAACGAGAAGAATGCTCACAAGCGCAATCGCCGCAGCGGAGGCGGCGGGCCAGTCGTGATTGGCGAAGAAGTCGTTCCACAGAGTGCGGCCGATCATCAGCGTGTCCGAGCCGCCGAGAAGATCGGGAATGACGAATTCGCCCACCGCCGGAATGAAGACGAGCAGCGCGCCCGCGACGACGCCGTCGCGGGACAGCGGCAGCGTCACCCGCCAAAAGATCTCCGGCGGCGAGGCGCCCAGATCGGCCGCCGCTTCGCGCAGGCTCGGGTCCTGGCCGTCGAGCGCCGCATAGATCGGCAGCAGCATGAAGGGCAGATAGGAATAGACGATGCCGACAATGACCGCGCCGGTGGTCGCGAACATTTCGAGCGGCGCATGGATGAGCCCCAGCGCCATCAGCGCATTGTTGATGAGGCCCTCGTCCTTCAGGAGCGCGATCCAGGCGTAGACGCGGATGAGAAAGCTCGTCCAGAACGGCGCGGCCGCCATGCCGATCAGAAAGGGTCGCCATTGCCGCGGGCTGCGCGCCATGGCGAGCGCGAAGGGATAGGCGACGAGGAGCGTTGCGACCGTCGCGACCGCCGCGATCCACAGCGAGGAGACATAGGCGTCGAAATAGAGATTGTCTGCAACGAGCGCGCGGTAATTGTCGAAAGTGAGCGTCTGCGCCTTGGCCCATACTTCCGCGAGCGAGTCGCCCCAATGGAAGCGCGGCTCGTAAGGCGGGCGCGCCAGCACCGATTGCGACAGCGAGATTTTCGCGACGAGCAGCATCGGCGCGAGGAAGAAGGCGGCGATCCAGACGTATGGAATCGCGAGCGTCAGCCGTTGGCCGGGGGAGAGGCGGCGGCTCTTCATCCGCACGATCTCGGAAAAGCGCGCTCATCCCGAGGAGCGCGTGAAACGCGCGTCTTGATGGACAAAGGCGCGGGAGCCGCTCTCTTCCCCGCGTCATGGCCGCGCTCATCGCGGCCATCCACGCTCCGTCGCGTCGGCGGCCTCATGCCTCCCCCGCAAACAACACGCCTGCATCCGGCGCGATTGTCAGCTTCACCGCATCGCCGATCGTGAAGCGGCCGTCATAGGCGCCAACGCGCAGCACGACGTCCGGCGCGACGCGCACGCGCAGCAGCGTATATTCGCCGCGAAAAACGAAATCCTCGACGCGGCCGGCAATCCCCTCCCCCTGGCGAGAAATGTCGATGCGTTCCGGCCGCACGCTCAGCGTCGCGCGCGCGCCCTCGGGAAGCGCGCATTCCGCGCGCGGAAGGCGGCCGAAGGATGTCGCCAAAGCCGCGCCGCCGTCACGCGCGATCACGCCGTCGATGAAATTCGTCTCGCCGACGAAGCCCGCGACGAAACGCGTCGCCGGCCTCTCATAGATATCGATCGGCGAGGCGATCTGCTCCACCCTGCCCGCACGCATCACGGCGATGCGGTCAGCGAGCGCCAGCGCCTCATCCTGATCGTGAGTGACGATGATGAAGCTCGTCCGCGTCTCGCGCTGGATTTCCTTGAGCTGAAACTGGGTTTCCTCGCGCAGCTTGCGGTCGAGCGCGCCGAGCGGCTCGTCGAGCAGCAGCAGCGAGGGTCGCGGTGCGAGCGCTCGGGCCAGCGCGACGCGCTGGCGCTGGCCGCCCGAGAGCTCGTTGATGCGCCGCGCGCCCAAGGGCGCAAGTTGGGTCATCTCCAGCAATTCGCTCACGCGCGCGCGTATCGCGTCTTCCTTCTCGCCCTTCCGGCGCAGGCCAAAAGCGACGTTCTCAAAGACGTTGAGATGCGGAAAGAGCGCGTAGCTCTGGAACATCATGTTCACGGGACGCCGATGAGGCGGCACGCCCGCAAGGTCTTCGCCTTTGAGCGTGAGCTTGCCGCCGTCGGGCGTCTCGAAGCCCGCAATGCAGCGCATGAGCGTGGTCTTGCCGCAGCCGGACGGGCCGAGCAGCGCAAAGAATTCGCCGGCTCCGACCTCGATCGACACGCCATCGAGCGCAACGGCGCCGCCATAGGCTTTCGTCAGGTCGGCGACGGAGAGAAGCGGCGGGCTCACTGGCCGCCCTCGCGGCGGAATTCCGCGCGCCAATGGCGCGTCACCGTCTCGGTCGCGGGAATGTCTTCGAGCGAGGCAAGCCACAGCCCGTCGACCGCAAGCGCATCGATCTGCGCGCGCGTCAGGGGCCAGGGCGGCCCGGCGACGTCCTGCGCCGCATCGCGTGCGCGCGTAATCACGAGCAGCATGCCGCCCGGCGCGACGAAAGACGCGAGCGCGCGCGCCGCATCGGCGAGCAAAGACTCCGGCAAGGCCTGCAGCGTGTAGAGCTCATGCACGAGATCGAAAGCCCCGCGCCATTCGGGCGGGGCATGAAAGAGATCGGCGGCGCGATAGGCGACCGCGCTTTCGGAAAAACGTCGCTGCGCCCATTCCACCGCGCGCGGCACGAGATCGAAAGCCGTGACGCGCGCGCCGACGCGGGCGAGCGCCTCGGCGTTGTCGCCGAGTCCACAGCCCACGTCGAGCGCGCGGAAGCCCGCCAGCGAACGGCCTTCGAGCCACTGCGCCAGCACGGGATGCGGCGCGAGACCGGCCCAGGGCACGCCGGCCGGATCGTCTCCCGCAAGTTCGTAAACCGCCTCGAACCATCTCCGCCGGTGCGGATCGGCGTCGACGCAGCCCTCGCGCTTGTGCGGATCAATGGCGTCGAGCCTTTCACGCGCGCGAGCGCGTCTCTCGGCGAAATCGGGATCCGTCATGCCTTCGCCCTGGGTTCGCGCGCCTTCTCGATCCAGCGGCCGCTCTCGTCCTGCTGCTGATAGACGAGCTTCTGACCGGCGTCGCGCAGCTCCTTCCATTGTGCGCGCGCGTTTGCGAGTTCGCCGGAATTCTCGCCGTCGAAGAGCAGCACCGCGCGCGCCCTGGGCGCGGCGGCGCCAGACAGGATCGGCGCGATATGAGCGCCCTCGACGAAGAAGCGCACGTCGGCCTCGTTGGGATTGTCGTCAGCGCAGGTCAGATAGATGGGCTGCGTCCCGGGCGAGGCGTCTCGGGCGGTCCCATGCGGCAGGAAGCTCTCCGCCTTGTAGGCCCATAAATGCCGATCGAGCGCGTCGAGGCGCTGCGGGCTCGCCGCCTGGACGATAGCGCGCCAGCCGCGGCCGAGGGAGACCTCGAGCAGCTTCGGCAGCGTGTCCTCGATTTTGCGAGTCTGATGGTGGTAGAAGGAGATTTCGACCATAGGCCCTCGCAACCGGCGGCGGGGCCTTTGATGGCCAATTCGGCGGCGTCGCGCAAGCCTTCAGGTTTCGCCGGGGGTCCAACTGGGCGGGTCGCTCGCCGGGAAGGATTCGACGCTCGCCTCGTAAACCGCGTCCTTGTCCGCGTGGTAGACGAGCGACACGGCGACCTCGCACCGCATCTTCGCGCGGCGCGTCAGGCGCTCGACCGCTCGCATCGCGGCGGATTTCTCTTCTTCAGTGTTCACGTCGCCCTTCACGACGACCTCATCGCCGTGGAGCTCGACAAGAACGCGCGAGATGTCGACCCCGCTCTCCCGCAGCGCGTCCAGAATAGCCGATTTCACATCCTGCGGCAGCGCCGTCATGCAGGGCCTCCGAAAGGGGCGCGGAGACGCCGCAGCGCGAAGCTGCGGCGCTCGATCGACCTCACATATGCGCCGTCGTCACGCGCTCCTCGGCCGGCATGGCGAAGCCCGCCCATAGCAGAGCGATCGCGAGGATGAGATGGAGCCAGTTGTCGGCGTTATTGGTCATCATGCCCATCGAATTCAGCGAATCCACCGAGATGAAGCCCAGGATCGTGACGATGGCGTAGATGACGCCGAAGACCCGAAGCGTGATCGCGGGCGCATTGTAATAGGGGCTTGCGAGCAGGATGCCGCCCGAGACGATGTGGATGATGTTGTGGAAGGTGTTGACCTCGAAGAGGCCGCGGTAGGAGATGAGCGGGTTGGGGATGAAGCCCAATATCCCGGCGACGATGAAGATGACGCCAAAGATCTTGGCGAGCGTGTCGGCGTTGCTCCACGTCCGACCGGCGAGGGTGGTAGCCATGGGGAGGTCCTTTCGCAGTGTCGCTTGCGGCGACAAGGGAATGCGCGCATTCCCTTTTGGTCACACACGGCCGTCAGATGGGACAGGGCGAAAGGTTTTCAAATGAAAAACAGCTGCTTCGGCTGAGCCGCGCGGAAGGCGGATGAAGGCGAAGACAGCGCGAGTCACGGCGCGCGAACGAACCCGGAGGCCTCCCCGCGCCTCCGGAGGCTCCTGGCGTCCGACGATGGCGCGGGAGCGACTATCCCTCGTAATAATCCTTCACCAGCCGGTCGAGCAGCCGCACGCCGAAGCCGGAGCCCCAACTCTGGTTGATATCGCTCGCGGGCGACCCCATTCCCGTTCCGGCGATGTCGAGATGCGCCCATGGCGTCTTGCCGACGAATCGCTGGAGAAATTGCGCGGCGGTGATCGAGCCGGCGTGGCGCCCGCCCGTATTCTTCATGTCGGCGAATTTCGAGTCGATCAGCTTGTCGTAGACGGGGCCCATCGGGAAGCGCCAGAGCTTCTCGCCCGTCGCCGTTCCCGCCTTGGCGAGACGATCGGCAAGCTCGTCATTATTGGAGAACAGGCCCGCATATTCCTGGCCGAGCGCGACGAGGATCGCGCCGGTGAGCGTCGCGAGGTCGACGATCGCGGCGGGCTTGTGCTTCTCGATAACGTAGGTGAGCGCGTCGGCGAGCACGAGCCGGCCTTCGGCGTCCGTGTTGATGACCTCGATCGTCTGGCCGGACATGGATTTCACAATGTCGCCGGGGCGCTGGGCCTTGCCGTCGGGCATATTCTCGACAATGCCGAGGACGCCGACGACATTCGCCTTCGCCTTGCGGGCGGCGATGGCGTAGAGGGCGCCGGTGACGGCTGCGGCGCCGCCCATGTCGCCCTTCATATCCTCCATGCCGGCGGCAGGCTTGATCGAGATGCCGCCGGTGTCGAACACGACGCCCTTGCCCACGAAGGCGACGGGAGCCGCATTGGCCGCGCCGCCGTTCCAGCGCAGCACGACGAGGCGGCTTTCATTCTCGGAGCCCTGCCCCACGCCGAGCAGCGCGCGCATCCCGAGTTCGGCCATGGCCTTCTCGTCGAGGATCTCGACTTCCACGCCGAGCTTCATCAGCTCCGAAGCCCGGCGGGCGAATTCCGTCGGGGACAGCACATTGGCCGGCTCATTGACGAGCGTGCGGGCGAGAATCACGGCCTCCGCCGTATGGGCGGCCTCGGCGGCTTGCGCCTTGGCGCTCTCGGCGTCGGCGACGCCAAGCTGGACCTCGACAGGACCATCCTTATCCTCTTCCTTCTTCTTGCTTTTATACTGGTCGAACCTATAGGCGCGCAGCCAGCCGCCGAGGGCGAATTGCGCGGCCGCCGTCGCCGGTTCGGCCGGCGCTTCCGGCAGATCGAAGAGGACCACCGCGGAAGCCCCCGCGCCGAGCTTGGCCGCAACCTGGCCGCCAAGAGCCAGATAATCCTCGAACCTGGCCGGCTTGTCTCCATCGTCAGCGGCGCCGGCGCCCACGCCCACGACGAGCAGCCGGCTCGCGGGGACGCCGAGGGGGGCGAGAATCTCGAGAGAGGAGCCGGATTTTCCCTTGAACTTGACCGCGCTCGCCGCCCGCTCGATCTGAGCCTTGGCGTCCTTCAGCGCCGCCTTGGCGCGGTCCCCGAACGCGACGTCCGTCCCCGCGAAGACGACGAGGGTGCGCGGGCGGCCCGCCTCCTCGGGGGCGCCCAGGGCGGCCTCCGCCTCGTCGAAGGACAGAACCTCGAATTTCGCGTTGAGAGACATGAGCGAGCCTCGCTAAAGGGTTGCGCCGGGCGTTGAGTGGCCGCGCTAAAGGAACATTGGGCGCGCAATATCCCGGCCAAGGGCGCGGGTCAAATCGCGCCCCCAAAACGCCGCGATCCGAGCGAAAACTGGCGCCGTTGCGGAAAGGCAACGTTCGCAAAATGAATGCGTTGGCGCCGCCGAGGGAGGCCGGCCGCCGCTTGCCTAGGCGCCCGGAAGGGTCTAGCGATCGTTAACGAACGCCTAAGAAGGCGCTTGGGGATTCAAATCAAAGAGGGGCGAACCGGGCGGCGATGACGACGATGACGCGAACGCCCGCGCCTGTCCGTCCGGCTTCCCGCGCCGGAGCGCGCGCATGATCGGCGTGACGATCACCCGCTACTTCGCCATGCGCTTCATGAAGACGATCCTCGCGATCTTCTTCACGATTTTCTGCCTCATGTTCGTCGTCATCTTCGTCGAGATGCTCCGGCGCTCGAGCGACAATCCGGCGGCCGGCGCCGGAGCGGTCGCGCTCATGACCGCCATGAAGGTGCCCGCCGCCGCGGAGATGATTTTGCCCTTCGCCGTGCTCTTCGGCTCCATGGCGACCTTCGTCGACCTCACCCGCAAGCTCGAATTGATCGTAGCGCGCGCCGCCGGCATGTCCGTCTGGCAGTTCATCGCGCCGCCGGCGCTCACAGCGCTCGTAATCGGGATCGTGTCGGTGACGATCTACAATCCGCTCTCCGCCGAGATGAAGCAGCGCTCCGAGCAGATGGAGCTGGAGATTTTCGGACGTCCCGGCAGCATCCGAATTGACCACGGCGTCTGGCTGCGCCAGCACGGGGTCGACGGGCTCGCCGTCATCCACGCCCTGGAGACGGCGAACGCCGGCGTCGACCTGACGGGCGTGAGCGTCAACATCTATTCGGCCGATGGCGGCTTCGTGGAGCGCGTCGAGGCCAGCAAGGCGCATCTCGAGCCGGGCGTCTGGGTCTTGAAGGATGCGACGGTCAGCGCGCCGGGCGAGCCGGCGCGTCAGGTGAGCGCCTATATGCTCGCAACCGACATCACGCCCGAGCAGGCCGCCGCCGCGACCTCCCCGCCGGAAGGCACGCCCTTCTGGGACTTGCCGGAGATGACCGCGCGCACGGCGGAGGCGGGACTCGACGCGACCGGCTACAGGTTGCAATTCCAGAGCCTCCTGGCGCGTCCGCTACTTCTCGTCGCCATGGTTCTCGTCGCCGCTAGTTTCTCATTAAGGTTCTTTCGATTTGGCGGCGTCGCGAAAACCCTTTCCGGTGGCGTCGTGGCAGGCTTCGTGCTTTACATAGTCACCAAAGTCCTCTCTGATCTCGGCGGCGCTGGATTGATCTCTCCCCTCGTAGCCGCTTGGTCGCCTGCGCTTGTCGGGAGCATGTTGGGCACGCTTACTTTGCTTTATTCGGAGGACGGTTGATGCGTCGCCGCCTCCGCAGCCTTTCGGCCCTCTTCTCGACGGTCGCCGCCATCTCCGGCGGATCGGCGCTGTTCGCCATGCCGGCCCGGGCCGCGCCTCCTCCGGGCGCCGGCGAGCGCATGGTCGTCGAGGCCAGGGAAATGGTCTATGACGAGAAGAAGAACACCGTCACGGCCCGCGGCCAGGTGCAGATCCTCTACAAGGGACGCCTGCTGGAGGCGGATCGCGTCGTCTATGACCGCAATACCTCGCGCGTCTATGCGGAAGGCCACGCGAAGCTGACCGAGACGGACGGCACGATCGCGCGCGCCGAACGCTTCGACCTGACCGACGACTTCAAGGCCGGCTTCATCGAGAGCCTGCAGGTCGACACGCCGCAAAACACCCATATGAGCGCCGCGCGCGCCGAGCGCGCCGGAGACGAGACCACATTCGACATGGGCGCCTATACGGCCTGCGAGGCCTGTAAGGACGACCCGTCCAAACCGCGCACCTGGGTGCTGAAGGCGAAGCGCATCATCCACGACAATGTGGAAAAGACGATCTATTACGAAGACGCGACCCTGGAGCTCCTCGGCGCGCCGATCGCCTATGTTCCCTTCTGGTCGTCGGCGGACCCGACAGTGAAGCGCAAATCGGGCTTCCTGACCCCCGTCTTCACCTATCGCTCGCAGCTCGGCGCCGGCTTCGGCGTGCCCTATTTCTGGGCTATTTCGCCGGATTCCGACCTGACGGTCACGCCCGCCATTTTCACGAGCCAGGGACCGTTCCTGACGGCCGAGTTCCGCAAGCGCTTCGAGAATGGCGGCTTCTCGATCCGCGCCGAGGGCACGCATGTCGGCAATCCGGGGGCCTTCGCGCCGCCGCCGCTCGGCGCGCGCGACCGTGAATGGCGCGGCGCCCTTCACTCCCTGGGCGAATTCGCGCTCAACGACCGCTGGAAGTTCGGCTGGGACATCACGGCGCTCTCCGACCGCTACTTCCTGCAGGATTACAAGCAGTACAACTACCTCCTGCAAAACTACTTTTTCCGTGAGTCGTCCTCGACCATCTATCTGACGGGACAGGGCCCGCGCAGCTATTTCGACCTGCGCGGCTACTACTTCCAGGGCCTCTCGCCCAACGACATCCAGGCGCAACAGCCCGTGGTTCATCCTGTGGCCGACTATAATCGCGTCTTCGACGTCGATCCCGCCAAGACCGGTGGGATTGGCGGCCAGATCGAGGTCGACGCCAACGTCACCAGCACCTCGGCGGACATCGCGAATTACGAGTCGATCAATCCACGCACGCTCGACCGTCTCTACGGTCTCTACAATGTCTGCCAGATTTACGCGCCGGACGTGGTTCCCCAGCGCAGCCAGTGCCTGCTGCGCGGCGTCGGCGGCGCCTATGAGCACGCGACGCTCAGCGGAAACTGGAAGCGCAAGGTCATCGACCCTGTCGGGGGCGTCTGGACGGCCTTCGCCTTCGCACGCTTCGTCGGCAGCTATCTCGATTACGATCGCGAGGGCGTCTATCCAGCCTATAACAACTTCTGGCAACCGATCCCGAACGGAAACCAGGGCCTGTTCTTCAACGGCCAGGACCAGCGTTTCCGCGGCCAGGCGACTCCGGGCTTCGGCGCCGAGTGGCGCTATCCGATCCTCGCGCGCAGCCCGATCGGCAACATCGTCTTCGAGCCGATCGCACAGCTTGTCGCGCGCCCGAACCAGACGTCGATCCCCTCGCTCGTCAATATGGACGCGCAGAGCCTCGTCTTTGACGATTCGACGCTGTTCGAGTGGAGCAAGTTCTCCGGCTACGACCGTTTCGAGACGGGCACGCGCCTGAACTATGGCGGACAGGCGACGCTGTCCCTGTCCAACGGCGGTTTTGTCAACGCCATGGTCGGCCAGTCCTCGCAGATCGCCGGCGCGAACTCCTACGCGCAGGCCGACGCAGCCAATGTCGGTTTGAATTCTGGCCTGAATTCGCGCGTGTCCGACCTTGTGGGCCGTTTCGCCTTCGCGCCGAACGCCTTTATGAGCTTCGTCGCCAAAGGACGCTTCGACAACACCTATCTGAACGCGAAGCGCATCGACCTGTTCTCCACATTCAACTTCGATCCGGTGACTCTGCAACTGCAATACGCCAATTACGCGTCACAGCCGGCGATCGGCTTCGACGTGCGCCGGCAGGGCCTTTCCGCGACCGGCCGCTACGACATTACAAAGAACTACTTCCTGAACGGCACGGTCACTTTCGACATGAGCCGTTACCTTTACAACAGCCTCACGCAGCAGCCGACGCTCTACACAACCTATACCGGCGTCAACCTCATCGGCACCGCGCCGCTCTTCTCCGTCGCGGCGCTCGGCGCCGGCGTCGGCTATCATGACGAGTGCACCACGCTGTCGATCAATTACTCGCAGATCTACCAGCCGCAATCCTATACGGGCCTGCCGGCGCGCAACCAGTCCGTCATGGTGACGCTCAGCTTCCGCACGCTCGGCGAAGCGCGCTTCAATTACGGCCTCGGCTCGGTGCTGGTGAATGACGGCGTCCGGAATGGAAGCGGCGGCTCCTATTCTGGCGGCTATGGCGGCACGTATATGCGCTGATCGGTCGGCGTCCCCGGTGCGCGGCCGTCCATGACACAGCCGCGCGCGTCTGTTAAAAGCCCCTCAGCTCAAAGCCCTGCGCATGAAGGAGAACAAGATGCGCCGCTCCCTTTCACCGGCCGCCCTCGTGTCGTGGCGCAGCCTAGCGCTCGCATGCGCTCTTTTCAGCGCGTCCATCGCCGCGACGCCGTCAAACGCGGCCGGCGACGCCTTCACCGACCAGCAGAAAGCCGGCATTCAGAAGATCGTTCACGACTATCTGATCACCAATCCGGAAGTGATCCGCGAAGCGATCGACGAACTCAAGAAGCGCGAGGAAGCCGCTGAGCTCGCCTCGCGCGAGAAGGCCGTCGTGGAGCAGGGCGAGAAGATCGTTCACTCCGCGAATCAGGCCGTCGTCGGGAATCCGGACGGCGACGTGACGCTGGTCGAATTCTTCGACTACAATTGCGGTTACTGCAAACAGTCGCTCGCCTCCGTCACAAAGCTGATCGAGGGCGATCCCAAGCTGCGGGTCGTGCTCAAGGATTTCCCTGTTCTGGGGCCCGACTCCGTCGAAACCGCTCATATCGCGACGGCGGCGCGCATGCAGCTTTCTCCGGCCAAATTCTGGGATTTCCACAAGAAGCTTCTTTCGACGCGAGGCCATATCGGCAAGGCGCAGGCGCTGGCCGCGGCGAAGGAGGTCGGCGCCGACGTGGACCGTCTCGAAAAGGACGCCGGCAGCGCCGAAACGCAGGCCGCCTTGAAGGAAGTGGCGACGCTCGCCGAACAGCTCAAATTCGACGGCACGCCGTCCTGGGTCATCGGCAAGGAGGCCATCGTAGGCGGCATTCCCTACGTCCAGCTCAAGGCGAAGGTCGACAATATGCGCAAATGCGGAAAGGCGAGCTGCTGAGCGGCGCGCAAATTCTGCGTTAAATCGAGGAGCTGGAACGCGTTTCCTGCGATCCCGCAGGATGCGCGGCCGACGCCGGCGGGCTTCCTTTGCGGCTGCAATGAGGCTAAGAGAGAACGCGCCGCGCCTTTGGGAATATTTGGATCGTTCGGGACCGCAATGCCTGTCGTATACGTGCTCAACGGTCCCAATCTCAACCTCCTCGGCAAGCGGGAGCCCGCGGTCTACGGGACCGCGACCCTCGACGACATCCGCGAGAAACTCGAAGAGCGCTGCAAGGCGCGCGGGGTTTCGCTCGTCTTCCGGCAGTCGAACAGCGAAGGCGATCTCGTCACCTGGATCCAGGAGGCGGGAGAAGCCGGCGCGCCGGTCATTCTCAACGCCGGCGCCTACACGCACACGTCGATCGCGATTCATGACGCGATGAAGGGCGCCAAGGCGGAGGTGATCGAGGTGCATCTCTCCAACGTCCACGCGCGGGAGAGCTTCCGTCACCGCTCCTACATCTCCCCGGCGGCGCGGGGCGTGATCCTGGGCTTCGGCCCGCTTTCATATTATCTGGCCCTCGAGGCCATTCTCGAAAACATCTGAGAAAGACCTGGGAAACATGGCGCGCAAAGCTCAAACGCCCTCGAAAGCCGCGCGCGGCCGTAAACCGGCCGCCGCTCCCGCCGCCGCCCGCCCCGCGCCGATCGCGCCGACGCCGCTGATCGACCCGGCGCTGCTGCGCACCATCGCCGAGCTCGTCGCCGAGAGCGACCTGACCGAATTCGAAGTCGAAAAAGGCGATCTGCGCATCCGCGCCGCCCGAACGCCGGCGCCGGTCTCCGTCCCCGCGACTGTAACGATCGCCGCGCCGCAGGTCCCGCAGGCTTATGCGCCCGCCCACGTCCCGGTCGCCGCCGCGCCCGCCCCGGCGGCCGCCGCCGCGCCGAAACCCGCGCCAGTCCCCGATGCCGAGGAATCGCTCGCGGACCATCCCGGCGCGGTGAAATCCCCCATGGTCGGCACGGCCTATCTGCGTCCGAACCCCGACGCCAAGCCCTTCATCGAGATCGGCTCGCGGGTCTCGGCCGGCGACAAGCTGCTGCTGATCGAAGCGATGAAAACCTTCAACGACATCGTCGCGCCGAAGTCCGGCGTGGTGACGGCCATCATTGTCGAAGACGGACAGCCGGTCGAATATGGCGAACCGCTTCTCGTGATCGAATAAGGTTCGCGAATGTTCGATAAAATTCTCATCGCCAACCGCGGCGAAATCGCGCTTCGCATTCTCCGCGCGGCGAAAGAACTCGGCATCGCGACCGTTGCGGTTCATTCGACCGCCGACGCCGACGCCATGCACGTCAAGCTTGCGGACGAGTCGGTCTGCATTGGCCCCCCGGCGGCGCGTGACTCCTATCTCAACATTCCGTCGCTGCTCTCCGCATGCGAGATCACCGGGGCCGACGCGGTGCATCCCGGCTATGGATTCCTTTCGGAGAATGCGCGCTTCGCGGAAATTCTCGAAGAGCACAACATCACCTTCATCGGTCCGAAGTCGGAGCACATCCGGCTGATGGGCGACAAGATCGAGGCGAAGGCCACCGCCAGGCGCCTGGGCATCCCCTGTGTCCCGGGTTCCGACGGCCCTGTGCTCAGCGAGAAAGAGGCGCTGAAGGTCGCGCAGAAAATCGGCTTCCCGGTGCTGGTGAAGGCGGCTTCCGGCGGCGGCGGCCGCGGTATGAAGGTCGCGCGCGACACGCATGATCTTGGGGTGGCGATGGCCACGGCGCGCACGGAGGCGAAGGCGGCCTTCGGCGACGACACCGTCTATATCGAGAAGTTCCTGGAGAAGCCGCGTCATATCGAAGTTCAGGTCTTCGGCGACGGAAAGGGCGAAGCGGTTCATCTCGGCGAGCGCGACTGTTCGCTGCAACGCCGCCATCAGAAAGTTTTCGAGGAAAGCCCCTCCCCCGCGCTCAACGATACGCAGCGCCGGGAGATCGGCGAAGTCTGCGCCAGGGCGATGCGCGAGTTGCAATATGCGGGCGCTGGCACCATCGAATTCCTTTACGAGAACGGCGAGTTCTATTTCATCGAAATGAACACCCGCATCCAGGTCGAGCATCCGGTGACGGAATCGATCACGGGCGTCGACCTCGTCTGCGAGCAAATCCGCGTCGCCGCGGGTTCGCCGCTGTCGATGAAACAGGACGACATTCAGTTTTACGGCCACGCGATCGAGTGCCGGGTGAATGCGGAACATCCCTTGACTTTCCGCCCCTCGCCGGGCCGCATCGCCTATTACCATCCGCCGGGCGGCGTCGGCGTGCGCGTCGATTCAGCGGTCTATCAGGGCTACGCCATCCCGCCGAACTACGACTCGCTCATCGGCAAGCTGATCGTGCATGGCCGCAACCGGACCGAGGCGCTGATGCGCCTGCGCCGCTCCCTCGACGAATTCATCGTTGACGGCATCGACACGACGCTCCCGCTGTTCCGCACGCTTGTGCGCAACTCGGATGTCCAGAACGGCGTCTACGACATTCATTGGCTCGAGCATTTCCTTGCGACCGGCGGCATCGAGCCGGGTTTCTGAGGCCTGCGCGCCGGAAGGCGCGCGGTCCAAAAAGCCGCCGCTGGACCGCGAGCCTTCAGGCTCGCATGCCCTAGCCCCTGCCTGATCGCCCGGCGCTCTCGCCCCGATCGCCCGGTTCCCGAGAGACACTGGCGCGCGCGCGAGGAAACGCTAAACTGTCTAGCATGTCCCGACCAGGCGCGCCCTACGCCATCACGCCGCAGCTCCTGCTGCGCGCCTATTCGATCGGCCTCTTTCCGATGGCGGAAAGCGCCGAGGACGACCAGCTCTTCTGGGTCGACCCCGAGAAGCGGGCGATTTTTCCTCTCGACACTCTCATCGTCTCGCGTTCGCTGGCCAAAACGGTGCGCTCGGATCGCTTCGAGGTCGTCGTCGACCGGGATTTCGACGCGGTAATCGAGGCCTGCGCCGCGCCCGCGCCCGACCGCGAAAAAACATGGATCAACGGCGAGATTCGCCGTCTCTACCGCGAGCTTTTCGACATGGGCTTCGCCCACACGGTCGAGTGCTGGCGCGAGGGCCGGCTTGTCGGCGGGCTTTACGGCGTGGCGCTACGCGGCGCGTTTTTCGGCGAGAGCATGTTCCATCGCGAGCGCGATGCGTCGAAGGTCGCGCTCGTCCATTTGGTGGCGCGGTTGCGCGCTGGCGGGTTCCAGCTCCTCGACACGCAATTCATGACCTCGCATCTCTCCTCGCTCGGCGCGATCGAGATTTCCCGCGAGGCCTATCACCGGGCGCTGGAGGAAGCGCTTTGCGCCGTGGCGAACTTCCACGTCTGGAAGCCGGAGGAGAATGTCTCCGGCAGCCAGGCGCTCGCGGCGCTGGAAGACTGACCGCTCGCCTGAACTTGAGCGCTTCCCGTTTTTTCGCAGCGCGCTCTAGAACGGCAGCAGCCCGCCGCCAGGCGGCGGCTCGACCGGGGTCGCCGCAGGGGCGTTGGCCGGCCGCCTTTTCTTTTTCTTCGCGGGGGCTGGTTGCGCCGGGGCCTCTCCGTCCGCGCCGGCGTCAGGCGCGGGAGCCGCGTCCAGCGCGGGCTGCGGCGGCGCGGCGTCCGCCGGGCCGATGGGTGCGTTTTCCACGGGGGTCGGGGCTTTGGGCTCGACCTTGCGCGATTTCTTTTTCTTGCCCTGGTCGGGCGCGGGCGCCGCCGAGGCGTCAACCGGGGCCGCCGGGGTTTCGGCGGCGGCGACGGGCGGCGGCGCGTTCTCCTTGCCGCCCTTACAGTCGACGAGCCAGACGTCGTAGACTGGATGCTCGACGCCATGGAGGCCCGGGCTCGCGGCGAACATCCAGCCGGAAAAGATGCGCTTGGCTTCCTGCTTCACGTCCGGCTTGGAGTCGGCCTTGGCCTCCTTCATCTCGAGCTTCGCCTGCCGCTCCTGCTTGACGACGATTTCGTCCACTTCGACGAAGCTCGTCGTCTGCGGCGCCTCCGTTTGCGGGCGGGTGTTGCAGACGCGCGGCGTCACGTTCAGCGAGCCGAACTGCACCGTCTCGTCGATCGCCACGTCGAAATTGATGATGCGGCCGGTCGTCTTGTCGAGACCGGCGAAGACCGCCGTGGGATGGCGGATCGGCTCGGCCGCGGCCACGCCATAGAAAGCCGCCGCAAAGGCGCCGAGCGCCAGGCCGTAACGGAGAGATAAGGTCATCGAGTCACCGCGCCGCGTCCTGCGGCCAGAGGAAAAATGCTGAACCAACTTAAAACAGGCAAGAAAGGCGTTTCCGTGGAGAGGGCCGAATCAGCCCTCTGGCCGCCACGCGACGTAGTCGCCGCCCGTGGGCGTGCGTTCGCCGGTCGAGAGCTGCGAGCCCGGCGGACGATAGGCGAGCGGCGTGCCGGTCATGTTGGGCTGATGCGGCAGCTCCCACTCCCTGCGGACGTAGTTTTCCTTTGTCGGCGGGGTGTCGACCGTGTGGTGCAGCCAGCCGTACCAGCCCTGCGGAATCGCCGAACCCTCGCAATAGCCGTTGAAGATCACCCAACGGCGTTCGAATCCCAGCGCCTTGTCCTTCTTGCCGCCGCGACGGCGGTAATAGACGTTCCCGAACTCGTCCGTTCCCACGCGCTCGCCGTAGAGGATCGTCCACAGGCCGGTGGAGAGGGTCGCTTTGTTCCACCAGGTGAAGAATCGGGTAATGATGGACATGCCGGCTCCAGCGTCTGATCTGATTGCGCCTCTTATGGCGTTGGCGATGGCCGGTGTCCAGCGTTTCCGAGGCCGTTCCGGCCTTCGGATGCGTGGATCGAAAATCCAGGAAAGGGTCGTCCATGGCTGAAGCCCTCCGCGTCGAATGCCAATGCTGCGTCGTGGGCGGCGGCCCGGCGGGTCTGATGGCCGGCTTCCTGCTCGCACGCGCGGGCGCGAACGTCATCGTGCTGGAGAAACACGCCGACTTCCTGCGCGATTTCCGCGGCGACACGATCCATCCGTCGACGCTCGGAATCATGCGGGAGCTTGGCCTCCTCGAAGCGTTTCTGCGTCTCCCGCATCAGAAGGCTTATGAGATCGGCGCGAGCATCGGCGATCGGAAATACGCGTTCGCGGACTTCAGAAGCCTGCCGAAGCCGTGCAATTTCATTGCGCTGATGCCGCAATGGGACTTCCTCAATTTCATCGCCGCCCAGGCGCAAAAGCTGCCGAACTTCCGCCTGATGATGCGCACTCCCGCCGATCAGCCCATTTGGGAGGGCGAGCGCGTCGTGGGCGTCACGGCGACGTCGCCGGAAGGGCCGGTCGAAATTCGCGCCGATCTCGTCGTCGCCGCGGACGGCAGAGCTTCAACCTTGCGCGCTGCGGCCGGTCTCGCGCCCGAGGACTATGGCGCGCCCATGGACGTCCTCTGGTTCAAAATGCCCCGCAAGGCGGACGACCCTGACCAGAGTTTCGGCCGTATCGCGTCAGGCCGCATGATCGTGATGATCGACCGCGGTGAATATTGGCAATGCGGTTGGGTGATCCCCAAGGGAGGCGCGGAGGTCATGCGCGCCCAAGGCCTCGAAGCCTTTCGCGCCGCCCTCGTCGGCGCCCTGCCTTTCCTCGCGGACCGGGCCGGCGGGATCGACGAATGGGAGAAGCTCAATCTGCTGACGGTGCAGGTCAACCGGCTGAAAAACTGGAGCCTGCCGGGATTGCTCTGCATCGGCGACGCCGCGCACGCCATGTCCCCGGTTGGCGGCGTGGGCGTGAATCTCGCGGTGCAGGACGCCGTCGCGACCGCCAATCTGCTGGGCGCGAAGCTGGCCGCCGGAACGCTGCATGTCAGCGACCTGGCCGCCGTTCAGAAACGGCGGGAATTTCCAGCGAAAGCGGCCCAGCGCATACAGCTCGCGATACAGAATCGGGTCGTCTCCGGCGCGCTTGACCCCAATAAGCCATTCGAACCGCCGCTGGCCTTGCGGCTGCTCGACGCCATCCCGCTCCTGCGACAAATTCCGGCGCGTGTCCTTGGCCTTGGCCTGCGCCCGGAGCATGTTGCCCCGTCGATTACGGCGCGGTCGTGATTTTTCTCACAAAGGCGCCGAAGGCCCGAGGGCCGTCCCCGGTCTGGGCCCTGCCGACCACTCGCAGCGTCGTCGCGTCGATCGCCCAAAGCTCGTTGGAGAACCAGTTGGCGACGTAAATCCGCGCGCCATCGTGGCTCGCCGCGATTCCTTCGGGATATTCGCCGACCTGAATCGTCCCCACTGGCGCCAAAGTCGCGGCGTCGAAAACGCTGACGCTGTCGGCGTGCTGGTTCGCGACGAAGATGCGGCCGCTCGCAAGCGCCACCGTGTAAGGCCGGCTTTCGGTCTTCAACGCGCCGACGACCTTGCGCGTGGCGATGTCGATGACGCTGACATCGTCGGATTCGACATTCGCCGTATAGGCGCGGGCGCCGACGGCGTCGATGGTCACGCCGAAGGGATGCTTCCCCACGGGGATGGTTGCGACGCGCTGAAAGCTTGCGGCGTCGATCACCGACAGGGCGTTGTCGTCGCGATCGGCGACGAGGATGGTCTTGCCGTCTGGCGTCGCCGCAACGCCCGACGCCATCGTCCCGACGCCGACGCTGCGCGTCTCGCCTTTATCGGGCTCGATCTCCACCAGCCGGCGCCCGTAAAGGTCGGCGACATAGACATGCCTGCCATCGGGCGCGACGGCGACGCCGAGCGGACCGCCCTGCACGCCGATGCGACGCTCCACCTTACGCGATCTCGCATCGACGACTGTGAGAAATCTTCCCTCAGGGCTCGTCACATAGGCCCGCGCGCCGTCAGGGCTCACCGCAACGCCCGCCGGCTTTCCGGCGATGGGCAAATGCGCGAGCGGCTTCATGGCGGAGACGTCGATGATGTCGAGCGCGTCGGCGCCCTGGGCGGTGACGAAGGCCTCGTCGGCGAGGGCGGCGAAGCCGGTTGTCAGGAGAAAGAAATGGGCAAGGGCCATCATAAGCCAGCGCGCCAGCCTCCTCTCCCCGCGCGCGGGGAGACGGCTGGGATGAGGGGCGGGGCCACCTTCAGAAAGCAAGAAAATCCTCACTCGCGCATCACTCCGGCGCTGCGTGCGGACGCCTCGCGCCTCACCCTGACCCTCTCCCCGCACGCGGGAGAGGGGATTATTGCCTCTCTGCGCGCGCTTTCAGCGCCGCGAGATTGGCGCGGTGCAGCTTCGTCACGGCGGCGAGGGCCGTATCGTCGTCCAGCCCCTTCGGCGGGTCGTTGAAAGGGTGGCCGCGGTAGAAGCGTCCCTTCCATTCGGCCAGCGTCCCGCCACCCTCGGCGGGCTTCGCCGTCACATGCGTCATGTAATTGATCGCGGGCAGGCGCTTTAGGTCGTCATGGTCGCGATGAAAGGCGAGCGTCATGCGCTCGGCGTCCCACTTGACGAGCGTCTCGTCAACCGCGCCGCCGTCGGCCATGACGAGGCGGCGCTTCGCCTTCTCCGGCGCATTCCCGCCGCTTGCCTCGACGCGCACGACGCCGGGGAGCCAGTCATAATGACCAAAATCGCCGATCACCGCCCAGACCTTCTCGGGCGGCGCCTCGATGAGGATCGTTTCGACGGATTTGAGCGGAGCCGCTCCATGGGCGGCCCATGAGTTGGGCCCCGGAACCGGGAGTTCGCCGTCGGCCGCGAGGGCCGCCGAGGCGAGAGGGGCGAGCGCCGCCAGCGCAAGAAGCGCGGCGCGGCGCGACAGGCCGGACATTTTAAAATCCTCCCGCGCCCCTCTCGCGCCGAGATTACTTGCCTTCGAGCTTCGCCTTCAGCGCGGCGAGGCCGGTTTTGTAGATGTCGGCGACGGCCTTGACCGCGGCTTCGTCGGAGAGTTCCGGCGGCGGGTCATTATTCATGAAGCCACGATAGAAGGCGCCCTTCCATTCGACTTCGCTCTTGCCGCCCACGTCCTTGACGGTGATCGTCGACGTGTAGTTGTTCACCGGAAGAACCTTCACGTCGACATTGTCGATCTTGTATTTGATCGTCTTGCCGGCGGCGTCATAGGCGTCGACCGACTCCTCGATCGTTCCGCCGTTCTTGAGCGTCAGCTTGCGCTTGGCGCCCTTGTCGCTGCCGCCCGTCCCTTCCGTCTTAGCGACGGCCGGATGCCAGCTCATGTCCTGGAAATTGCCGACGACCTCCCACACCTTGTCGGCCGGCGCGTTGATCTCGATCTTCTCGGCGACCTTCTGGCGCGAGGGGCCGTGCGCGAAGACCGGGGCCGTCGCGAGCCCGGCGGAAACGAGCGACAGGGCGGCGACGACGGCAGCGCGGCGCGCAATCACAAAGGACATGGGAATTTCTCCTGGGAACCTCTCCTTGGCCGCGTCTTGGGCGGCGCCTCACATAAGGGCGCCGAAAGCGGCGGCGTCAAGGGCGGGATGGCCTTGCCTGTCACACGCCCGTCTCACAGCGGCGGCATCAGCCCGCCATGCCCTATCTCCGCGCGCTTCTCTTCGTCGCCGCCATGGCGGCCGCCTTCGTCTTTCTGGTTCCCGCGCAGGCCGTCGCGCGGCGGCGCGGATGGGGGGTCCAGCACAGGATTCAGACCGGGTTCTGCCGCCTGATTTGCGCGACGATCGGCATAAAGGTGACGCCCATCGGCGCCCTCCCCGCTTCGGCGCCGCGCTTTGTCGTCTCCAATCACGTCTCCTGGACGGACATAATCGCGCTGGCGAGCCTCTATCCGCTCGTCTTTCTCGCGAAGAGCGAGGTCGCGGGCTGGCCTGTGCTGGGCTTTCTGGCGCGGCTGCAGGGCACGGTCTTCGTGCCGCGGGGCTCGCGCAAGGACATTACGCGCGTCAACGCCGCGATTCGCAATGTGCTGCGCGAGGGACGCGATTTCGTGATCTTCCCCGAAGGCACGTCGAGCGACGGCGCGCAGGTGCTGCCGTTCAGACCGACGCATTTCGGCGCGCTGCGAGGTCATGACGGCGCGCTTGCGGTGACGCCGGTCGCCATTCGCTATACTGCCGATTGTGGCTGGTATGGCGACATGACCTTCCTGCCGCATCTTTGGAGCCTGATGAAACGCGGCGGCGTGGAGTGTCTTGTTGCATTTGGGGAAGCGATCGACGCGCGCGGAAAAGATCGCAAGCAGCTTGCGTCGGAGATGGAGGCGCAGGTGCGGGCGAAGCTGCGGGAACTGAGCGGCGCCCCCAAGATCACTGAAAAGCCGCCCGAGGCGGCCTCGTCCTTCGAGACGCAGGCTCCGCTCGCTCCTCAGGATAAAGCCTAAGTGGTGTGGCAGAACGAAGAAGCCCCATGCTGAGGAGCCTGCGAAGCAGGCGCCTCGAAGCACGAGGGGCGTCGCCCCACTTTAAGCAGTCTGAGCGGAGGGTAGCAAAAGAAACGCGCCTTACGCCGCGCGGTGCTCGACGCCGCTGAAATAATCCACGTAGCGCTGGCTCATTTCCGCGACCGGCATCACGACGAAAACGTCCGTCGTGTTGAACTTGATGTCCACTACCGCGCCGTCGCCGAAGCGCGCGCCCAAGCGCAGATAGCCCTTGATGAGCGGCGACAGCGCCTCTTTCGCCTGCTTCGCGTCGAGCGCGTCCCTCGCGATCATCGCCATCGGCAGATAGAGATCGCTCTTCGCCTTCACCTTCCACTCGCCCTGCGCGCCGGCGTAATGAGCGAGATAGCTCAGCGCCTGCGCATGGGCGAGCGGGCTCACGCCGGGGAAGCTCGCGCAGCCGATCATCACGTCGATCTTGTGCGCGCGGATATAAGCGAGAAGCCCGCGCCACAGAAGCTCGATCGTGCGCTTGCTGCGATGCGTCTCCAGCACGCAGGAGCGGCCGAGCTCGAGAATGCGCTTGCCGGAATGGCGCGCCAGCAGCGGCGCGATGTCATATTCCCCGGCCGAATAGAAGCCGCCGGCCTTTTGCGCCATGTCGCCGCGCAGCAGGCGATAGGCCCCCACGATCTTCGGCTTCACCTTGCCGCGCTTGTTCGTCCAGGCGTGGTCGATGACGATCAGATGATCGCAATATTTGTCGAACTTGTCGGCGTCGCGGCGCGTGAAAGCGGTTTTGGCGTCGGGAATCGCACCGCCTTCCTTGTAGAAGACCTCGTAGCGAAGGCGCTGGGCTTTGCGAATCTCGCCCCTGCCGCGCGCGAGACGCGCCTCCAGCGAGCCGAGACGGCCGAGGGTCTCCTCGAGCGTCGTTTTCTGGGGCGACGGCGGCTGGAGGTTGGTCAGGGCGGCGATCGTTCGGCCAATGTGTGCGTGGGTCGTCCACATCCGCGATAGTTCTCCCGCATCAACGAGAATGTCTCATCACGATTCCAAAAAGCTTTTGTGACGCGGCGGGGCGATGCGCCGATGCGCCCGCCCTGCGGATCACACTGCGTCCGGGCGGAATCGCCTGACGGATTCTAAAGGTTTGGATCGCGCTTCACGCGAAAGCCGGTTCCCAGTTTTCGCAGCGCCCTCTAGTTTCGCGCCCGATTCTCGTGGAGGCCTGAATGTTTCTTGCGCGCACTGGTTGGGCGGCGGCTGCCTGTTTAGCGCTTTTTGCGGCCACGGTCCGGGCCGAGGAGGTCATCCCCCTCGCCGGCTGCTATGAACGCGTCTATGACGCAGCCTGGCTGAAGGCTCATCGTGGCCAGATCGTGCGTCGGGCGACGCTTTCGGTGGCCAAGACCTCCGTGCCGGAGACCCCCGGCGACAAGCAGCCTCAGCCTATCCTCGCCGACGCGCTGCTCGCCATATGGTCGGGCGACACCGCTTTCAGCACCATCGGCGCCTGCTATTGGGAGCGGGTCGGCCTCGTCTGCAACGCGGCGCTCTCCGCCGAGGAGACGCGCCTGTGCAAAACCGGGGAGGACGGCGTGCGCGACTGCCGTCTCTCGCTGACCGACCCGGGCTCGTTCGAGCTGACGCAGAAGCCGGAAGGGCTGCTCGTGAGCGTGCGGGAGCGGCTGGAGCTCTCGGGCCCGACGGACCGCGGCTCCTTTCTCTATCTCAGCCCGTCAAACGCCGAAAATCACGCCTTCCTGCTCGAGCCCGTTCCCGCGGCGCGCTGCAGATAGCCGCGGGATTGGGCGCCCGTCGCCTGAAAACGCGGCTTGCCGAATCTCGCCTTTTGGTCGAGCCTTCCGGGGCTCCACCACTGGACTTGTCCCCAGAATCCACCATTTTCTCCACATATTGTCGTCATGTTAATATCCAACACAATATCTTGACGATCCATTCAGACTCGCGCAGTGTGGAGACACAAGATCATGACGCGGCGTCGGACGTTTTCCCAATGTCTGGCCGTCTCCGGCGCCAGCCGGCCAGAGGCGTTATTTTGCTTGGGCGTATTCCTCGTATCCGGCGTTCCCACCCGGCGGCCGATTGGGCCGCGGGCGACGGGCGCGCCTCTTTCGAGTTTGAATTGGCGAACATCTGCGTCGCTTGGCCGGCGAACGGCTGCGCGCGAGCCCTTGCTCGCGCCTGAAGGAGATTGATGGGCATGAAGATCGAGCGGCGATACACCACGGCGGGCGAGTCTCCCTACGCGTCTATCGAGTTCCGCACGGCCAGGAGCGAGATCCGCAATCCGGACGGCTCCGTGGTCTTTTCGCTCGACAATATCGAGGTCCCGGCCCAGTGGAGCCAGGTGGCCTGCGACGTCCTCGCGCAGAAATATTTCCGCAAGGCGGGCGTCCCGGCGCATCTGAAGAAGGTTGAGGAAAATTCTATCCCCTCCTTCCTGTGGCGCTCGGTCGCCGATGCGGAGGCGCTCTCGGCGCTGCCCAAGGATCAGCGCTACGGCTCGGAAACTTCCGCCAAGCAGGTCTTCGACCGCCTCGCCGGCGCCTGGGCCTATTGGGGCTGGAAGGGCGGCTATTTCGATGCGGAGGAGGACGCTCAGGCCTTCTCCGACGAGCTGCGCTACATGCTCGCCATGCAGATGGCGGCGCCCAATTCGCCGCAATGGTTCAACACGGGCCTGCACTGGGCCTATGGCATTGACGGGCCGAGCCAGGGTCATTTCTACGTCGACTACGCCAATGGCAGGATGGTGAAGTCGAAGTCCTCCTACGAGCATCCGCAGCCCCACGCCTGCTTCATCCAGTCGATCGAGGACGACCTCGTCAACGACGGCGGCATCATGGATCTGTGGGTGCGCGAGGCGCGCCTGTTCAAATACGGCTCCGGCACGGGCACCAATTTCTCGAAGCTGCGCGGCGAGAAGGAGAAGCTCTCCGGCGGCGGCTCCTCCTCGGGCCTGATGTCCTTCCTCAAGATCGGCGACCGCGCGGCGGGCGCGATCAAGTCGGGCGGCACCACGCGACGCGCGGCGAAAATGGTCGTGGTCGACATTGACCACCCCGATATCGAAGCCTTCATCGAATGGAAGGTGAAGGAGGAAGAAAAAGTCGCGGCGCTGGTTGCCGGCTCCAAGATCGTCAAGAAGCACTTGAAGGCGATCCTGCGCGCCTGCGTGAATTGCGAAGGCCCGGGCGACGACTGCTTCAACCCCGAAAAGAATCCGGCGCTGAAGCGCGAGATCAAGGCGGCGCGCAAGGACGACGTTTCCGACAATCTCATCAAGCGCGTCGTCCAGTTCGCCAGGCAGGGCTACAAGGACATTCAGTTCGACACTTACGACACGGATTGGGACAGCGAGGCCTACCTTACCGTCTCGGGCCAGAACTCGAACAACTCCGTGCGGGTGACCGACGACTTCCTGAACGCCGTCGAGAATGACGGCGAGTGGAAACTCATCAAGCGCCTCGACGGCAAGGTCTCGAAGACGGTCAAGGCCCGCGATCTGTGGGACAAGATCGGCTACGCCGCCTGGGCGTCCGCTGATCCGGGCATCCAGTTCCACACGACGATCAACGACTGGCACACCTGCCCGGCGGGCGGCGAGATCCGCGCCTCCAATCCGTGCTCGGAATATATGTTCCTCGACGACACGGCCTGTAACCTCGCCTCGCTGAACCTGCTGCAGTTCCGCGATCCGGCGACGAAGAAGATCGACGTCGACTCCTACGAGCACGCCGTGCGCCTGTGGACCGTCGTGCTCGAAATCTCGGTGCTGATGGCGCAGTTTCCGTCAAAGGAAATCGCCCAGCTTTCCTACGACTACCGCACGCTCGGCCTCGGCTACGCCAATGTCGGCGGCCTGCTGATGTCTTCGGGCGTCGCCTATGACAGCGAAGCCGGGCGCGCCATCACGGGCGCGCTGTCCGCCATCATGACGGGCGTCTGCTACGCGACCTCCGCCGAGATGGCGAAAGAGCGCGGCCCCTTTGCGCGCTTCATGGAAAACCGCGAATCCATGCTGCGCGTCATCCGCAACCATCGCCGCGCCGCCCATGGCGAACGCGCCGGCTACGAGAACCTGCACACGACGCCCGTCCCGCTCGATTACGCCGCCTGCCCCGATCCACAGCTTATGGAGCGAGCGGCGGCCGCCTGGGACAAGGCGCTGGCGCAGGGCGAGCTCTATGGCTATCGCAACGCGCAGGTCACCGTCGTCGCTCCCACGGGCACGATCGGCCTCGTGATGGACTGCGACACGACCGGCATCGAACCTGACTTCGCGCTGGTCAAGTTCAAAAAGCTCGCGGGCGGCGGCTATCTCAAGATCGTCAACCGCGCCGTGCCGGAGGGCCTGCGCGCGCTCGGCTATCGCAAAAGCGAGATCGCGGAAATCGAGGCCTACGCCGTCGGCCACGCCTCGCTGGCGCAGGCGCCCGCGATCAACACCGCGACGCTGCGGGCGAAGGGCTTCACCGACGAGAAGCTCGCGGCGGTGGAAGCCGCCTTGCCGAGCGCCTTCGACATCAAATTCGTCTTCAACAAATGGACGCTCGGGCCGGACTTCCTCACCAGCGCGCTCAAAGTGGCGCCTGAGCAGCTCGAAGACAAGAATTTCGATCTACTGACGCATCTCGGCTTCTCCAGACAGGAGATCGAGGCGGCGAATGTGCACGCCTGCGGGGCCATGACGCTGGAAGGCGCGCCCCATCTCAAGGGCGAGCATTACGCTGTCTTCGATTGCGCCAATCCGTGCGGGCGCACGGGCAAGCGCTATCTCTCGGTCGACTCGCATATCCGCATGATGGCGGCGGCGCAGCCTTTCATTTCGGGCGCGATCTCCAAGACCATCAACATGCCGAACGAGGCGACGGTCGAGGATTGCGAGCAGGCCTATATGCTGTCCTGGCGCCTCGCGCTGAAGGCCAATGCGCTCTATCGCGACGGCTCCAAGCTCTCGCAGCCGCTCTCGGCGCAGCTCATCCAGGGCGACGACGACATCGACGCCGCGGAAGCGGTCGAGGAGGTCGTCGCGCAGAATATGCCGGCCCGCGCCGCGCATGTCGCCGAGCGCATCGTCGAGCGCGTCATTCATCAGCTGGTGCGCGAGCGCGAGAAGCTCCCCGATCGCCGCAAGGGCTATACGCAGAAGGCGGCCGTCGGCGGCCACAAGGTCTATCTGCGCACGGGCGAATATGCGGATGGGCGCCTCGGCGAGATCTTCATCGACATGCACAAGGAAGGCGCGGCCTTCCGCTCGTTGATGAACAATTTCGCCATCGCGATTTCGCTCGGTCTGCAATATGGCGTGCCGCTCGAGGAATATGTCGACGCCTTCACCTTCACCCGCTTCGAGCCCGCGGGCCCGGTGCAGGGCAATGACGCGATCAAGAATGCGACGTCGATCCTCGATTATGTGTTCCGCGAGCTTGCGGTCTCCTATCTCGGCCGCAACGACCTCGCGCATGTGTCGCCAGACGACATCGGCCACACGGTGCTCGGCAAGGGCGAGACCGAAGGCAAGGCGCCGGAAGCCAACAGCATCGTCTCGCGCGGCCTCCTGCGCTCCAAGACCGACAAGCTGATGGTCGTGCATGGCGGCGCTGTCGCGCTGCGGGAGACGCCGGAAGTGACGCGGGAAGAAGCCGTGGAGGCGCTCTCGCAGCTCGGCTGGACCGAGCCCACCAAGACGGTGCAAGGCGTCGCTGAAAAGCGCGCCGAAGCGCGGATGAAGGGCTATGTCGGCGAGGCTTGTCCTGAGTGCGCGAATTTCACGCTTGTACGGAACGGGACTTGTTTGAAGTGCGAGACGTGTGGATCGACGACGGGGTGTTCGTGACAGTCGACGAGCGTTTGCTGCTCCATCGCGTCAGCCTATACTTGACCGGGTGGCGCGCGCACCCGGCCATTGCAACAGCCTTGAATTCTAGCCCGCGACGCAATCCTCGTCCTTCGAGACGCGCCCTTTGGGCGCTCCTCAGGATGAGGATTGCTAGTGGGCGCTGCAAGAGGGCTTCTTAAATCAAAGCGCCTAACAAAAGGCCCCTCACCCCTGAGGAGCCTGCGAAGCAGGCGTCTCGAAGGGCGAGGGGCCGTTTCCAGCGATGACTCACGCCACCTCCCGCACCCGCTCCACAACCTTCCGCCCCAACTCGCCCTCCGCCTCCTCCGCCGACATCGTTGAAAACATCCGCTGCAACTCCGCCCCCGTGCGCGGCGCGTAGGCCCCAATCCCCTCGCGCCCGTAAAACGCCCGGAACATCGCCCGCGCGCTCTCGACCGAGAGCGGCCCGACCTCCACAACTTCATCGATCCGCCCCGGCCGCACGATGGCGGGGTCCAGCCGGTCGAGATGGTTCGTCGTCACGATGAATTTCAGCCCGTCCGGCGTCTGCATGCCGTCCATGGAATTCAGGATTTCATGCAGCGGCGAGCCGCGCAGGGCGCCGCCGTCGATGGCGCTTTCCTTCGTTCCGTCGCGGCTGAGGCCGCCCGCGATCGCGTCGATGTCCTCGATGACGAAGAGATCGTTCTTCGTCCCCGATTTGAACGCCGCGCCGAGGCCGTGCAGCGATTTGATATATTTGATGTTGAAATCGAAGTCGGAGGCGAGCGCGTGGATGAGGCTCGTCTTGCCGGCGCCGGGCGGACCGTGGAGCAGGACGCCGAGCTTCCACGGAATGCCGCGCGAGGCGTGCCACTCCTCTGCGCCGAGAAACCATTTGAGGCGCGAGACGAGGCGATCCTTCATCGCCCGGTCGACGAACACCGTCTCGAGCCCGCGCTTGCGCCGGCGCATGCCGCCATCGCTTCCGCCCGCGCCATACATCGAAATATGGATCGAATTGCGATGCTCCTCCGGTTTGCAGTCGCGCATGAAGCGCTCGACCACGCCGCGGTCGCGCGTGAGGAAGGCGATCGTAATCGTCTCGAAATGCGTAAGCTGCTGGGCGGATTTCGTCTTGGCGTATTTGAAGAGCACGCCCTGATACAGGCCCCATCCGCCGCCAAAGCCCGTCTTCAGGCTCCCGTCCTTCATCTCCAGCGAGCGGCTGAAAAAGTTCAGCCGCTTCCCCTCGATGAAGGCGTCGACATCCGGATATTCGTTCGACATGCTCTCGACGAACACCGTCGTCCAGACGGTCTTTCCGACAAGCGCCAGCGTCCTGTCCGGCACGGCGCGCAGGAGATACATGGCCGAGCCGAAGGCCAGCGTTCCAATCCCGCCGGCGAGAAGCTGGTTCGAGGCAAGCGCGGAAAGAGCGGCGTCGAGCAGAGTCATGAGCGGCCTTCATCCTGTCATGGGCCGCCTAGCGACCGCGCCATGCGAACCTCGTCCCTGCTCGCAGGGACCTCACATGTGGATGGCTTCGACGTGTCGCAAGGCTTGGCAATTGGCAAATTCAGCCGGCCCCGCCTTGCCGCCCCCGACCTTCCGCTCCCTTTAACAAAGCGGGAGCGCGATAGGGGGCGACCGTCCGGTCGCGCCGCGCTCTTGGAGCACGAGAGAATGGAAACGCAAAAACCCCTCACGGCCGAGCAGCGCGGCGACGTGCGCGAAGTCGTCGGCGTGTTCGACAATCTTGACCAGATGCAATCGGCCATAGACGATCTTTTGACGGACGGATTCGATCAGACCACGATCAGCGTGCTCGCGCCGCAGACGGTCGTGCGCGAGGCCCTGGGCGATCAGAGCCTCTCGGCGCAAGGCCTGAGCGCGAGCCCACGCGCGCCGCACGGGACTTACGTCGATCCCGAGGCGCGCAACGAAGCGAAGGCGGGCATTATCGGCGCGCTCTTCTACATCGGCGCGGTGGGCGGCGCCGGCATGGCGCTGGCGGCCGGCGGCACGCTCGGCGCGGCGATCGCGGCGGCGCTGGTGCTGGGCGGCGGCGGCGGAATCATCGGCGCGACGCTCGCCCAACTTGTCGGCGCGGCGGAAGCGAGATGGGTCAGGGCCCAGATGGAGCATGGCGGCATGCTGCTCTGGGCGCGCGCCTGGGACGAGGCGAAGGAGCGCACCGCCATCGACGTGATGCGGCGCAATGGCGGGCACGACATCCACGCTCATTCGGCGACCGCCTGAGATCAGGCGCCCTCCCGGCCGCGGGAGGGCGCTCGCGGCTCACCACCAGCCGGGCCAGCCGACGCCAAGCAGGCCGCCACCCCATCCGCCGCCCCAACCATACGCCGGATAGCCCCACGGGCCGCACACATTCGCCCAGCGGCGCCGCCAGCCCCAATAAGTGCGGACCAGCCGTGGCCGCCAGCAGGCGCCGTAGCTGTAATAGGGCCAACCCGCGCCCCAGAGCAGACCTGCGCCATAAGGGTAGCCGGCCCAGCCCCAATAGCGCCGCCAGGGCCTATGCCAGCCCCAGCCAAAGCGACGATAGCCCCAGCCGCCCCATGGCCGGTATCCCCATCCGCGGTAACCCCAGCCGGCGTAAGGACGATAGCCCCAGCCGCGATAGCCCCAGCCGCCCCAAGGGCGGCCGCCCCAGCGCCCGCCCCAGGCGGTGCGGACCCCTCCCATCGGCGCGGCGAACACGCCGCCGCGATAGCCAAAGCCGCCTGTTCCGAACCCGCCAGAGGGGAACCCCCCGCTCCAGCCGCCGGCGAGACCGCCGCCCCTGAAACCGCCGCCGCCAAATCCGCCGCCAAATCCGCCGCCGCCGAAACTGCGGCCGCCAAAACCTCCGCCGCCAAATCCGCCGCCGCCGATCGCCGCGCCGCCGGACGGGCCGCTAAAGATCCCCGCCGCCCCCGCGCCGTCCGGCTCCGTCACCAGCGTCGCCGTCAGCGCCGCCGCCGCGAGGACGGCGTTGATTTTCTGGATTCTCATTTGCGCCTCCCTGGTTTGAAGGGCGGCGGGCCGGGAACGGCGCGCAGGGCGCGTTCAACCCGCTACTTCGCCAGAACGGGCTAGATGCGGCTGGCCGCAAGCAAATCAAGGGCGTGCGACCAGTCGAGGGGCGCGGCGCGCGACGACGCCGGACAGCCCTCCCGCAATCACCCTGAAATATTTCGGCGTTGTGTGACCATCATGCAACAATCCTTTCCAGACGATTGTGGCGCCAAACAGGAAATATAATTGAATCACCTGCATTTATATAAACAGATACGGGCTTCGAAATGTCGGATTAACGAACGCTCAAAAAGCTCTTCTACGGAACTACGTCGAGTTAGCCGCCTTTATTTTGCCTGAGCCGAACATTACTCCCTGCGGCGACGTCAGTGTTCCTGGCGCACCGTGAAGCGCGCGCAAGTCCGCGTGGGCAGAGGGGAGAGTCGCGTTGAAGAGTTTCGTGATTGGAGTCGCCGCGCTCGTCGCGTTCACTTGCGCCGCCGAGGCGGCCTGGGTCGGAAAGGCCTCGTATTACAAGCTGGGCGGACGCACTGCGAGCGGGTCGCATGTCGGCGCTTTCACAGCCGCCCATCGCACCCTGCCCTTCGGCTCGAAGGTGCGCGTCACCAATCTGAGAAACAACCGTTCCGTCGTCCTCACCGTGAATGACCGGGGCCCCTTCGCGGGCGGCCGCGTGATCGACGTCTCGGCCAACGCCGCCGATGCGCTGGGCTTCCGCTCCGCGGGCGTCACGACGGTCAGAGTGGAGCCGGTCTCGGCTGTCGCCGACGCTCAATAAGACTGGTAGCGCCACCACAAGGCGGCTACGATCCCGTGCTCGGCCGGCGAATTCACGCCGCTGAGCGCCGTCACGCCCCCAACCTGCAGGCTGATCGCGGGCGTCAGATCGTAGACGGCGGAAAGCTGGAATTTCTGCGCGGCGACGAGCGTCGCCGCGCCGGCGCGCGGCGCGATAGCCGAAAAACTCTGCGCCATCAGCAACAGCCGGTCCAGTGGGCGGAGACCCGCCGCGAGGTCCATCCGCGCCTCGTCGCCATTCTGGCCGCGCGTGCGAAAACCAAGTTGCGTGTCGACGAAGCCGCTCATGCCGAAAAGCGAGAACGACCGCCCCATGAGGAGGCGCGCGTCGATCTGCGTCGCGTCGCGCATGTCCAGGAAACGGCGCGCCTCGGCTGAGGCCGTGCGCGCGCCGGCTTCGAAAGAGAAGACGTAATCGCCATGCTCGAAGAGACGAAGCCGCGCGCCGACCGCGCCAAGGCCGAGTCCCTCATATTTCGTTCCCGGCGGCGGTCTGATGGAAAACGGCAGGCCCGCCTTCGCTTCGGCGATCAGCATTTCGAGATGATCCGCGGGCGCCGGCGCGCCGCGAAAGCTCATGGCGCCTCCCTCCGCCACGAAGGTCAGCCAATCCGTCACGCCATGTTCGAGATAGGCTCGCGTCTCGAACTTGCGGTAGGAGGGCGTTTTGACCAGCCGACCGCCGGCGTCGTAGGCGTTTTGCGCGTTGGCGAAGGTCGTCGTTAGAATGAGCTGGCCCTTGCCTTCGGGATAAAGCCAGGCTCCAGCGCGAGCGGCGGAGACCGCACAAACGGAGAAATGTACGCATAAAAGAAAACACGAGGCACGCATGACGCCACGCCGGACACAGCGCGAAAGGAACGCTGCCGGTCATGCTATGGTCCAGGCGTAAACTTGACAATAAAATTGATTGTAAACGGGGTTGACGGAACGTTCCGGGATCGGGCGCGGACCGAGGAAAGCGCCGGCGCGGAGTCACGCGCCAGAGGGCGCCTCGCGAAAAGCGGGGAGCCGGTTTTCGCGGGAAGCGCGCGCTGCTCCAGACCTTTGGAATCGATCTCGTCGCCTGGGTTTAGACAAGCCTGAACGCAATGCGGCCTGGAGTCAGCGCCGCTTCGCCGCCGAGACGGCCTTGCCGAAGGTCTTGCCCATATAGGTCGCGCTTTCGAGCCGCAGATCGCCTTTCGGCTCGAATGCGTCCGGCCGCGGGCGCAACTCGCCATTCTCGAATTCGAGCCCGAGCATGGCGTAGGCGGCCGAAAGCATGCGCGCCGCCGCGCCCGTATACCAGCCCCAGCCGCCGCGGCCTTCATAACCTTCGCCCTCATACACGTCGGCCGCCTGCTGGTGCGGCGGCATGCCGTAGATGTCGGCCTCGGCTGGCGTCCGTACCTTGGAGATCGGCGAAATTGCGATCCAGCACTCGACCGCGCGCGCGAACAATTCCTGCGCGGCCTTTTCGTCGCCGTCAGCCTTCGCCTGAACGCCGAGCTTCGCAAGCGCGTCGACGAACCAGGACACCCCGTGCGAATATTGCCCGCCATTCTCGCGCACGCCGGGCGGATATTCCGCATTGCGGCCCGGATAGGGGTCGGAGTGTTCGTTGAAGGGCGGCGTGACGAGCAGGATCCGGTTTGAGCGCGCCAGGGCCGCCAGCGCCTTCTCGATCGCCTCGCGCCCGCGCGCCGCGTCAACCGCGCCGCTCAGCGTCGGCCAATGCGCCACCATCGCGCTCATCGGCGAAATCTCGCGCCCATCGTCGGCGAAGTCGCGCACATAGCGGTCGCCGCGCCAGCATTCGGCGAGCGCCGCGCGCAGCTTTCCGGCGCGCTCGCGATAGCGCTCGGCCCGCGCCTTGTCGCCCTTCTTCTCGAAGAACGGCGCAATGTCGAGCAGGATGCCGTGCAGGAAGAAGCCGAGCCACACGCTCTCGCCCCGCCCTTCGACGCCGACGAGCTGCATGCCGTCGTCCCAATCGCCCGAGCCGACGAGCGGCAGGCCATGCGCGCCGAAGCGGTCGAGCGTGTAATCTATGGCGCGCGCGCAATGACCGAGCAGCGTGTCCTTGTCGCGCGATCTGAGCGGGACGGTCGCCTCTCCCTCCTGGCCCTTCGGCACCGGAGGGGCCTCCAGGAAGGTCTCGACCGCGTCGAGAATGGCCCAGTCGCCCGAGCCCTTAACATAGCGGATCGCGACATAGGGCAGCCACAGATGCGGGTCCGACGAGTGGGTGCGATCGGCGAGGCCCGTGCCGCCATTCGGCGCGCGATGCCACCATTTGCAGGCGTCGCCTTCGAGATACTGGTGCCTGGCGTGCAGCAGGATCTGCGCGCGGGCGCGCTCCGGCGCGAGATGGATGAGGGGGATGACGTCCTGCAACTGGTCACGATAGCCTGTCGCGCCCGAGCGCTGGGAAGGACCCGTACGGCCCCAGAGGCGCGCCGCCAGCAATTGATAGGGCAACCAGTCGTTGACGAGCCGGTCCACGTCCGGCCGGTTCGTCTTGATCCGCAGCACCGAAAGTTGCTCGTTCCAGGCCTCTTCGCTCGCCTCGCATTGCCGCTTCGCGTAGGCGGGATCGCGCGCGAGCGCCGCGAGGCGCTTCGCATCGTCCATCGTCGTGGTCTGACCGAGCGCGACGACGACGACGACCTCCTCGCCCGCCGGCACGTCGATCGCGCCGCTGAAAGCCGCGACCTTGCGCTCATGCGCCGGCGCGCCCGCGTCCGGATGGCCGTGCTCGACCATGTAAGGCAGATAGGGATTGCGGCTTTCATGGCCGAGGAAACGGCGCCGGGAGGTTTCCGCAAATTCGGCGGGAATCGAGGTCGTGACGAAAGCCCAGCCCTTTACGAAGTTATTCGCGGGGTTACGGAAGTAAATCGTGTGCAGGTCGTCGTCGATTTCCGACTGCACTCTTCCGAGGCTCTCCAAAGGCGTCTCCGCGAGAATGACCTCCATCGCGGGCACGATCTGCAGCAGGCGCTCATGCACCGTCTTGTTGCGGATCTTGAGCAGGCGGAACTCGACGGGCTCCGTCGGGCTCGAAAAGACGGTCATCTCCATTTCGAGATGGTCGCGCTCGGTGCGGAAGATCGCGGCGCCGGGCGTGAAGGTGACTTCGTAGCGCGCGTCACGCCGGCGCAACGGCACGAAGGTCGGACTGTGCGCGTCCGTGCGGGCGAGATCGTAGACGTAGATCATCTGCCCTGCGGGCGCCATGCGGCCCTCGCCCATGCGGAACGGCGTAAAGCTGTTGAGGCGCGAATTGCTGGAGAAGGAGAAGATGTCGCCGTCGTTCGTCAGCACGCACCCCGTCCCCAGCGCGTTGGAAATCACATGCGCGAAGGGGCGCGGCGCGCCGGGCTGAAGCGTCAGGCTGCGGCCGTCCTCCGAGAAGGCGTAACGATGCTTCGCGGGCGCCCGCGGCATGATGAGACGGCGCCGGGTTGAGAGCGCGCGGTTCAAAATCTCCGGCGCCGCCGGCGGAACGCCAAGGTGACGCGCTACGGCGTCCGTCGCGATCCCCATATTCCTGGCCCAGCCATCGACGATGATGAGCTCCGCCGAGCCGGCGGGCCCGATGTCGAGTTCGAGACGCAGGCTCGCACATGGCTCGAAGCCATAGAGCAGACCTTCGTCGTCCGGGCTGCGCGGCGCCTCGCCAAGGCCAACGAGGCTGTCCGGCGCATTGGTCGGCCCCATGCCGTAGAAGCGCGACTTCACGTCCTCATAGCCAACGACGGTCATCTTCGCGCCCGGACCCGCGCCGATGGCGTGGAAGCCGATCTCGGGCGAGAGGCGTCGATCGCGCTGCCGGCGCGCGCCCCCTTTCAGCAGACGGTTCTGGGCGAAGACGGCGTTGAGCGCTTTCACGTACCATGTGCCGACGTGAAGCGCGTTATAGGCCGGGTCGCGCATTTCGGCGCCGGTTTCGTTCAGCACCCACTCGCGCAGCGAGGCGAGCGTCAGCTTGCGGGCGCGGGGCTCGAGATTGACGATCTTGAGGCGCTGGATTTCGACCGCCTCGTCCGGCGAAAGCGACACGCTGACCTCGACGGCGAAGCCATTCTGCTCCGCCATGAAGAAAAGGCAGTTCTCGCCCGCGTCGGAGAGCTTTCCGCAAGCGCCGGGGCACCGCGTCGGCGCCTCGCCCACGGACCAGAGTTCGCCGCCCTCCTCGCGCAGGAACAGGAAGCGCCCGCGCGGATGGGCGTGATCGTCGGGGCGGCGCGTGAGGTCGATGGGCGGACCGCCGCGCGCGACGCCCTCGATGCGGATGGCCCCCTGCCCGTCCTGGAACCATTCGCTGGTCATCAGGCCGTTGGTGAGCTTCAAGGGCCGCGATCCCGGCGCGCCGCCCGCCCCCGTAACGCCTTCGAGCGGAATCTTCTGCGCCCGCGCCAGACGCCCCAGCAGGAAGAGGACGAGGCCCAGAGCGACGAGCCCCGCAAAAGCCAGATAGCCGCCGACAAGATAGATGTAGGAGGGCGGCCGGCTCGCCGCCATCTGCTCCGCCGCCGTCCAGGCCTTGTCCCAGTCCGCGCCGCGCGGAAGGTAGAAGGGCAGCAGCAGCGGCGCCCATGTGCCGAAATGGCGAATGCCCGAGGGAATGGCCCGGCTCACCTGCTCCTTGCCGACGAAACGCGCAGCCTGCTCGTCCAGCATGTCGCCGCCGACGAAGGACAGGTTCACGAGCGTCGCGACGCGCATGCCCATGTGATCGAACCAGATCAGCACGCGCAGCGCGTCGAAGGCGAGGAGCGCCGTGAAGATGTCGAGGCTCCACGCGCGGAACTCGTTGTCCGGCAGGATGTAACTCATCCAGGTCGCGACGGTCGTGCGGATGAGGCCGTCCTGGTTATACCAGGCGGGATCCGGCGCGGCCTTGAGGAAGGAATAGATGACCGGCGCCATCCACAGGCCCCAGCGCAGCACATGCACCGCGTTCACGATCAGCATGTCGAGGCCTTCCCAGGTCGCGAGCTGCCGGAGCGGGTGGAGGCTGCGCGTGATGAGCGCGGTCAGGAAGAAGAAATTGATCGAGAAGAGCGGCGCTGCGAAAACCCACTGGATCACGCCCGAGAGCGACTCGTCGTAGAACAGCCGCACGCCGCCGTCGACGACGCCGAGCTCCGTCAATCCCCATTTCGAGAAAAGCGGGCGCAGGCTGTAGGAGACGGGGCCGCGCCCTTCCGCCGCATAATCGAGCGTGACATAGGCGAAGAATTTGCGCGTGACGGTCGCGACCTGGTCCGCGTCGAGATACCAGGCGATCGCGCCGGCGACGACGCCACCGAGCAACGCGGCGAGCGTATAGACGCGCCAGCTCCGGAAACGCTGGCGGCGCTCCCGCATCAGCTCAAGGCAGTCATGCGCAAGGTCGACGCCCGCATAGGCGAGCGCGCCTGTGATGACGCCGAAAAGGAAGCGCTCGCTCCCGCTCATCGCCGGCAGATTGATCATCAGCGCGACGCTCACCGCCGCGCCCGCGACCGCGCCGCGCGCGAAATTCACGGGACGCAGATAGGCCTCCTCGATCCGGCCGATGAAGGGCGGCGTCGAGTCCGTGCTCTCAATGATGGTGCGCGCCAATGGGTAGAGCCCGGCTCCGAGCAAAGCGCCGGCGAGCGGCCCCAACAACGCGATGAGCGTCACCGCCGACGGGACGGAGACGACGAGCCCGATGGCCAGCAACAGCCCCATATAGACGAAGCCGTAGACCGCGCCTTTTTCGGCGCCCGTCTTCCAATTGTGAAAAACGACGACCGAGAGAGACGGCGCCGCGCGCAACATGCCGGCGAGCGCCTGGGTGACGAGATAGGTCTGGCCCCAAAGACCAGCCTGCGCCAGGGCCGCCGCAATCGCCGCCAGCACGGAGGCGATCGGCGCCGGCGCATATGGCGTGACGTAGACGGACACGCCCGACGCAATGAATGGGGTCAGCGAGGCGAGGAAGGCGGAAAGCGCGAGAATCCCGTGCGGGCGCCATTCTCTGGGCAGGAAGCGCCCAAGCGCCAGCGGGACGCCGACGACGACGGCCTCGTTGAGCAGGAAGAGCACGAAGGTTCGCCCCGCGATTTTCTTCACCGGCTCCGGAACGTCCAGGCCAAGAAGCAAGGTCGAACCGATCTGCGTGACGGGCGGCGAACCCAGCGCGACCAGGAGGCAGAACAGGAACGGCAGCAGGAAGAGCGCAATGCGCAGGGGCAGGCGCGACCGCGCCGTCAGCGACACGACGCCGGCGATATAGAACGCAGCCGCGACGCCCGCGCCGACGGGCGACAGGCGGAAGAGTTGCTCCATCGTCTCGGGCGCGCGCCACAGGACGCCGGAGCGGTCGCATAGCGCCGCGAAGATTGCGACGGCCGTGAAATCGACGCCGAAATTCACCGCCTGACGGGCGCGCTCGCTCGACGGCCTCAGCAGATAGAGCGCCGCGCCGGCGAAGAACCCGGCGACCGGCAACTGATCCGGACCGCCCGACGCCTCGACGGCCGCCAAGGCGGAGAATACGAGGCCCAAAAGGAATCGACGGAACAGCGCGCCAGTGTCCGATTCGCCATGGCCGGCCATGGTGTCCCTCCGGGCGTCCGTTAACGACGCCGCTTATGCTCAATGCCGGTTTTCCCGGCGCCCTAGCCAATTCCGTAGCCGGAGGGCGGGGGAAAAGTCGACCCCTCGCCGTCCGAAGGCTCAGCCGCGCTTCGCTTCTTTCTCTCAAACCGTTATAGTGAAGAAAGCGTTAATCCTGCGCGCCGAGGGCGAAGCCAGTGAGCGAAATGGACGACCCTTTGCCCACGCAGACGGACAACGGCCGCCCAAGCTTGTTGAGAAAACAGATTCCCGCCGCCAGCGAGAAAATCTCCTCGATCGTCCCCGCCGAGAATAGCCGGGACAAAGCGGAGCTCGCGGGCAAGGCGCCTCTCGATCAGCGCATGGCGAGCCTCGCCACCGCGCTGCGCAAGGCGCGGATCGAGAATGCGGAGCATTCCGCCGCGCTCGCCGATCTGCGGGCGGCCGAGATCGTCCGACTCGAATTGCTCGCCGACGCGCTCTCGCCGGTACTGGCCCAAATTCCCCGCGATTGCGACATTTTCGACGTGGCCGTGTCGCCCGGCGAAAGGCCGCGGCTCTTCATCGACCAGATCGGCTTCGTGGAAATGGACCGCGACCGGCGGACCTATCGCTTCCTGCAGGACACCCGCCACGGCCGCATCACGCTGCGCGAAAGCGCCGACATTGACGAGATGGTCGACGCCGCGACCGACTATATCGCACATCGGCTGATCGAGCGCGAGAAGGCGCTCGCGGTCGATTACGCCAGCGGCGGCGCGGCGCGCGTCGTGCGCAGGACAGGGGCGACGGGCAAGGCGGAGGAGCCCGGCCTTCTCAGCGGGAAGGCCTTTCAGGCTTTCCTGTTCTTCATCGAGTTTCTGGGCTCCGCCACGTTTTTCGGCCTTTTGGCGATCATCGTGATTTGGGCTTACAGGACCTATGTGACGCCTTGAGCGAAGCCAGCAAGTTTTCTTGACTGCCTGCTCCTGGGTAGCGACTTCACAAGGTCTCCGGCGCACCCGCTTCCACGACCTCTCCCGCCTCGTTGAGCCCGCGCCGACGCAGGCCGATGCGGAGCCCTTCTCCCGCCCGCTCGATTCGGTAGAGATTATAGGCCGCCGCCGGATAATGCCCGCCGGGCCTGGCCGAAGCCGAGGCGACGCCGACGACCGGCGTCCTTCCGTGCGGAGCGGCGATATAGGCGACGCTCGGCCTGTGATTGTGGCCGTGCAGCACCAGCTCCGCGCCATGTCTGGCGATGACAGCCTCGAAGGCGGCCGCGTCTTCCAGATTGCGCAAGGCGCGCGCGCCGCCGACATGGGGCGGATGATGCAGAAACACGATGCGGGCGAGGCCTTCCGCCCTGGTCCGGTCCAGCAGCGCGCCGAGGGCGGAGAGTTGCGCCTCCCCGAGTCTGCCCGAGGCGACGAAAGGCGCCGTCGGCACGCCGGAATCCAGGCCGATCAGCGCGACCCCTTCGCGCCGGCGCAGATAGGGGAAGCCGGCCGTCGCCGTCTCGCTCGTCGTCCAGGGCTCGAAGACCTCATGCACGAGCTTCGTCACGTCTGCGACATAGGCGTCATGATTGCCCGGCGTGAAGCTCACCTCTTCCGG
Organism: Methylocystis sp. JAN1; assembly: GCF_052186135.1. Lineage (GTDB taxonomy): Bacteria > Pseudomonadota > Alphaproteobacteria > Rhizobiales > Beijerinckiaceae > Methylocystis. Next base: position 2,163,772 of record NZ_CP181499.1, on the reverse strand, counting down.
TCCGCCCAAAGTCGCAAGCCATTCCCTGGCGAGCGCGATCTCCGCCGGCAGGCCGACATTCACGATGTCGCCGGTCATGACGATATGGTCGGGATTGTGCGCGCGCATGTCGGCCACGAGGCGGCCCAGCACGCCCATGTCATGCTGGCCGGCGCGCTTGTAGAGCCAGTTCACATAGCCGGTGACCCGCTTGCCGAGCAGCTCCGCGAGATTGGGCCGCGGAATCGGCCCGATATGGGCGTCGGAGAGATGGGCGAGAAGAAAGCTCACATTCGAACCTGTTTTCTGTGGCGTTAGTCCTAGAGCCTTCGCGCGCCTTTTGCCATAGTCATCTCATGAATCATGATTTCCCCGCGCCGCCGCAAAGGCGGGAGCCGGAGCCCTCCTTGCGGGCGCGGATCGTCTCGCGGATCATCACCTTCGGCGCCCTTTTTCAGCGCCCCATGACGCTCGGCGTGCGCGGACTTGTGATCGACTCCGACGACCGTGTGCTGCTCGTGCGGCACACTTACGTGCCCGGCTTCTATCTTCCCGGCGGCGGCGTCGAGAGCGGCGAAACAATGCTTCAGGCGCTGACCCGCGAATTGCAGGAGGAAGGCGGCGTACGCCTCCTGAGCGCGCCGACGCTCCAGGGCGTCTATCTGAACCGCCGGGTTTCGCAGCGCGACCATGTCGCCCTTTACGTCGTGCGCCACTTCGCCTGCCATGGCGCCAAGAAGCCCGACCACGAGATCGCCGAGGCCGGCTTCTTTCCGCTCGACGACCTGCCCGCGGGCGCCACTCCGGCGACCCGCGCCCGCATCGCCGAGGTCTTGGACGGCGAGCCGGTCTCGCCCTATTGGTGACCGCGGGTCATTTTCAGGAAAACGGACATGAAGCCCCTTTTCGCCGCGCTCGCCGTCTCGCTCGTCCTCGGCCCCGCGCCGGTCCGCGCGCAAAGCGACGCGCATCACCTTCTCGACGCCATCTTCCAGTCCTTCGACGAGAACCACGACGGCTTCATCACCGCCGACGAAGCCAGCCGTTTCATCGACAAGACTTTCGCCGAAATGGACATGAAGCATACGGGCAAGATTTCGCGCGACGCCTGGATGCGCTTCAGCTTCGGCCTGGCGGATCTCGCCGCCGATCAAGGGCGCTCGGACGCTTATGACCGCGCAAAATTCAGGATTTTCAAGCGCTGGAGCCATGGCAGGGCCGGCGGCCTGTCGCTCGAAGATTACCGCGCGGGGGTCCTCGGCGACGCGAAAAAAAGCGTCGGCTCCAGGGCGGGACCGAACCTGAAAATCGACTTCGCCGCCTTCCAGCGCGCGCCCTTCGTCCGTCAGATCATGTCGGCGCTACGCTGATCAGCGCCTTGGCTTGAACTGACGGCGACAGGCGGCCGAGAGCGATCTCATATTGGCTGCGAGACACTTTTCGATCGCAATCGCGTCCGGAATCGCTTCGGAGCAGAGCCGCTCGGCGTCGCGCTCGCAGGCGGCCTGCTGAGCGGCGGTTCCCTGCGCCATCGCAGGCGCAACCATGAAAAGAGAGAATAGGCTATAGAGCAACGCGCGCATGTCATCCTCGCAATAAACCCGCCCCCTCTAGCTAGGCGGAGGCGCCGTCTTTCGAGGTGGGCGCGCCCCGCCCCTTGGTCAAGCCTCCGGCCGCGATCCGCCGCAAATCGCGCCATCCATAGGCCATGTCGGGCAGGACCATTCCGTAAATTTCCCATTCGCCGGCAACGCCCGTCGGTTCCGCCCCATGCGCCTCGTAGAAAGCCCGCGCATGGGCGGCCTCGCGGAAGACCCAGACGGCGGCGGCGTCGCAACCGCCTTCGAGGAGATGCGCGGCCATGGCCGCGAGCAGCCGGCGCCCCACCCCGCGCCGCTGAACCCTGCGTAGCAGATAAAGCGACGTAATCTCGCCGGAAAAGCCGAGCGGCAGGAGCTTCTCCGAGCGCTGACGGCGGCAGAGCCCGAAGCCAGCCAGCCCGTCTTCGTCCTCCGCCAGAAATGTCGCGGCCGCCGGATCTTCGTCGGAAAGATCGGCTCGCCATCTCTGCGCCCATTCGGCGGGGTCGAGCGCGGCGAGGGTCTTTGCGGGCATCATCCCCGCATAGGTCTCCCGCCAGGAGGCCATATGGACGTCGGCGATCGCGCCCGCGTCCCCCATGCCCGCCCGACGCAGCGCGAACTCGGTCATGACGCAGTTTCGCAGGCGTCGTCCCGACGCGCAACTTTTGCCCGCGTCAGCCGGTTTTGCCTAGAGCGCCGCGCGTGTTATGGGCTCGGCCGGGCTCATGATCGACCTTGTCATCCAATTCTCACCCATGACGGCGGCGGACGAAGCGCAGATCGAGAAACTCGACGCGCGCGCCTTCGGCCCCGGCCGCTATGCGCGCACGGCCTATCGCCTGCGCGAGGGCGTCGCGCCCGATCTGTCGCTTTCCTTCGTGGCGCGGGTCGGCACGCTTCTCGTGGGCGCCAATCGGATGACGGGCATTCTCGTCGGCGCCGCGCCCGCCTTGCTCCTCGGCCCGCTCACGGTCGAGACCGCCTTCCGGTCTCAGGGCGTAGGCGAGAAGCTCATGAAGCATTCGCTCGACGCCGCGCGCGAGGCCGGGCACGGCGTCGTGCTGCTCGTGGGCGATCACGACTATTATTCGCGGGTCGGCTTCTCCCGCGTGCCGCGCGGCAAGATCACCATGCCCGGGCCGGTGGACCCGGACCGCCTGCTCTATTGCGAATTGCGACCCGGCGCCTTCGAGGCCATGAGCGGCCAGATGCGGCGCGCATGACGATGAAGCGGCCGCTCCTTGAACGCTACGACACGCTCGTCGTCGAACGCGATCTGCGCCCCGACGCCTATCAGCGGGAAGCGGTGAAGAAACTGCAGGCGCTCGTCGATCTGCTCGCCAAGGGACAGGCGCCCGCGGCGCCGCTCCCCAAAGTGCTTCGCGCCTTCTTCTGGCAGGAGCAGCGGCCGCGCGGCCTCTATCTCTGGGGTCCCGTGGGGCGCGGCAAGACCATGCTGATGAACCTATTCTTCGACATGGCGCCGGTCGAGAAGAAGCGCCGCGCGCATTTCCACGGCTTCATGGCCGATGTGCACGATCGCCTGCACCGCTTGCGGCGCGAGGCCGTTGGCGGCCTCGTCGATCCCGTGACGCGCGTCGCGCAGGAGATCGCGTCGGAGACGCGCCTGCTGTGCTTCGACGAATTCTCTGTGACCGACATCGCCGACGCGATGATCCTGGCGCGTCTCTTCGCGACTCTCTTCGCAGAGAACGTCCTCGTCGTCGCGACATCCAATGTCGAGCCGTCGAAGCTTTATGACGGAGGCCGCAATCGCGATCTCTTTCTGCCCTTCATCGCGCTGCTGCAGGAGCGCATGGACGTGATGCGGCTCGCCGCGCCCATGGACTATCGGGCGCAGCAGGATTGCGCAGGCGGAGTCTTCTTCGCGCCCGCCGACGCGCCCGCCCGCGCCGCGATGGATGCGCTGTTCCTCTCGCTCACCGGCGGTGCGCATGGCGCGCCCGTTACGATCGACGTGAAGCAGCGCGCCATCTTCATCCCGCAGGCCGCCGGCCGCGTGGCGCGCATGGGCTTCGCAGAGATTTGCGGACAGCCGCATTCGGCGGCGGACTATCTCGCCATCGCCGAGCGCTTCGACGCAGTGATGCTCGAAGACGTGCCCGTTCTGGCGCCCGAACAGCGCAACGAGGCGCGCCGCCTCATCATGCTGGTCGACGTCCTGTATGAGGCGCATGCCCTGCTGGCGCTCTCGGCCGCAGCCGAGCCGGAATATATCTACGACGCGCCGCACGGGGCCGAGGCGCGGGAATACCGGCGCACGGTCTCCCGCCTCGCCGAGATGAGGTCGCGCGCCTATCTGGAGGCCTGCGTCTGCGAGCTCGGACCGGGCGCCTTCAGGCGCGCATAAAGTCGGACCGCGCGCCTTCAGGCGCGCACAAAACGAGCAGCGCGGACCGCGCGCCTTCAGGCGCGCACAAAACGAGCAGCGCGGACCGCGCGCCTTCAGGCGCGCACAAGGCGCACAAAGCGAGCCTGAAGGCGCGCGGTCCCAGCTCACCCGAAGGCGCGCGGTCCATGGCGCTCAGGGCTTTGGAGTCTCCGGTTGCGACATGCACTCCCTGATGTCGCTCGCCTTCTTCATCTGCTCAAAGGTGTCGTTACAGTAGCGGATCAGATCGGCCCGCTTCGTCGGATCGCCGGAGACGGCCCGCATGCCCATGGCGGCGTCCAGCAACTCCTTCTGGGCCGCGTGAACCTGCTTGGGCTTCAATTGCTCCGAGCATGCCTCGTAGCGGTGCAGCAACGCGTCGCATTCCGGAATGCCGGTCGGATCGACCGCGAGCGCGGGCGTGGCGGCCAACGCGAACAGGCAGGCAAGTCGGTATTTCACGGGCTTTGGTCCCTCTGGATCGGTTTTGGAGGCTCGATATAGCGCATTTTGAAGCGCGGCGCCGCCCCCCTGGAATGGACCTGAGCAGGGACTGACATGGCGGCGGAAAGCGCGCTAAATCGCCGCTTCTGCGTATCGCATGGCGACATGACCTCGACCAATCCCTGCCTGACATGCGGCGCCTGCTGCGCCGCTTTTCGCGTGTCCTTCTACTGGGCCGAGGCGGCGGAGCGCGGCCTGCCGGACGCGCTCTACGAGGCGCTCACGCCGGTCATCGCCAATATGAGGGGGACCAATTGCGCGACGCCCCGTTGCGCCGCGCTCGTCGGCGACGTTGGAGGGGAAACGCGTTGCTCCGCATATGAAAGCCGGCCGTCGCCCTGCCGGGAAGCGCAGCCCGGCGACGATAAATGCGCCCGCGCCCGGAGTATTCACGGACTGACCGATCTATGAAAAGAAAAACCGGCGGCGGGCCTTTCCTGGGACCCGCCGCCTAGCTTTTCGCCGGCGTAAGTGTCTCGCGAACGCCGGAGAATTTCTTCCCCGCTTCGCCTTACAGGCCCGCGAGGTAATTCGTCGGATCGACCGGGGTCGAGCCCTTGCGCAGCTCGAAGTGAAGCTGCGGGGAGCCGACATTGCCGGACTGGCCGGACCTGGCGATCGTCTGGCCGCGCTTCACCGTGTCGCCGCGCTTGACGTCGAGCTCGCCATTATGGGCGTAGGCGGTGACGAAGCCGTTGGGATGACGGATCAGCACCAGATTGCCGTAACCCTTTAGTTCCCCGCCGGCGTAAGCCACGGTGCCGCCTTCGGCCGCCTTTACCGGCGTGCCTTCCGGCACGGCGATGTTGATGCCGTCATTGCCGCCGGACGAGAAGCCCTGAATGATGCGGCCGCGCGCGGGCCAGCGGAATTCGGGCTTGTCGCTGTCGACGGCGGCGACCTTGGTCGCCTCCTCGGCCGGCGGAATGGAAGCGGTCGGCGTGCTCTTGTCGACCTGACGCGCCGCCGGAGCGGCCTCCGCCTGGGCGACCTTTTGCTGCTTCTCCGCGGCGGCCGCCTGCTTTTCGGCAGTCGCGGCGGCGGCGTCCTCGCGCGCGGCTTCGGTCTTGGCGAGACGCTCGGCTTTCGCGGCCCTGGCGGCTTCCGCCTTGGCGAGACGCGCCTCTTCCGCCGACCTGGCGGCCTCGGCCCTGGCCTCGGCGGCCTTGGCGGCGTCGGCCTTCGACTTCGCGGCGTCCGCCTTGGCGAGCCTGGCCTTCTCGGCCGCGATCTTCGCTTCGGCGGCCTTGGCGTCGGCCTGCTGTTTCGCTTCGGCCTTCTTGGCCTCGGCGAGCTTCTTGGCTTCCGCAGCCCTGGATTCGGCGAGCTTCTTCGCCTCGGCGGCCTTCTGGGCGGCGGCCTTTTCGGCCTCCGCCTTGGCGAGACGCGCCTCCTCGACGGCCTTCTCCGCCTCGGCCTTCTTCTGACGCTTCAGCTCCTGCTCCTCGGCGGCGGCCTTGGCCTTCTTGGCCCTGGATTCGTCGTCGCGCGCCAGCTTCGCCGCGGCCTCGGCCTTGCGCTGCTCTTCCCGCGCCGCCCTGGCGGCGGCTTCCGCCTTGCGCTGCTCCTCGCGGGCGGCGGCGGCTGCGGCCTTTGGATCAGCCTTGGGCTCCGGCTTGGCTTCGGCGGCCTTCACCGGCGCGGCCGCGGCCGGAGCGGCGCCGGAATGGGCGACGCCGCCGGCGCGATAGACGGGGATGATCAGGCGCGAGCCAGGCTGAACCTGGGACGCGGAGGCGTAACCATTCGTGCGCAGCAGCGCGTCGGTCGGGACGCCGAAGCGCGTGGCGAGCACGCCCGCCGTCTCGCCGGCGCCGACAGTGACCGGCGTGCCGCCGTCAGCGGTCCAATGCGAGCCGCCGGGACCGGCGGGCGCCGGGGCGCTGGCCACAGGCGTTGGGGCGCGGGCGGCGGTCGGAGCCGGGAGCGGGCGGGACTCGACGCGGGCGGGCGCCGGATTGGCGATGGCCCCGGTCGGGGATCGATCAACTGCGCCATATTTCGCGATCTTCGGCGCGGAGCCCGAGCCGGAATTGAACGGATCTGCGAAAGGATCGGAGAAACGCGAGGCGTCTGAACAACCCGCCAAGAGGGCGGCCGCTCCTGCGGCCATCAAGAGCCGCACCGCGACCCGCGAATAAGCAATCTGACGCTCTATAGCCATGACGCGACCCACTCGCACGCACTATCAACACGTCCGTTCTATGCCCATGCGGGTTAAGGAGGCGTTTAAGATGAATCCTGGACGAACAGCGTCGCTAAAATCTTCATTATGTCGCAACGCCCCGATTTAAAGGGCTTTTGCGACCCCAATCACGGCCATTCCAAGGCTGTGCGGGCCCAGATCGGTTTCGCGCAGTTCGCCGCCCTCAATGCGATCAACCTTAATTAATCGTTGACGCGGGCGCGTTTCCCCCTCGTCGGATTCACGACGAACGTAAACCAGGGCGCCGCCGGGCGTGAGAATCTCGATAAGCGCCGCCGGCGGCGCGTCGAGCGCCGCTTGCACGATGATGCGGTCGAATTCGCCCAGCGCGGGGGCCGGCGCGAGGCCGTCGGCATGTCGCGCCGCGGCGTTGGCGGCGGGAAGCGCGGCGAGACGCCGCGCGGCCTCGATGGAGAGCGTTTCATAGCGCTCCAGCGTCACGACCTCGCGGGCGAGACGGGCGAGGATCGCGGCGCCGTAGCCGGAGCCGGTTCCGACCTCGAGCACCCGATGGCCGCGCCCGACGCGCAGCGCCTCGATGCGCCGGCCGAGATCCGCCGGGCGCGACATGGCCTGCCCGCAGCCGAGCGGCAGCGCCATGTTCCGATTGGCGAGATCGCGAAACTTGTAGGGCGTGAAAGCTTCGCGCGGCACGGCCTCGATCGCCCGCATCACCGAAATATCCCGTACGCCCGCCTGACGAACCGCGAGGAGCAGCGCGGCGCGTTCCTCGAAACCGGCTTTGGCGGCGGGTTCGCTCATGCGCGCTCCTTCGCGCTCTCCTCGAAGACGGCGGCGAGGCGGGTCACGGTCGGATGGTCGGTGAGATCAAGCTGAAGCGGCGTCACGGAGATTTTGCGCTCGTCGATCGCGAGCAGGTCCGTGCCCGGCCCCGGCGTGAAACTGCCGCGCTGGAACGAGATCCAGTGATAGGGATTGCCGCGACCGTCCGTGCGATCCTCGATTCGCATCAGGTCGTTGCTGCGTCGCCCCTGCAGAGTAACGGCGACGCCTTTGACCTCCTGCGGCGCGCAGGCCGGAAAGTTGACGTTCATCAGGACGTTGCGCGGAATGCCCGCGGCGAGGAGCTTGCGTGCGACGGCGACCCCGTGGGCCTCGGCGCACTCCCAATGGATCATGCGGCGACCGGCGAAGAAGTCGTAGCACTGCGACAGCGCGATCGCCCGAACGCCGAGGATCGTCGCCTCCATCGCGCCCGCGATGGTGCCGGAATAGGTGACGTCCTCCGCCAGGTTCTGTCCGCTGTTCACTCCGGAGATGACGAGGTCCGGCGGATGATCGAGGAGAAGCTTGCGCACCGCCATGATCACGCAATCCGTCGGCGTGCCCTTCACCGCGAAATGGCGCGGCGAGATTTCGCGCAGGCGAAGCGGGTCGTTCAGCGACAGGGAATGCGCGACGCCCGACTGCTCCCATTCGGGCGCGACGACGAAGACGTCGTCGGAGAGTTCGCGCGCAATCTTTTCGGCCACGGCGAGGCCCGGCGCGAGAATGCCGTCGTCATTGGTAACGAGAATGCGCATCAGGCAGATCTTGCCTCCGGCGGGAGGGGGCCGAACGTGAGCATGAGAGAAACCTCATGTTTTTGAACCGATTCGGCGGCAAGCGTCCACTCGCGCCCTACATGGAGCGCGTGGCTGGGCAACGCGTAGGGAGAGAGAAATGCGTTCGACACTTACGCCTCTGTTCGCTGTGGCGGCCTTGGCCGCCTCCGTTGGCGCGGCGGCCGCCGTGCCCGCCACCGTCTCGACGACCACGCCCCTTCACGCGCGTCCTGGCATGCGAAGCATGGTGGTCGCCATGATTCCCGCCGGCGCGCCCATCGACGCGCGCGCATGCCGGGCTTGGTGCCGGGTCAATTATGGCGGGGCCGTCGGCTTCGTCCAATCGCCCCTCGTCGTCGCGGCCGGCGGCGCGGCTCCGGCCTATTACGGCGCGGCCCCCGGTTACTCCGACGCAGGCCCGCTTGGCATTCTGACAGCCCCCTTCGACGCCGTTGGCGGCGCGGCGGGCGGTCTTTTCGGGGAGGACTACGGCTATCCCTACGGCGCCGCTCCCGCGGGCCAGCCGGTCGTGGCGGGCTATTGAGGACCGATCCGACGACCCTCCCATTTTACGGCTAAGGGGGTCACATATCTCCAGGAGGCCGTCATGGCCGGGCTCGTCCCGGCCATGATTGCGTTGGCGACTTTCAAAATGTGTGCATGCGGTAGCCCCTCGAGAGGACGGGTCGCCCGCACGGTCTTTAGCATGTTCTGCGGCCGCTCGCAGCGCCATCAAGGAGAAATCACGTTGCAAAAGTGATCTAGACGCCCTGGCCCGCCGTATCGATGAACCACCGCCTCTCCCCTTCCAGGACGACTGCCGTCAGTACGCCGCTTTTGAAGGCGTGAGTGTCGAGATTGATGCGGTTATCATGGTTTTGAACATGCGCGTGGGGCGTGTGACCGTGCACGATCACCTTCCCGAAATCGCCGGGATAATTCAGAAATTCGTAACGGATCCACATCATGTCCTGCGGGTCCTGCCGATCCAGCGGGACATGGGGCCGCACGCCGGCGTGGCAGAAGAAGTAATCCCCGTATTCGACCGATATTTCGGTCTCTTGTAGAAAGCGCCGATGCGCCTGCGGCAACCGCGCGAGAAAGGCCGCGTGGACCGCCGGCGCCCCGCCGGCCCGCATTTCCCTACCCGGATCGACGCCGTAGGAAACCAGAGTCATGAGCCCGCCAAAGGCGACGAACTGCTCGAGCATCGCGGGGTCGTCGAGATAGCGCAGCATCTCGTCCTCGTGATTTCCGCGCAGCGTGACGATCCGCGTCGGAAAATCGCGGCGCGCGAGACGGTCGATCACATAACGCGAGTCGCGCCCGCGATCGACATAATCCCCGAGAAAGACCGTGACCGCTTCATCGAATTCGCCGTCGCGCAGATCGGCCTCGATGCTTTTTGATAGCCGCGCCAGCAGATCGGCGCGACCATGAATGTCGCCGATCGCATAGATGCGCATTCCCTCCGGCGCCGCTGCATTCAAAATCGTTCGTCCTGTCATGGTCTAACCCGCAAACCTCATTTATCGTGCGCGAAGGCGGCGGCGAGCGGCGCACGCGCGAAAGAAAGCATGGCTGGCGCCATTCGCGCCGGAATCTGTGGTCCTTTCCACCGAATGCATCGCTCTCGACAATGCCGCCACAGGGGGAATCTTCCGCGCCGAGGGGAAAATGTTGAATTCTGGAGCGATCCTTCGCCGACGCCTAGGCGTCGGCCTTTTAGCGCTTGTTGGCGCAGTCGTAATGGCGCTTGCCCCCGCGCGGGCCGAGACGCCGGACGAAACCTACAAAGCGCTTGGCCTCGCCAAGACGGCCTCTCCCAAGGAGCTCTACGACGCGCTGGAGAAGCGCTACCACGACGAGACCCAAGGCGCAGGCAAGGGCTCGCTTTCGAAATATTGGGAACCGATCCCGATTTCGAAATACCTCAACCCTCATACCTTCTATAAACCGCCACAGACGGTGGATGCGGACGCGACGCGCCAGCAATGCGTGGAGTGCCATCAGCAGTCGACGCCGGGCTGGACGCATAGCTGGCAGAAGAGCGTTCACGGCAATCTGGACGAGATCCGCAAGCTGCCCGACAGCGACTCGCGCGCCTATAAGAAGGCGATGATCAAGGAGGTCGAAGCCAACCTCCAGTCCATGGGCAAGCTGAAGGCCGGCGAGAACTTGAAGGAAGTCGGCTGCATCGACTGCCATATGGGCGTCGGCCAGCAGCATGGCCAGCACAAGGCCGAGTTGAAGATGCCCGACGCCGCGGCCTGCGGTCAGTGCCACGTTCAGCAGTTCGCCGAGCGCGAGTCGGAGCGCGACACCTTCACCTGGCCGCAGGACCAGTGGAAGCCGGGTCATCCCTCGCATGCGCTGTCGATGAAGGCGAATGTCGAGAACGCGATCTGGGCGGCGATGGAGCAGCGCGAGGTCGCGGAAGGCTGCACCTTCTGCCACACGCCGCAGACGACCTGTAACTCCTGCCATACGCGGCACGAGTTCTCGGCCGTCGAGGCCCGCAAGCCGCAGGCCTGCGCGCAATGCCACAACGGCGTCGACCACAACGAGTTCGAAGGCTACATGCTCTCGAAGCACGGCACGGTCTATCAGGCGCGCGGCGATCAGTGGGACTGGAACGTCCGCCTCGCCGACGCGCTCGAAAAGGGCAATATGAAGGCCCCGACCTGCGCCTTCTGCCACATGGAATATGAGGGCAAGTTCACGCACAACATGGTGCGCAAGGCGCGCTGGGCCTTCGTGCCCATGCCCAAGATCGCCGAGAACCTCAACCATCCCTGGTTCACGGCGCGCAAGGAGTCCTGGGTCTCGACCTGCTCGAACTGCCACTCCGACAGCTTCGCGCGCGCTTATCTCGACGACATGGACAAAGGCATCGTCGCCGGTCTCGATATCACCGAAAAATCGCGCAGCGTGCTCGTGAAGCTCTTCAACGACAAGCTGCTGCCGGGCCAGAAGACCAACCGCCCCGCGCCGCCCGCGCCCGAGAAGGACGAGGCTGGCGGCTTCTTCCAGCTCTTCTGGCAGAAGGGCAATAATCCGAGCATGATCGAATATGTCTTCGCGGACATGTGGGAGCACCACCAGATCAAGCACTATAAGGCGCTCGCCCATATGAACCCCGGCGGCTACACCTATTCGGAAGGCTGGTCGCAGCTCATCGGCGCCGCCGCGAAGATCAATGACGAGGACACGAAGCTGCGCGAAGCGGCGGAGATCCGCGCCGAGCTCAAGCGCATCTCCGGCGAGAAGCGCGGCGATCTCGAGCTCGACTCGCCGATGCGCCGCAGCGTCGCCGCGGGACTGGGCCTGCTGGCGGTTCTGGTCGGCGGCGCGATGCTGATGAAGCGGGATCGGAAGAAGGCGTAACTCTAAAGCCTCGCGTCATTGCGAGGAGCGAATGCGACGAAGCGATCCAGAGGCGACGCCGCTCCTGGACTGCTTCGCTGCTCGCAATGACGGATGTCCGACATGAAAAAATTCATCGGCGCCGGCCTCGTCGCCGGCGGCCTCGCCCTCCTCGGCTGGGCGGGCTATTCGACGCTGAAGCCCGCGTCGCATTACGCGTTCGCGATTGCGCCCGTCTCCCAGGACGAAGCCAGGGAAGCGGCGAGCCTCGGCCTTGCCCCGGAGACCCTGCAACGCATCGAGATCAAGAGCCCTGAAGAGCGCCGCCCCATCGCGAGCGGCCTTGTCGCGCAGGACGGCGCACGCCTCGCGCCGCTCGTCTGGCGCAATGAGGTGACGGAGCCGATTCTGTTTTCGGACGTTTCGGCCGCCGACATGGCTAAAGTCCTCGCCGCCATTCGCGAGCATGTCCCCGAGGACGCCGTCATACTCGCCTGGTGGGATTTGTCGCGCGCCATTCGCGTCGCCGCGAAACGCAATGCGCCGCTCGACGATAGCGACGCCGCCGGCCTCCTGATCCCTTTATCCTGGACCGAAGCGCGCGAAACGGAGCGCGCCCGCTGGGGCGCCGGCGCGCCGGCCTCCTCGCATGAAAGCTTTGGCCAGTTTATCGACGCGCTGACGTCCGACGACGAGACACGCGGCGCCAACCTTCTGGCGAAGCTCGCCGGCGGCAAGGCCGCCTATGTCGCCGTCCATATATCCGACGTGTGGAAAGCCGCCGCCGCGCGGCCCGAGCGGCTTTCCATCGGCTACAAGGATTTTCCGGCCTCCGGGGTGTCGCATGGCGTCATCAAGTCGGCGACGCAGTGGATGCGCGACAACAAGATCGAGGGCGCATTCGCGGCGGAGCCGACCGGCGGCGCTTTGCGGCTGCATTACTTTACCCGCAAGAATGACAGCGGCGCGCTGATCGCGAAGCTCCTGCCCTTCTCGACCTCGAATCCCGCGCAGCTCGAGCGGCTGGAGCTCGTGTATCAGCACAAAGGCTGGTGGGTCTATCGACTGAAGGCGTAGTCGCGGAACAAGCGGACGCGACAACCGTTTCATGGGCTTTCTTGAAACGGAGCCACGCGATGAAGTTCCTGCTGGCGGCCTGCCTGGCCGGCATGACCGGCTCGGCGCTTGCGCAGACCGCCCCTCCCGAAGACAAAAGCGGCCCTGCACCGCCCGCCCGGCGCTGGGTCAAAAATGACGACGGCGTCTGGAGCCGCGCGGAGGGCGCCTATCACGCCGACTATGTTCGGCGCGGCTGCCGCGTCCAGGAAAATTGGGACGGCCGGCGATACACGGCCACCGTCGCCTGCGCCTATGGCGTGAAGCCGAATTAGGCCTTCAGCGCACCGGCAAGTCGCGCAATGCCGTCCTCAATCTCCTTCTCGGTCAACGCGACGAAGCCGAGCATCAGCAAGCGGTCGCCGCCGTCGTTCGGATCGAAACGCAACGCCGAGCCCGTGGCGAGCGAGCAGACGCCGACGCCCGCTGCGAGGCCCTTCGCCTCGACTTCCGCGGCCGGCGGAAAACCTTCTGGCAGCTTCCAGACGAGATGCATGCCCGCCTGCTCGCCATAGATCTCGCATTCCCCGAAATGTTTGTGCAACGCGTTTAGCAACGCGTCGCGACGCTCGCGATAGAGCTGCCGGATGCGGCGCAGGTGGCGGCCGAATTCGCCGCCCGCCATGAAGTCCGCCATCGCCGCCTGCTCCAGCCAGCTCTGGCCGTTGTTCATCAGCATCTTCATGCGGCGGAAGCTGTCGACGAGCCGTCGGGGCGCGACGACATAGCCGAGCCGCAGGCCTGGCCCCATGCATTTCGAGAACGTGCCGAGATAGATGACGCGCTCGTTGCGATCCAGGCCCTTGAGCGCAGTCAGCGGCGAGCCGACGAAACGGAAGTCGCTGTCATAATCGTCTTCCATGACATAGGCGTCGTATTGCGTCGCCCAGGACAGAAGCTCGATCCGCCGTTGCAGGCTCATCGTAACGCCGACCGGGTATTGGTGCGAAGGCGTCACGTAAGCGACCGCGCCGTTCACATGCGGAAGCTGCGTCACGTCGAGACCGTCTCGGTCGATCGGCACGGGATGCAACTTGGCGCCGAGGCTCTCCAGGACGAAGGCCGCGCCTTGATAGCAAGGCGATTCGACCACGGCCGTGGAGCCCGGCGTCACCAACAGGCGCCCGACGAGATTGAAGCCGTCCTGACAGCCGCCGACGATGATGATCTGGTCCGGGTCGCAGACGACGCCGCGCGCGGGCGCGAGATGTTTGGCGATGGCCTGCCGAAGCTCCAGCAGCCCGGCTGGATCGTTATAGCTGGTCAGCTTGGCCCCGGCCGATTTCAGCCGCGCCTTGATATGCTGCGACCATGCCTTGAGCGGAAAGGTGCGCGCGTCGGGACGGCCCACCCAGAAATCCGCCGCGAGGCGGCGCCGATCCGGATTCGCTAGACGATGCGTGCGCAATTCGCGCACGGCCAATCCGGTCGGCGACTCCTCCGGCGGACGCTGCGCGACCGGCGTTGCGCTCTCGGTCGAGGACAGAAAGGCCGTATCCGGCAGGTCCGGCGACACGAAAGTGCCGACATAGGGTTTGGTTCGAATATAGCCCTCGGCTATCAGACGCTCATAGGCAAGCACGGCCGTATTGCGCGACACGCCGAGCTGCGCGCTCAGTTCGCGCGTCGTCGGCAACGGATCGTCGCCGCGCAACTGGCCGTTGAGAATCATCGTCCGGATCTGATCGAAAATCTGCGTCTGCAGCGTCGATTTCTCAGATTCCTTTAGAATGATCGACAATTGCACATGGCCGCTCCGAACCACCGGAGTCGGACGACCGACAGAGACAATGCTCATCATTTCACGGTTTCCGCTCGGCCAACCTACGCGGTTGCCATATCCGACGATTAAAGCTCTCTTTTGCAACCGCATAGATCCACGGTTGGTCGCATCTCTGGCGCCACAAGTCTAAGTGGCTTCCATGGCGCCGCACGACCAGGGACGTGGGAGTAATTTGTCAAAAAACTTTTAACTGGCGCCATCATCAAGCACTAGTCTGGCGCTTTTCCGTAGACAGTTCTTGCGGAACTCTTATCGCGCAAAAAACGCAAAAGGGAACCGGGAGGAACCAATGTCGCTCTCCAATTCGAAAATCGTCCCGGCCGCCTTCTGGGTCGGCTTTCTGGCGCTGGGATTTGCGACCAGCCTCGGCGGGCCGGACAAGCATCGCGTGGAGCATATCGCGCGACCAGCGAAGATGCCGGTTGCAACGCAGTCGGTGATCGCCGAGACCGAGAAGCCGGCCGCGCTGAAGGTCGGGGTTCAAGGCCCAACGCAAGACTGAATGCGTTTTATACCTTTCCAAACCTGAACGCTGCGACTGTCTTGGAGTCTTCGATGAGCGCGCCCGTAGCCATCGTAACATTCCTCTTGATGGAGTTGATGAGCCTTCTCGCCCTCATGGCGGTTTCCGCCTTTGATGTCTGGATGTAGGGGGAAGGCTCGCCCGCCTTGTCAAACGGCGGGGCTCCGCCTATCTCTGCCAAAGGCGGCGGTCGAGGCGTCGCCTGAAGAAGCGGCCCGAGCGCGAATGTAGCGACGGGCCGTTTTGCCGAGATAGGTCTTGAAATGCCGGAAGGTCTACTGAAAATCATCGCTTATGGCGTGGTGATCTTTTTCCTTGGGGCGGTCTTTGTCGGGTGGGTTTACGGCTAAACCCCGCGAGCGCAGGCAAGCCGGAGTTTCCCGCAGCGGCGCGCGCGTCTGCCTATTCATCCCCCGAGCGCGCATCGCCGCCTCCACTTTGCGCCGCGGCCTGCGCTCCCATCGACGAAGCGGGCGGATTTCGGTCTATCTTCCAAGATGCGCGTCGAAAAAGCGCGCCATGTCGTTGAAGACCTCTCTCGCCTCGGGCATGCCCGGACCGGCATATTGCGCGTGGCTCATGCCCTCATAGACATTCAGGTCGGCCTCAACGCCCGCGCGGCGGAGCGCGCGATGCACGCGCACCGTGTTTGAAAGAAATAGATCGCGCGTTCCCGTCGTCAGGATCGTGGGCGGAAAATTCGCGAAATTGCCGTAGACAGGCGAGAGATAAGGGTTCTTGAGGTCGTGGCCGTTGGCGTAGAGCCGCGCCGCGCCGCCGAGCCAGCCGTCCCAGGTGACGAGCATGTTGTCGACATATTCATTGGTGAAATAGCTGTCGCCGATCTTGTCGAGATCGGACCAGGGCGTTCCTGCGCCGACGGCAGCCGGCAGCGGAAGACCGGCGTCCTTCGCCTTGAGGGCCATGGCGAGCGCCAGCCCGCCGCCGGCCGATGAACCGAAGACCGCCATATTTCTGGGGCTGATCGTCTGCGCGAGCGATTGCCAGACCGTCAGCGCGTCGTCGAGCGCGGCCGGGAACGGAAATTCCGGCGGGCTGCGATAATCGATGGAGATCACGCGATAGCCGCCGATGCCGGCCATCATGATAGCCTCGTTCGTCGCCGCCTCTCCCCCGCCGAAAACATAGCCGCCGCCATGCACATGGACGAGCATGCGGTTTGTGTTTTCAGGCCGCAGGTCGCGCGGCGTCACGAGATAGGCTTTGACGCCCGCGATGTTCGTCGGCTCCACCGTGACCTTCAACTGCTTGCGAAGGTCGGCGAGCGGCGCGGTCCATTCCGCCTCGAAGCGTTTGCTGAGCGCGCCCCATTCCTGCGGCGTCTTGGGCGGCGGCGAAAGCACCCCCGGCGGGTAGGGCATGCGGATGAATTCCTGCAATGGCTTGCTCACGTCCCCCGGGACGGGAATGACGCGCGGGGGAACATGACGCGGGCCGGGTTGCGCGTTGGCCGCCGCGGCCGCCGGCGCGTCGTGGGGCGGCGCCGGCGGCCGCGTCTTCGCCCATGTCCCGGAGAGAGAAGCGAGGAGCGCGCCGAAAGACAGAATGGTGAAGGGAAATCTGTTCAATCGACACTCCCCGGATCAGTACATATCCGTCGCGATCGCGCGCAATTGCAGCGCCCGCCGCGCCGTTTCGCGCATCAGGCAATCCGCCCGATTATCCTCGCCGAGCGGGAACGGATGCAACGCGCTCTCAACGTCGCAGCGCGCGGCGCGATAGGCGATCCAGGCGCGTTGCGCGTCACGGAGCTTTTCCTTCGCCTCAGCGGGGACGATCTTCGCGGCGTCCCCATACCAGCGGTTGAGATAGTCGTCCCAGATCTTGGCCTCAACCGCCGCGCAACTCCGCGGATGTCCGTTCTTATCGGAGGGCTTGATCTCCTTCGGCGCGTCCTCGAGGCCGAGACACGCCTCCGTCACCTTGCCGACACAGGCGGAAAAGGCGGCGCTTTCGTCGCTTTTCTCCTTCACGCAATTGGCGGCCCAGCCTTTCTCGCTTCCATTCGGAGAGACCGCCTTCTCTTCCGCAGCGACGGGTGAAGCCAGTCGCGCAGCCAACCAGAAAATCACGAAACCAGCGGCGCCGCTCATCCCGACCTCCTTGGAAATTTTCCCGACTGCTTTTTGCCGCAACGTCTTGAGATTTTGATTTCGGAAGTTATGGTCAAGTTCAAGTCGCTCGATTCTCTGCCCGTTTCGGGCGACCAGGCCCGGCGGGTGGGCCCCCCGCGCGCCGGGCCGCTTGCGCGAGCCTCGTCAGGAATGTGGCCTCTTTGCAACGGTCGCGCAGAGTATAAATCGAACGATGTTCCAGTCCATGGCGACGCTTGGCCGAAACCTGTGGCGAGATTAGGCTTTTTCTCGTTTCAGGGCGGGATTTGAGGGGAAGCGACGGCCTGCCGAGCGGCGCAAGCCCCCGGTAGGCCGTCTTTTGTCTGAATGCGGCGTTTGCCGCGCCCTTGCCAACTGATGCGCGCGCGTCTCCGCATTGCGCAACCGATAATCCACGCTATCCAGCCTCAGGCGCGGTGGTAGGGGTGACCGGACAGGATCGTCATGGCGCGATAGATCTGCTCCGCGGCCAATATGCGCGCGAGCTGATGCGGGAGCGTCATCGCTCCGAAAGAGAAGACGGCGGTAGCCCGCGCCCGAACCCCCGCATCGAGGCCTTCCGAACCGCCAATGGCGAACCACATGGCCCGGCGGCCTGCATCCCGCTCGCGGCCGATGAAGCCGGCGAAAGCTGCGCTGTCCGCCGGCTTGCCCCGCTCGTCGAAGACGACGAGCGCCGAATCGGGCGGCAGGAGCGCGAGCATCTCCTCGCCCTCGCGCGCCATGCGCTCGGCCGGACTCCTCGCTTTGCTCTCGTCGATTTCCTTGAGGTCGAGGCCTTCGAGCCCGACGCGGCGAAGCGCCGAAATGCGCTCTGCGTAGCGCGCGTATATCTCTCGCTCGGGACCGGCTTTCAACCGGCCCACGCAGATCATTCCCAAACGCACGACGGCGGGTCTTCCTGAATCAGACCAGCCGCATCTCCACCGGCCGGTCGCCGCCCCACATTTTTTCGAGATTGTAGAACTGGCGCACCTCGGGTCGGAAGATGTGGACGATGACGTCGCCGGCGTCGATCAGCACCCAATCGCACTGGGGCAGACCCTCAACGCGGGCGGCGACGCCCACATCCTTCAACGCCCTGAGCGCCTTGTCGGCGATGGCGCCGACATGCACGGTCGACCGCCCGGTCGCGATGATCATCTCATCGGCCAGGGCGGTCTTGCCGCGCAGATCAATGGCGATGACGTCCTCGGCCTTGGTTTCGTCCAGCGCGTTGAGGACATTTTGCACGATTGAGCCAGAAAGCGGCGCATTGGCGCCGATCTTCGGCTGGGAACGGGTTTCCGCCCCCGGATGAACACTTGTCGACAGCGTTGCAACCCTCATGCTTCGCGGCCGTCTCGGGGCCGCGCCTAGAGGATGGGACTCTTTGTCACGGATTGCAATATGAAAGGGGACGCGCCGTCGGGCGCCTCAGAAAA
Source organism: Methylocystis sp. JAN1 (assembly GCF_052186135.1). GTDB lineage: Bacteria > Pseudomonadota > Alphaproteobacteria > Rhizobiales > Beijerinckiaceae > Methylocystis. The sequence continues at coordinate 2,145,196 of NZ_CP181499.1, read as the reverse complement.
AAACCCGGCTCCGCGCCGGGTCTTTAAGGCAGTTCGGGCTAATCGAGAGGCGGGAGGAACCTCAAAGCCGGAACGACTTGAAGGATAGACCATTTTTGGAAAAATGCTCGCGCCTTTTTCGCCGCGACCCCGATCTGGCGGTGAAAAACGACGTTTTCACCCGGGCAGCGCGCCCCCGTCCGCCGCCCATGCGAGGAGCGGCGAAGGGTTGAAACATTCAAATTCAATGGCCTTGGAATCACATCGGGCAGGCCGACCCCCGCGCGTGGCGCAAAGGCCACACACGCCCGAATTGTGGCGTCGAGCGCCGCCTGCAGGGCTCTCAAGCCCGAATCAGGGAATCAGAATCATCGATCCGGCGGTTTGGCGTGATTCGAGCGCGGCGTGGACCTGCGCGGCGTCGGCGAGTGGAAAGGCCTGAGGCGAGTCGATCGTCAGATGGCCCCGCTTGATCGCGTGGAACATGTCCTCGGCCATGTCCTCGTAGTCACGCCGCTTGGCGATGTAGGTGAAAAGCGAGGGCCGGGTTGCGTAGAGCGAACCCTTCTGCGCCAGCAGGCCGATGTCGAAGGCCTCGATCGGCCCGGACGCCGAGCCGAAGCTCACGAACATGCCCAGCGGCGCGAGGCAGTCGAGCGAGGCCGGGAACGTCGCGCGCCCGACCCCGTCATAGACGACATCGCAGAGCCGACCCTTGGTGATTTCCTTGACGCGCTCGGCGAAGTTCTCCGTGCGGTAGAGGATGGTGTGCTGCGCCCCGGCCTTCTCGGCGATCGCGGCCTTCTCCGGCGAACCCACGGTGGCGATGACCTTCGCGCCGAGCGCGGACGCCCATTGGCAGAGAAGCTGGCCGACGCCCCCCGCCCCCGCGTGCACGAGCACGCGGCGCCCTTTTTTGACCCGGAAGGTGCGGCGCAGGAGATATTGCGCGGTGAGACCCTTGAGCATCATGACCGCGCCCTGCTCGTAACTCACGGACTTCGGGAGGTGGATCACCGAATCGGCCGCGATGTTGCGCGCCTCGCTGTAACCGCCCAGCGCCCCGACATAGGCCACGCGGTCGCCCTCCTCGAAATCCTTCACGCCCTCGCCCACGGCGACGATCTGCCCCGCCCCTTCATGACCGGGAATGAAAGGATATTCCGCCGGATAGGCCCCGGTGCGGCGGTAGATGTCGATAAAGTTCACCCCGATGGCGCGATGGCGGATCTGGACCTCCCCTGGCCCCGGCGCGGCGAGCTCGACCTCCTCGAGTTGCAGAGCCTCGGGGCCGCCTGGCCGGTGTACGCGGATCGCCTTGACCATCGAAACCTCCACTCGTCGCCGCAAATGCAATTCTCCCGCCTGCTTATCATGGCGAGCGATCAGCACATAACCAAACGGGCGCCTGCATGGCTCTTCCCCGCGCCCAGGAATGGTCGGAAGGGCGTGCGAACTTCCGGCCGGGGCCTTCGATCCGAATGCGCGGCAATTTGCGCCGCGCCGACCCTCGCGCTGCGAAGCGCGCGCCGCTATAACGACCGCAAGATCAGGAGTCCCATTATGACCGAGCAATCCGCGCCGGAAGGCGCGACGAAGTTCGACATTCTCGTCGCCGGCGCCGGATCGACCGGCCTCGCCGCCGCGCTCGCTTTCGCGCGTTCCGGGCTCAGGACGGCGCTCGTCGGCCGCGTCCCGCCGCCTCTGCCCGGCCGTACGGTTGCGCTCTTCGAGGCGTCCGTGCGCTTTCTCGACGCGCTTGGCGCGCTGGAGCGCGTGAAGGCGCTGGCCTGCCCCGTCGAGGCGATCCGCATGATCGACGATACGGACCAGCTTTTCCCCGTGCCGGAGCTGACGCTGCGCGCGAGCGAGGTCGATCTGCCGGCGCTCGGCGTGAACATCTCGAATGACGAACTCGTCGGCGTGCTGCTCGATCTCGTCCGGAGCAAGCGGGAAATCACGCTGATCGAAGCCGACATCGCCGACTACGAGCTGAACGGCGCGGGAGCGGCGGCGATCCTTGCGGACGGCCGCCGCGTCGAAGCCGACTTCATCGTCGCCGCCGACGGCCGCAACAGCCGCGCGCGCGCCGTCGCGGGAGTCGACGTGAAGGAATGGACCTATCCGCAAGTGGCGCTGACCATGATGCTGCGCCACGAATTCCCGCACGACAACATGTCGACCGAGTGGCACACGCGGTCGGGTCCGTTCACCCTCGTGCCCCTGCCCCCGCGCGAGGACGCGCCGCACCGTTCGAGCCTTGTCTGGCTGATGGGGGTCGACGACGCGCGCCGCCGCCTCGCCAAGCCGCGCGAGGAGCTTGAATATGAGATCGAGGATTACGCGAAGTCCGAATTCGGGACGATGAAGATCGAGAGCGAGATCGGCCAGTTCCGCATGGGCGGCATGCAGGTGTCGCAGCACGCCAAGGGCCGTCTCGCGCTTGTCGGCGAGACGTGCCACGTCTTCCCGCCCATCGGCGCGCAAGGCCTCAATCTCAGCCTGCGTGACGTCGCCGATCTCGAAGACTGCCTTGCGAGCGTCGATCTGCGCAATGAGCGCGAACTGTCGCGCGCGCTGAACCGCTACGACCGGCACCGCCGCGCCGACATCGGTTTCCGAACCCATGGGGTCGACGTGCTCAACCGTTCGCTGATCGTCCCCTATCTGCCGGTGGACCTCTTCCGCGGCGCGAGCTTCGTCGCGGTCGCGGCGCTTGGGCCGTTGCGCCGGGCGGTGATCCGGGAAGGCGTGCTGCCGCATCTCGTGCTGCCGCGCATGATGCGCAAGCCGGTAAGGGAAGCGCGGGCGCGGTAATCGGATCAAGGAGAGGCGGGACGCCGCCTCAGTTTGTTGACAAACTTCCCAAGGCGGCCTCGCCGCTACTTTGTCAGTAACCTGAGGCGGGACGCCGCATCTCCGCTTCGGTCCGGCCGGGCTCATCAATTCCGCTGGCGCTTGCCGGCCTTCGCTCTTCCGCTACTTCCGCCTCAGCGACGGGAGCAAACGATGCACGCGCGGAGAAGCTACAAATACATCGCGCAGGCGGCGCTGATCGGAACCATGCTGATCGCCGTGGACATCAGCCTCTACGAGGCGCTTCGCCACATGCTGCGCTGACTGCGGCTCGCTGGCGGCTTGCCGCCGGACGCGTGCGCGGCGATCCATTTGCGCAGCTTGGAGACGTGATCCTGCTCCTCCTCGACGAATTCCATCGCGAGGATCTTCGTCTCCCGATCGTCCGTCGCATGGCGGCTTCGGATTCGAGCTGGATTGGCGTGGACGAGGAAATCCTCCGCCTTCGTCAGAACTCTCGGGACGGCAAATCCGGCGCGCGATCATCGCGCGCCGATTCATTACGCAAAGTCCATATGCCGTGCGGCGCCCCTTTCCCGGCGGCGCTTCATTTGACGGCGATCTCGATCTTCTTCTCTTCCGTCTTCGGCTGCGCCGTCTTCGGCGCCGTCACCTTGAGCACGCCTTTTTCAAAATGGGCGGCGATCTTGTCGACGTCCGCATTCTCGGGCAGACGGAAGCTCCGCCGGAAAGAGCCGTAACGGCGCTCCGAGAAGAACGCCCCTTCCTTTTTCTCCTCGCGCTCCATCTTCTTCTCGCCGTGGATGACGAGGACGCCGTTGACCACCTTCACTTCCACGTCTTTCTGGTCGAGACCTGGAAGCTCCGCAGATATTTCATACTCATTGTCGCGCTCGACGAAGTCCACAGGCGGCGTTCCCTGCCATCCCATGAAACGTTCGAAGGGCTCCATTTCGCCCGAGCGCCTCTGTAACGGCGCCTCGTCGAAAAAGCGGTCAAGCTGACGGCGCAGCGCCTCGAAAGGTCGCCAATCCCACAGATCGGGAGCGACCAACGCGCCGCCGCCATCCTTTTTCGCGGGTGTCTGCTCTTGAGTCATTTCTGCCTCCGTTGGATCAGTCGCATCAGGCCACCGCGCCTGATCGACGTTGCGACAAGAAAAAAGTCGCTTTCGCCCCCGTCCGTTTCAAGCGGAGCCATTGGCGCGAAATGCCGCGCCTATTCGCCAAGCGACAGCAGCGCCGCGTCGCCGCCGAAGGAGGCCGTGTTGACGGTGACGGTCGTTTCGCGCAGGAAGCGGCGAAGATAATCCGGCCCGCCCGCCTTGGGTCCCGTGCCGCTCAGGCCGAAGCCGCCGAAAGGCTGGCTGCCGACGACGGCGCCGATCATGTTGCGATTGACATAGACGTTGCCCGCCGGCGCGCGCGCGGCGACATGGCGGATACGCTCCTCTATGCGCGTCTGAAGGCCGAAGGTGAGGCCGAAGCCGCTCGCCTCGATCCTGCCGAGAAGCGCGTCGAACTCGGCCGCGCGCCATGTGAGGACATGCAAGACGGGGCCGAAAACTTCCTCGCGCAGATCGTCGACCCGATCGAGACGAAGAATATGAGGCGCGACATAGGTTCCGCGCGCCGGGGCGGCGCCCGCATAAAGCACGCGGCCTTCCGCCTTTCGTTTGGCGAGGTAGCCGTCCAGCTTTTGCTTCGCCTCGGCGTCGATGACCGGACCGATATGGACGTCTGGCTCTCGCGGATCGTCAATCCGCAACTCCTTCGTCGCGCCGACGAGCGTCTCGACCGCGGCCTCCGCAATCTCTTCTTGCAAACACAGCAGGCGCAGTGCGGAACAACGCTGGCCCGCAGACCGAAAAGCCGAAGCGAGCACATCGTCGACAACCTGTTCGATTAGCGCCGTCGAGTCGACGATCATGGCGTTGATTCCGCCCGTCTCGGCGATCAGCGGCGCAATCGCGCCTTGACGCGCCGCGAGCGCCCGGTTGATGCGCTGCGCGACCTCGACCGAACCCGTAAAGACGACGCCGGCCGTTCGCGCATCGGCGACGAGCGCGGCGCCGACCTCTCCGGCGCCCGGCGCAAATTGCAGCGCCTCCCGAGGGACGCCGGCTTCATGGAGAAGCGCGATCGCCTTTGCGGCGACAAGCGGCGTCTGCTCGGCGGGCTTCGCGACCACTGCGTTGCCGGCCGCGAGCGCGGCGGCGACCTGCCCGAGGAAGATCGCAAGCGGAAAATTCCAGGGCGAGATGCACGAGAAGACGCCGCGCCCCTCGTAACGCAGGCGGTTGTCTTCGCCCGTCGGACCCGGAAGCTTGCGTTCGCAACAGACCGACCGGGCCTGCCCCGCATAGTAGCGGCACATATCGGCGGCCTCGCGCAGCTCCGCGAGCGCATCGTCGAGCGTCTTGCCGCCCTCGCTTTGGAGCAACGCCATAAAGGCGCCGCGCCGCGCTTCGAGCAGATTGGCGGCCCGCTCGAGAATCCGGGCGCGCTTTTCGACCGGGACGGCGCTCCATCGCGGAAAGGCGGTCGCCGCGGTCGCCATCATGACGCGCACACTGTCGGCGTCCGCCTCGATCACGCGGCCAACCATCGCGCCGTCGATCGGCGATGCCACGTCGCGCGCGGCGGTCTTCGACGCGGCGCCCGGGCGCGCTTCATGCGGCCCGCTTGAGGCCCGAATATCGTCGAGCAGCGCCGCGAGCGCGCGCCTGTCGCCGAATTCGACGCCTCGCGAATTTGCGCGCAGGGCGGCGTAGATTTGCGAAGGCTGAGGTAATTTGGGATGACGCGCGCCATCGCGCGCGGCCTCGTGCGGATCGGCGACGAGGGCATCTTCCGGCGTCTGCGGATCGGCGGCCCGCGCGACGAAAGACGAATTCGCGCCGTTCTCGATCAGGCGGCGAACGAGATAGGCCAGGAGATCGCGATGCGGCCCGACCGGCGCATAGACGCGCACCGCCACGTCGCTCGTCTCGGCGAGCGCGGCGTAAAGCGCCTCGCCCATCCCGTGCAGGCGCTGGAATTCATAATCCCTGCGCTTTCCCGCGCGCACCAGAATCTCCGCGACGCTGCGGGCGTTGTGCGTGGCGAATTGCGGGTAGATGCGCGCCTGCGCGAGGATTTGGGCGGCGCAGGCGTCGTAATTGAGATCCGTCATCGCCTTGCGGGTGAAGACCGGGTAATCCGCGAGCCCCCGTTCCTGCGCGCGCTTGATCTCGCTGTCCCAATAGGCGCCCTTGACGAGCCGAAGCATGAAGCGGCGATCATAGGCTTCCGCCAGCGCGGCGGCATATTCGATGACCGCGCTCGCGCGCTTCTGATATGCCTGCACGGCGAGGCCGAAGCCGTCCCAGCCGGCGAGAGATGCGTCGGCGGCGACGCGCGCGATCACGTCGAGCGAGAGCTCCAGCCGGTCCGCTTCTTCGGCGTCGATGGTGAAGGCGAGGTCGCGGTCCTTCGCGAGACGCGCAAGCTCCAGCACGCGCGGCGGAAGTTCCCGCAAGACGCGCTCGCGCGATAGGGCTTCGTAGCGCGGATGCAAGGCGGAGAGTTTCACCGAAATACCGGGGCGGTCGGGCAGCGGCGCCTTTCCCACTTCCTTGCCAATGGCGCGGATCGCAGTCGCGTAAGCCTCCAAGTAACGCGACGCGTCCGCCGCGCTGCGCGCGCCCTCGCCCAGCATGTCGAAAGAGAAGCGCTCGCGGGCGCCTTTCGCGCGGGCGAGCGCGTCGGCGATCGTCTCGCCGAAGACGAAATGCGCGCCCATGAGCCGCATGGCCTGACGCGCAGCCATGCGCAGCGTCGGCAAGCCAAGGCGGCGCGCGAGATCGGCGACGAGGCCGCGCGGCTCTCCCTGCCCGATCAGGCGCGCCGAGAAACCAAGCGCGAAGGCGCAGGCCTGCACGAGCAGCGTATCGGAGGACGCTTCATGATGGGAGAAATCGCCGGCGGCGAGTTTGTCGGCGATAAGCTGATCGGCCGTCGCGTCGTCCGGCACGCGCAGCAGCGACTCGGCGAGCGCCATGACGGCGAGGCCCTCGCGCGACGAGAGCGCGAATTCATGCAGAAAATCCTCGACGCCGCCCAGCGCGCTATGCTGCGCGCGCATGCCGCGGACAAGGTTGCGCGCCTTGGCGTCGATTTCCGCGCGGATCGCGGCTTCGGGGCGCTCGGCGAAGAAGGCCGCCGCGAATGTCTCGTCCGGCGGCGCATAAGGCGCGGCGAAAGGCGGCGGTTCTTTCTGCATGACTTCCCCGCGGCAGATGACAATACGGGGAATATGGGAGCGGGAGCGCGTCCGGGCAAAGGGATGAGAATGTTGCTTTCAGTGTGTAAAATCGAAAAGAAGAAAGCATTTCCGTATCGACGCTCTCCGTAGCGCAGACGCTCGGCTTCGATGCGACCGAACTGCGATCCGAAGGCTTAGGTGAACGGCGTCGACGGGTCCGGTTTCACGCCAAAACGTCCATGACGGCGTTGGCGAACCTTCGGGTTTTGCATGCTATAGGTTTGACAAGAGAGGGAGATTATATCTTGTCCCCCTCCGCGCCCGGCGCGGCGCAGCGCCAACGCGTCACCTGGACATTCGGGTGTTCGCCCGACCATTGGGCAATGTACGGCATGGCCTGCATCATGCAATTGCGGGTGGAGCCGGAGGCGGATTCGAGCATGAGCTTGCGTTCGTCGCAGGCGGCCGGCTGGGAAAGCGTGCAGACCGTGAGGATCAATTCCACGAAATTCATGGCAGACACCCTTGCGTGAACGCCGCCGGAATCCGGCGGCGTTGACATGAAGCAAGGGTAATGCCGGTCAGGCGGGCGTCAATATCTCGCCTTTGCCATAGACCGCGGTGTCGCCGCCGAAGCGTTGCAGCCGGCCGGAGAGAAGGGCCGATGCGGCGGCGCTGTCTTCCCTGAGACTGCGGGAGAAAAGACGAGCGAACGTAAAGAGATGCGCGCCGCAATCCAGATAGGTCGGGCCAAAGTCCTTGCGCGTCGCCAGCACCAGGGAGCCGCGCCTGTTGAGATAGCCGACGCGCCCGACGGTCTCGCCGAGGACGATGATCGTTCCGGCGATGACGCGGGAGCCCAAATCTTCGCCAGCGTCCCCCTCGACGATCAGAATGCCGCGGCGCAGCCGGTCGCCCGCCCGCGCGCCGGCTTTGCCGCGCACCACGACGCGGCCGCCCGACATGCCGGCGAGCTCGCCCGCGAGCGGCGCGGCGAGCAATTCCCCCACATCGCCCCTGATCTCGATATGCGCGCCTTCATTGCCCGAGGCCGCATAGGCGCCGGCATTGCCGGAGACGGTGATCCTGCCGCCTTTGGCGAGGCGGCCGACCTGCAATCCGACATCGCCTTCGACATGGATGGAAAATTCCGGCAGCAGCTTCGCGCCGACAAGGTCGAAGCGCGACGAGCCGCCCTCATAGCGAAGCGTCTTGAGCTCGCCCACAGTAACCTTGAACACGTCGCCGACCCTGGTCGAGGCGCGGGTCGTGCCGATCTCGATCTTCTCGATCTCGGCGACGGATTTGCCGGCGAGGCGGTCGGGCGTGAGGGCGGAAAGGTCGACGCGCTGCGGCGGTTCCTGGCGGAGCGTGAAGGTGAAGGGCGTCACGGGACCAGATCCTTCAAATGATAGTGGAACGGGCCGAGCTTGCCGCCGTAATTGCCGGCGCCGACGCGCTTGGCGCCCGTCTCCGGGCCCATGTCGATGATCGCCTTGAGGCCGGCGCGCATGGCGACGCGCACCGCCTCGTCGGTGAGGCCGTCAATCACGATCTCGAGCGTGCAGCCGATGTCGTCCTCGAGAGCGGTCTTGGTCACGCCCTTGAGCGTCGGGCAATAGGCGTCATTGGTCGAGGCGCTCATGCCCTTATATTGCGAGCCGACCTTCGAGCCCGAGCGGACGATGCCGCCGGGGAAAGGCATGATCGCGTCCGGCACGGCGTTGATCGCCTCGACGCCGGCTTCCGTCGCGCGCATGGTCGATTCCCAATCGGCGCCCATGATGAGCAGATTGCCGCCGCCGACGCATTTCTTGAGCACGCCGACCTGGCCCTCAACGAAGAACTCGCCATCCATCACCGGCACGCGCCAGAAGCGGCGTCCGTCGATCGCCTTCGACATCTGCCATTTGTCGCCGAACTGGCGCATGGAGTCGCCGACCTTGATCTTCAGATCGCCGTCGAACGCCGAATAAAGCGCCGTGCCGGGACAGGTGAGGATGCACTGGCCGACGCGGTTCACGAGCGCCTTCTCGGCGCCCTTGGCCGAAAAGGCGAAGAAGAGAAGACGCACGCCCGGACGGCCGTCGGGGGTTTCCTCCTCCGACAGCTCCCTGTCGACGCCGGCCTCGCAATCGCAGCCGATGACCGACGTGGCGTAGCCGGTCGCCGTCGCGGCGGCCTGATTGGCCCATTTGCGGGTCGGCGCCGTAATGATCAGCCCCGTCGCGGCCATGGGGAAGGCTTCGGCGAAACTGTCGTCGATGCGCACGCCGTTGCGAACTATTCCTTGCATGCAACCTCCGCAAAGGCGTCCCTGTTCGGCAGAGCGGCGTCGGACACGTCGAAGACGCCGCGCGGCAGGCCGTAAAGCTCCTCATAATAAGCGTCGAGGCGCTTGTTGATGCTCGTGTCGTAGCGCGGGCTGATATGCAGCGTCTTGCCGCGCTTGTAATGCGACACCGCGCCGTCCTTCACGACGAGTTCGCCGTCCTTGAAGACATAAGCCGCCTTGCGGAACATGCCGGCGACGTCGCGATTCTTCTTGTAGACCGCGATGTCGGCGATGGCGCCCGGCGTGAGCGCGCCGCGGTCCTTGAATCCGAAGAGCTTGGCGGCGCCGGAACGGCTCATCTGCGCGATCTCGTAATAATTATATTCGCGCTTGAGCGAGGGCAGCGTCGTATGCTCCAGAACCTCGGCCGGCAGGCGCGACATCATCTCCTCGCGCAGCTCCGCGCTCATCAGCAGCGCGAAGAGTTCCGGATAGGCCGTGAAGGGGCCGCCATTCGGATGATCGGTGGTGAAGAAGACCTGCTCCGGATTCTTGATGAGCAGGAACAGCTCAAGGCCCGCCGCCCATTGGATGGCGTTGTAATAGTTCGAGACCTTGTAGGCATAGGGAACGATGCCGCCGCCATTGGCGTCGCCGTCGAAGATCGCGCCCTTCTTCGGAATCGCGCCCGGCATGCTGTTGAACTGCTTCAGCACGTCGGAGGAGATCGTCACCGTCTGCGAGAACATCACCTGGCCGATGTCGACCGTGACGTTGGGATTGGCGTTGATCTTCTCGGCGAAAGCCGCCGCGGCGGAGGAGAAGGCGTTCTTGCCCTCCTTGCCATAGGCGTAGAACTGCACATGGGCGAGATGCAGCGGCAGGCCCTGCGACGCGTCGATCGTAGCGAGCGCCGTGTCGATATTGCCGGCGATGCCCAGATTGTTCATGTGCAGATGCAGCGGGTGGTGGATGCCGACCGCCTGCGTCGCCTTCTGCAACGTCTGGAAAATCTTGCGCGAGGTCAGGCCGTAGAAAGGCACCTCGTCGTCGAGCCCGAAGGCGCGCATATTCTCCTTGAAGGCCTCGCAACCGCCCGGATTGATGCATTTGAGGCCCAGCGAACGCGTGCCGCTCACCGTCTGCGCGACATAATCGTTGATGGCGCTTTCCGACTCGCCCGCGCGAATCTGGCGCAGCAGGAAGTCGTCATTACCGAGAACCGTCAGCGCGCCCTTGTCGATGATCGGCACGTCGTTGAGTTCGTAATGCGTCTGCAGCGAGTGATGCGGCGCCATCGCCGGCTCGACGACCGTGGTGAAGCCCATCTGCGCGTAGAGGCGCCCGGTCTCGTAGGTCGACCATTTGGCGGTGGAGAGCGGCGTGCCGGCGAGGCGCGCGCGAATGGCGCGGTGCAGCTCGGGGAGCAGCAGGCGCGCCGTGTTCACATTGCCGCCGGCGATGTGCGAGTGAATATCGATGGCTCCGGCCATGACGACATGGCCGGAGCAGTCGATCTCCTGATCGGCCTTGCCGCCGGCCGGCGGCGCGACGATGCGGCCGTCCTCGAACCAGACGTCGCCGACGCTATCCTTGCCCGTCGCCGGGTCGACGACATGGCCGCCACGCAAAACTGTCAGCAAGGCGCGACCTCCGAAACATTCGCCATGATGGCGTCGATGACCTGAGCGACTGTAGGGGCATCGGACGGCGCGGCGGCGCGGCGCAGCGCCATGCCGCCCGTTTCCTGGGCCATGAGAACGGCGTCATGGGTGACGCCGGGTTGGCCGACTTCAATGTAAAGGCCGCGCGCCGGCGCGGCGCCGGCGGGCGCCAGCGTGACAAGCGGAATGTCGCTCCGCGACCAGGTCGGCCCTTCGCCGTCGAAAGAGGAAATCCACAGGGCCGCGTCGGCCTCGCCGCTGTCGACAAGCCGGCTCGCCTCGAAGCGCCACGGGTCATGCTCGGGATAGCCGCGGCCGAAGCCCGTGCGCGGCGGAAAGCCGGTCATCCAGCCCGCGACCTGCGTAACGCCCGAGGCGCCCGCGCGGGCGCCGATATGAAGGCCTGTGAAGCGCGTCGCGACGTTGAACTCGGCCACGAGCGCCTGCATCATCTCGACCGTGAGCGCGTCGAGGCCGATAGCGGTCGCCCAGACGAAGCAGCCGAATTTGGCGTTCCTGAGCGTCTCGGCGACGCCGTCGACGAGTTCGAGCTTTGCGGCGTCGATCTTCGCCGGATTGACGCGGCGACCGCCGACGCGGGCGCGCCACACGGAGAGAACGCCGGGGATTTCCTGCAAGGTCGCCGGAATCACCGTAGCGCCCGGGACGGCGCCCGCCTCGCCGGCGTCCGGGCCGATCCAGATCACCTTGCGCGGCTGGCCGGCATGGGTCCCGTGACGCGGCGCCTGATCGAGCGCGAGCCGCTCCAGCATGCCGGGCCATTGCCGGGTGAGGCCGGGGCCGACGAGAATCACGACGTCGGCGCGCACGCGCGCTTCATTCGCGGTCGTGGTGAACATGCCGAAAGAGCGCTTCACGTCGAGATCGACGAGGGAATCGCGCGAAGCCAGATGGTCGAAGGCGCCGCGCAGGCGCTCGGCCAAAAGAATCGCCGCGCGGGCGCCCGGAACGTCGGCGCCGAGCCCCGCGACCAGGGGAAATTTGGCGCTGCTCAGAATGCTCGCCGCCCGTTTATAGGCGTCTTCGAGCGCGATCGCTTTGCCGTCGAGCGAAGCCTTGCTCATCCGCTTCCTGCCCCGTGCCGCTTGATGGCGGTCGTTGAAATCGCCGCGCTGAGGTGCCGCGCGGGCCAGAGTCGCCCTCGTTACGGTCTCAGCCGAAGGAAAACTCTGGGGTTTTTGCTTGAGGCGCTTCCGGCTTCTGCGCCGGAAGGCGCGCTATGCCTAGCAGTCGCAACGCCCCGTGTCGAGACGCATGGGCGCCGCATCCGGGGCAATCCGGTGAACGACGACGAGGCCCTCGCCGCCTGACCTTAGCCGTGGTCGAGAACGAACAAACGGCCCCGTCCGCCGTTGATTCGTCCTGAAAAGGAGAGCGGCCGGGGCTAATTGCACGCCCCGGCCGATCATGATAAAGCTCTCGCCGAGCTTGAACCTGCCCCCATCGCCCGGCCCAAGAATCCGGCGAACAAGAGCAGGAAACAGCCGCCGAAGTTCCAAACGGAGGAAATGACAATGGCCTGGACCACCCCTGTGATCGTCGAAGTTTGCGTGGGCATGGAAGTCACCGCCTACTCGTCGGCTGAAATCTAAGATTTCGCACGAGTCCGTCGTCATACGGCGGATTGCTCAGCAAAAAATCGAGCCGGTAGGATTGGCGCCGCGAAGTGCTGGCGTTTCTTACTCGGCTCGATTTTTTTGCCCAATTCGGATCCGCCTATGCGGAGGCGATCATGCGTTTTTCCCTTCTCTCAGTTTCGCTGGCCGTCGCGATGCTCTCCGGCTCCGCGCTCGCGGACGCCTCCGACGCCAGAAAGCTCCTCGACGAGGCGCAGCAATCCTTCAAGCCGCTGCCCCCAGCGCCCGTAGCGAAAGAACCGCTGCAGGCGGCGCGCGCGGAGCTCGGGCGTCGGCTGTTCTTCGAGAATCGCGTCTCGATGGACGGCAATGTGAGCTGCTCCCACTGTCATCTTCCCGACAGGCAAGGGGCCGACGGCCTGCCAAAGGCGATCGGCGTCTTCGGCAAGGAAAATCCGCGTAACGCGCCCTCGGTTTTCAACGCCGCTTTCAATTTCAAGCAGCACTGGCGCGGCGAGCGGGAATCGCTCGAGGAGCAGGCCGAGAAGTCGCTGCTGGGCCCCGCCAGTTTCGGCAATCCCGATCAGGCGGCCGCCATGGGCAAGCTGAAGGCGATTCCCGCCTATTCGGAAGCCTTCGCCAATGCCTTTCCGGGCGACAAAGACCCGGTCAATTCCAAAAACTGGGGCGTGGCCGTCGCCGCTTTCGAGCGAACGCTGCTGACGCGCTCGAAATTCGACGCCTTCCTCGCCGGCGACGCCAGCGCCCTCTCCCCGCAGGAGCGGGCTGGCCTGCGCAAATTCATCGATACGGGCTGCGCCTCCTGCCACAACGGCATCGGCGTCGGAGGCGACTCCTTCCAGAAATTCGGCGTGACCGGCGACTATTGGAAGGAGACGGGCTCGAAGACGCCTGACAAGGGCCGCGCGGACGTGACGAAAGACGACGGGGACCTGTATGTCTTCAAGGTCCCGAGCCTTCGCAACGTCGCGAAGACCGCGCCCTATTTCCACGACGGCTCGGTCGAGGATCTGACGAAGGCCGTGAAGATCATGGGCAAGGTTCAGCTCGGCAAGACGCTTTCCGACAGGGATGCAGCTGAAATTGTCGCGTTCCTGGGGAGCCTGACGGGCGCCGTTCCGACGAATTATTCGGCGCCGGAGCCCTATCCGGACGCCGGGGCGAAGTAGCGACCGCTCACCCTCCTCAAGGCTACCGCATGCGCGCAAGTCTGGAGGGATAGGTCAGGCCGGCCGGGCCGCGAGGCGCTCGCGCAGATCGACGTCGGCGCGCTGGAGATTGGCCCGCGCGTGAGCAAGCCAGAGCGCGCGCGACTCGGGCAGGCGATAGAGCCCGTCGCCCGCGGCGAGGAAGCTTTCGAGCATCTGCACGCGGCCCTGATAGAAGGCGCGCTCGGGCGCCCAGCCGAACTCAAACTGAATGTCGTCCAAATTCTTTTCAAAAACGCACCAGGGCGCCGCAAGAGACGAGAGATCGAGATCGAGGAAGAAATCAAGGTCGCGCGAAAAGCCGGGGTAGAGCTCAACGAGCGCCCTTGCCTTCATATGGTTCGCCGTCGCCATGATGAGGTCGTGCACGGCCTGCGCCTCGAGCGCGTCGAACCTGGAATGGCGCGCGAAGAGTTCGGCGCTGGCCTGGACATTCTCAGGATCCGTCCGCGCGCGGCCGTCCGGATCGCGGGTGAGATAGACGGAATCGTGCCAGAAGATCGCGGCTGCGACGAGATCGCCCCGGGTCGGGAGGTGCGCCAGCGCATCGAGTTTCGTCAGCAGATCGACGATATGTCCCCATGCGTGGTAGGCGCGCTGCGGCTCGCGATAGGCGGCGTCGAGCGTGGCGAAGGCTTGCGCGTCATGTCGGGAGGCGAGAAGGCTCCAATATTTCGCGACGATCGTGTCGGTCATGCGCAGGCGACGATCCTTCCATAGAGCCAATGGGTCGCGCGGGGCGACGAGCGGCGCCGCAAGCACATCATTTGCTTTGGAGATTCCATATCGAAGACCGGCCTTCTTTCAAGCCCTCGCGAGCGAGCCCGGAATATCGTTCACCCAGGCCCAGATAGAGCGCAGGCCACGACCCCGGGACTGTCAAGGCGACGCTTTGCGCCCGCATGGCGGCGGCGGCGAATCGCCCCGATTCATAATCCGCCACCATTTCCCCATGCGCCGTGCGCCAGCGCACATACGCGTCGGTTCCGGCAAAATCGGGGTCGCCCGCAAGGGCGAAGACATGGGTCGGCTCGGCGCGGCCAACGACCACGATGCGACCAAGATCAAGCCAGGCCATGTCGGGGACGGCGTCGCGAACGGCTTTGGAAACGACGATGTCGGTCGAGAAGGCCTTGCTCGCGCCCTCCAGACGCGATGCGAGGTTAACGTTGTCCCCGAGGATCGAGTAGTCGAAGCGGCGGACCGAGCCCATATTGCCGACGCTGGCGGGCCCGAGATGCAGGCCGAGCCCCATCGCCGCCTCCGTGTGCGGGCTCCCCGCGGCCTGCGCCAATCGCGCGCGCTCGGCGTTGAAGTCCTGCATGGCGGCGCGCATCGCCAGCGCCGCCCGCACCGCCTTGCGCGGATGGTCCGCAATGTCGAGCGGGGCGTTCCAAAAGGCGAGGATGGCGTCGCCCATATATTTGTCCACCGTGCCCTCGCTTTCGAGAATGGCGTCGGTCATGGGCGTCAGATAGTCGTTCATGAACTGCGTCAATTCGCGGGCGCTCAAGCCTTCCGAAATGCCCGAGAAGTTGCGAAGGTCGGAAAAGAGCACCGTCAGCTCGCGCGTCTCGCCGCCCAGCACGAGGCGCTCGGGATGCTCCGCGATGCGGTCCACGACCGCAGGCGCGACGAATTTGCCGAAGGCCCGGCGGACTTGCCGCCTCGCCATGATCTCCGCGCGCCACAACGTGACGGCCCCGACGATGTAGGCGCCGACGATGGCGAGACTGGGATAAGCCGGATCGAGCAGCAGCCCGCGCTTCTCAAAAAGATAAAGCGAGCCCGAGAAGAGCCCGGCGACGGCGAGGGGCACGAAAGCGGCCGACACGAGCTGCGGCGCAAGGAAGAGCAGCGGCATGGTCAGGGCGAAAGCGACGATGGCCACGACATATTCTAGGCCCGGCGCCCAGTCGGGCCGCGACAGCAAGGCCCCGGTCGTCAGCGACTCCACGATCTGCGCATGCACCTCGACGCCCGGCACGACCGCCTCCAGCGGGGTCGCGCGCACGTCGCCCAGCCCCACCGCAAGCGCGCCGATGAAGACGATGCGCCCCTCGACCTCGCCACGCGGGACGCGTTTCTCCAGAACCGCCTTCGCCGATATATTTCGCGCCGGCGCCGCGTATGTGTAACGCGGGCGCACGTCGGCGTTCGGGCCGGCGGCGATCTGAAAGGCGCCGACCTTCACCGCATTGACGCCTGTCTGCGCGCCATAGGCGGTTTCGCCGCTGGCGTTGGAGGAGCGAATGACGACGCTCTGCTCTCCCTGCGCGACGCGCAGCGCCTCCAAAGCAAGAGACGGCGCGATCGACGCGCCGACGCGGGTCAGCAGCGGCACGCGCCGCACGACCATGTCGCGGTCGGGAAGCCAGTTGGTCGCCCCCAGCCCTTTCGCGTTTTCAACGAACGGCTCCAGCGGAAGAAGCGCCGCGGGAAATAAATAGAGGAAGGGCGCCGGATCGTCGCCAGCGAAGGCGACGCCCGTCTTGGAAGGATAGGTCTTCGCTCCCTCCGCCGCGAGCGTGGCGCCGAGCACGACCGGCGCGTCGCGCAGGGCGCCGGCGAAAATCGCGTCGCTGTCGGGGGCCTTCGCCACGAGCCGGGAGACTTCCGCGCGCAGCCTGGGGTCCGGCAGCGCCTCGACCAGCATCCGGGCGCTCGCGCGGTCGGGTTCCGAGAAGATGAAGTCGAAGGCGATGACGGCGGGGCCGAGTTCGCGCAGCCGCTCCACGAGCTCGGCGAGACGCGTCCTCGGCCAGGGCCACTGGCCGTAGGCTTTCAGGCTTTCCTCATCCACGCCGACGACGCGCGCGGGCGTTTCCGGATCGTAAAGGCGCGGCGACAGGCGCTGGAACTCGTCGAAAACGAGATTGCGAAGATCGTCGAGCCGGCGCGGCTGCAGCGCGCCCCAGGGCAGGACGAGCGCGGCCGCGAGCGAGGTCGCGAAAAGGAAAACCCACTTACGTTTGACCATGCGATCGTCCGCCGGCGCGAGCCGCTCCCTCGCGCGCCGACGGCCGCGCGACCTGCTCGGCGCGGAGCCCGTTACAGGCCGGGACTCTGATAATCTTCCTCAACGACGACCGGCGGCGGCGCAGGTTGGTTATCAACATTGGCGCGGCTTTGGACAAGGGCGTCGCCGGCCCGGACAGGCCCGGGCGCGTCGAGACCCGGCGGGGGCTCGACGCTCGGCGAGGCGCTCCTCGCCGAGCGCCAGATTCACGCCTGAATTGCGGGGCTTGACCTTGGCGCCGCCCGACTGCCAGACATCGTTAAACAACAGTTCCTACGGGGATTTTTCGCGTGCGGGCAAGCGAAGGACGGCGGCCTCCGGGCCATCGGGCTCCGCGCCCGCCCGCGCTGTCTCGGCGCTCAGGCGACGCGCCCAGCGGGCGCGCAATACGAGCGCGGGACGCCGCGAGCAGGCAGACCGGCCCCGGCGCGGCGCGCGCGGCGCGGCGAGCGCCAGAAGCCGCCGCAGCACGATCAGAAGATCGGCCGCCTCCCGCGTGGCCCCCGCCGCGACGGCCGCTCGGATATCCGCGACGATCCTGGCGCGCGTCAGCGCCTGCGAGCGGCGGGCGCGACGATATTTCGCCAGCAGGCGCTCGTGTTTCTCACTCGGGCTGACGCCGAGCACGATTTCGTGCGGCTCCAGCCCCGCGACTTCCTTGCATCGCTCGATGGGCGTCAATAACGCGCTCATCCGCCTCTCTCTCCCTCCCCGGAGCGTGCTGCGAAAAAGCTCGCCCGACCTCTAGAAAGACCACGTCATCCGCGTTCGAGCGTTTCCGCTGAAACGCGGCGTGATCCAGAGACGAGGATCGTCTCCTTTAGATGGGGTGAAGCTACAAAACGGCGAGGAGCTGGTTTGTGCGGAATCGCACAGGTCTCGTTCCGCTCTCATTCGGCGGCGTTCATCGCGTCCTTCACGCGCTTTTCGAGCACGCTCGGGCGCAGCAGGACGAGGCCGCCGCGCACTTTCTCCGCGAGCCCCTCTTCCGCCATGGCGCCGAGTTCGCGGCTGACCTGCTCGCGGCGGCAGCCGATGCGCGCTGCGAGGTCGTGCTGGAAGGGCGGCGGCGAGACGATCGCCTGCCCGTCATGACCCTTGCGCGGCGTCGACATGCGCAGGAGTTCGGAATACAGCCGGTGGCGCAGGTCGAGCACCGAGCGCTCGAACAGCCGCACGTTCAGCTCGCGCACGCGCGCGGTCAGAAGGCGCAGCAGGCGCTCGCTGATTTCCGACGAATGGAGGACGATCTCCTTGAAGACCGCCGGCGGCACGAGCAAAAGCTCGGCGTTCGTAAGCGCCGTCACATTGGCGGAGCGCTTGGCGCCGTCGATCGCGGCCATCTCGCCGAAAAATTTCCCCGCGCCGAAATCGCCCAGAATCATTTCCTTGCCCGCCGCCGTGCGAACGAGAACGCGAACGTCGCCGGAAACGATGAAATAAACGTCTGTCGAGGGATCGTCGAAATCGAGGACGAGTTCTCCCTCGGAATAGCGCTTGCGCACGCACTGGCGCCCGAAGGACTCGGCGCGGGCGGCGTCGACGCCGGCGAAAAAGGGGATGCCGTCGAAAACGGACACGGCGAGAAGCTCCGCTGGAGGAAAGAAAATTGCAGGGATAGTGCCGCCAAACGCCGCCGCCGTCGAGGGGCGAAACGGCGCATTTGCCTAATAAATCCTTCGCAGGCCGGGGACGCTCTGGCGCCGGAGACCGAACCGCGGGAAAATCGGGCGATGCATCTGCGGCTGGCTTCCTTCAATCTCGAAAATCTCGACTACGCGGCCAGCCGTCGGGACGCGTTCGACGCGCGCCGCGCCGCCCTGCTCCCGCTGTTCGCAGAGCTCGACGCCGATGTAATCTGCCTGCAGGAAGTCGGCGCCCAGAAGCCGCACAAGCGCGGCGCCCGCGAATTCCTCGCGCTCAACCGCCTGCTGGAGGGGACGCCCTATGCGCGGTTTCACCGGGCGGCCAGCGTGCGGCCGGGCGCGCAGGCGCCAGCCGACATCCACAATCTCGTGATCCTCAGCCGCTGGCCGATCCGAGCGGCTCGACAGATTCATCACGACATCGTGGAAAAATGGACCTGGCCGCCGCCGCGCGACAGCGACACGGCGCCGCCGCCGATCCTAATCGAATGGGACCGGCCGCTGCTCTACGCGGCGGTAGAGGGGCCATCCGGCGCCCGGCTCCATCTGGTCGACCTGCATCTGCGCGCGCCCCGCCCCGCGCCTGTCGCGACCGCGCGAGGCGAGGGCTCCAGCAAGGGGCAAATCGAAGGGCAGTTCGTCGCCGCGCAGAAACGCGAGGGGCAGGCGCTCGAGGCGCGGCTTTGG